>NZ_JANWTB010000005.1:0-420538 GCF_024919535.1 Lysinibacillus sp. A4 | reverse complement strand
ATTGACCAAGCAGCATTCAATAAAATTACAGAGTACATTGAAATCGGTAAAGGCGAAGGTCGTTTAGTAGCTGGTGGTACAGCAGACGATTCAGTCGGCTACTTCGTACAACCAACTGTGTTCGCGGACGTAGATCCTTCTGCTCGTATTATGAAGGAAGAAATCTTCGGACCAGTGGTAGCCATTGCAAAAGCAAAAGATTTCGACCATGCGATTGAAATTGCAAGCGATACAGAATACGGTTTAACAGGCGCTGTTATCACAACAAACCGCATGAACCTAGAAAAAGCGCGTGAAGAATTCCATGTAGGAAACCTTTACTTCAACCGTGGCTGTACAGGTGCAATCGTTGGTTATCAACCATTTGGTGGCTTCAACATGTCAGGTACAGATTCAAAAGCAGGTGGCCCAGACTACCTACAACTGCATATGCAAGCAAAAACAACTTCAGAAATGCTTTAATAATTATTTCAATAAAATGCCGTACATTGTTTCTTAGTAAGCAATGTACGGCATTATTTTTTTGGGGGTAACACAAACGACATATATAATAGAAGAAACTCATGTGAATTTCGGTTCACTTTTCTTCCCCTCTTTAAAACTAACCGTCACATCAAATTATAAAAGCATACTTATTGCCTATAAAACGCTGGTATATTTTATGGCATTTCTAACATTTGACCCTTATCTTGATTGTGTAACTTTGTTAAAATGATATCAGTTTAGGAGGGTAAAACTATGAAAAAACTATCAATTTTTATGTTACTCATGATGCTTGTTAGTCTAGTCATTTGGCAGCCTCAATCTGCCTATGCAGACGAGCTATCAGGACATATGCATGAAAGTGGTCTACGCTATTTAATTCAGAAAAATGCATTACTGAAGGATGCAAATGGAAGCTATCGTCCAAATGCTACGGTTACACGCGGTGAATTCGCCACATACATAGCAAAAGCATTAAATTTGGACACAAAGAACGAGATAACGTTTACAGATGTGTCAGACACATATTTATTTGCAAATGAAATTAAGCTTGCTGCTACTGCTGGAATTATTACTGGCTATACGGATGGCTCATTTAAACCAGATGACCGTATTTCAAGAGAGCATATGGCAGTTATGCTAATTAGAGCAGTTGATTATTTAAAAATACCAAAAGGTACTTCTTCTATTACCTTCAAAGACAATGCAACTATTTTTAAAGATTTCCGACAGGATGTTGCAATCGGTGCGCAATTAGGACTTATTAAAGGAAGCTCCAACGGCATGTTTTTACCTAGAGACAATGCCACAATTGGTGAGGCATCGACATTTATTCTACGGTTAATTCTTCTTGCTGATCAGGTTGACGCTGGTAAAAATGAAAACAATGGTAACTCCGAAAATAACGGTAATACCAATAATAATGGGAACAACAATAATACTGGTAATAACGGTCATACTACCGCCTATATCGTCAAAGAAGTTTCCAATGGTAACTTGGTAGACAAACAAACCTTTACTAGCTTTGAAGCAGCAGAAAAGGCGATGACGACTAGTTCCTTAGTGATTACTCAAAATGATAAAATTATTAAAATGACTTCAGGTTATGTTGTAACGAATAATTATGTTGCTCTAAATTCTGAAACGATTAAGGATCAAATCGCAGTTGCTGGTAATACAGAAATGGAATATCTAGGTAGCGATGCCACACAAGTAAAAGTACGCTTAGCTGGTCATACTGGCTATTTAAAGCAGGCTGACGTTACCTTAATTCCTTCTGCTTTAGTGAAAGGCCGTTCTTATTACACAAATGAGTACGGTGAAATAAAACATACTTTGTATGATTATAAAACTAATAAATATTCTGCTAGTTACGTGTATGGAAAGGCACCTAGCTTTATGAAGCAGGGTGAGAAATACTTTAGCTGGGATGGCATCAACTTTACCAATGCTGATGGTTCTTCAAAGGGAGAAGCCTATAACTACTATCAATTCTTACCAGCTCGTGCAACAACTCAATATACTGTAGAAGAGCTAGATCAATATATTGTGGGAAAATTAGCAGAGGTTGAAAGCTCAGGTGCTACGATTTATAAAAATGCCACAACTAAAAGTAAACTACTTGGTTTAGGTTCTGTATTAAAAGAAGTGGAAGCCAATTCTCATATCAATGCTATGCTTATTTTATCCTTAGCACAGCATGAGAGTGCCTATGGTATGAGTGATCACGCTCAAAATCTAAACAATCTATTTGGATTATATGTCTATGATACAAATCCATTAAACAAGAAGTTTGATAGTGTGGAAGCCAATATTAATGAGCTAGTTGAAAAATTCCTTCAGCCAAATTATATTACGCCAGGTGGACGCTATACGAATGGTGCAGTTGTTGGTTCTAAGGCTATCGGCTTTAACGTAAAATACGCTTCAGATCCATTCTGGGGCGCAAAAATTGCAGGACATTACTATCGTGCAGAAAAAGCTTTAGGCTTTAAAGATGCGAATAATCCTTATAAAATTGCTCTCACAACAACAGCTGGACTAAATGTTCGTGCAGATGCATCAACAAGTCAAAGTCCACTTTTCACATTTAGTAAAAGTAATATGCCTGTCATCGTTACAGATACAAGCTCAAATGGTTGGTATCAAGTTGTTTCCGATAAACTAAACACTGAACCTGGATATATAAGTAAGGATTATATTAAATTCATCAATACCGTGAAATAGCGTAAATGGCTGCCTCTTATAAAGGAGGCAGTCATTTACTTTTTTTGATAAAGTCACTAGCGGAAAAAGGCCGTTTCATAAGGCAGGAGGTTGATTTCCGTTCCGCCAGGTTCTCATCTGTGACGCTAGTGACGCTGGCTCCACTCCAATCATATGTGCAAATGTGTCTTTTCCTTATCTTTGCCGTAGCGATCAATTTAGCCCATTATTTGTATGATTAGAAAAATTTTATAGCTAATTTTATCAATTAGTTTGTCTTTCTCTTATGTGGGTATATAGAGAATAAGAAAAACGATCCCAAAGGCTCGTACACCTTTGGAATCGTCTCTTTAATCAATTATTGTTTTTTATAGTATTGCAAAATACCATTATAAATAGATTCTGCAAATAATTTAACGTATTGATCATTTGTCATTTTACTGTTATCCTCTGCATTCGTTAAGAAACCAAGTTCTACTAGAATAGACGGGATCACCATATTACGAATTACGTAGTATTGCTCTTGCTTGACACCACGATTTTTCATATTTAAATTGTTGACAATTTGATTATTAACATATGTCGCTAAATCAATGTCTTCCTGATACATATCTCCTGTAGATATTGCATAATATGTTTCAGTACCAGACGCTGACGTATTAGCAGCAGAGTTGACATGAACACTTACAAAAATTTCACCATAGTTTGCTTGAGTAAAGTCTACACGATCTTGTAAGGATGGATACGTATCACCAGTACGTGTCATATAAACTTTTGCACCAGCATTCTCTAGTAATTGTTTCACTTGTGTGCTGACTTTTAATGTAATGTTCTTTTCAGAAGCAGAGCCCTTTACTGTACCTGGATCTTTACCACCATGACCTGGGTCTAGGATGATAATACGATTTTGTAAAGGTTTAGCTGTTTGATTTAATAGTTTCAAATAAGACTTGTGAACATAGCCTGTTTGGCCATTATAGGTGATTTCTGCCCAGTAACCATTGATGTTATTAACTTGGACATACTCCCCTTTATTCAGCTTAAATAACACGGCTGATGTAGAGTTACTTTGACTGCGAACATTTAAATTAGCCACTGTGACTCTACCTAGCACATCACCAGAAGCTGGTGGCGTTGGATCTGGATTTGGATTCGGATTTGGATTTGGCTTTTCTTCTTCCACAATATCCGTAGTGCTATTCGCTACAATATAACCTGGTAAACCATTTACTTGTGTTAAATAGTAGCCACCAATTGTTTTGTAAACAGGAAGCTTTTCGTTCGCTTTAATCGATGAAATGACTTTTGCTGAAGATGTAGGCTTCACATATAAATTGACAGCATTTTTTGTCGTTACTTCTTTTTCGACTGTTCCTAACGCATTGCCATCTGCATCTACAAATTCTGCATATTGCTTATAGATATAGGCATATGCGCCTTTATAAGTAACCTTTAGCCAATTACTTTCAACAGCGTAGACTGATAATTTACCGCCTGTATTGACTTTGCCCACAATGTTCGTGCTTGAAGTAGAATCTTTTGTCTTACGGATGTTTAACCCATCTGTAGTGACCTTCACTAAGCCAATGACTTGTGATGTATCTGGAACTTGTACACCTTTTACAGGAAGCTCTAAGCGATATTTTTCACTGTTTGCACGTGCAACGAATAGTGAGAATTGGGAACGTGTTACAGTGCCATTCGGTAAATACGTATTCCCTGTTCCGTTGGTAATGCCATTATAATAGATTGTATTGATGTATTTCACATATTCATGTGTGATTCCTACATCAGTAAAAGGTGAGTCAATCCCCTCATACTCACTAGTATCTAAATTAAAAGCCTTTGTTAATACATAACTCATTTCTCCACGAGTTAGAGGCTTATTTGGTAAGAATTGACCTTTTATATTTTTGTCGAAAAATCCTAGCTGTACAGCACGTTCTATATAACCTGACATTTCAGTGCCGACTGTCACATCTGAAAAGCTAGATTTATTTACCACTAATGGTTTATTACCAGAGGCAACAACAACCATTTTGGCTGCTTGTCCTCTTGTTACACTATTATTTGGGCCAAAGACTCTCTTACCATTCACAAAGTAACCTTGAATTACCCCCAAATTTACTAAATAATTGATTTCTTCATAGGCTGGGTGATTTTTAGTAACATCTTCAAATGTTATATTCGAATTGTTAGCTGCACTGACACTTGCACTATGTATCGTAAACATAGAAGCCGAAATGAATAAGACGCACAAGATAAGACTAATTTTTTTGATGTTCAATGTCTTATTTCCTCCCTTCTTGTTCTCTTAACGTGTCCATTTTAACAAAATTAGCTAAATAAAGCATCATACAATAGAACTGTTAAAATTTAATTTTCCAATTCACATCCTTTCCTACAAAATTATCATAAAAATAGAAGAGTCTGCTATTGCAAACCCTTCTTCCATTATACGCTATTCAAAAGATCATTTCTTGCAATCTATGACACAATTAAAGTGTTAACTTTATGAACTTATTGTTGGATTCTTTCAATAAAAACTTTTAATTGTTCGATTTTTAGTAATTCATCGGAACCGAAGCTACCGTCTCCGTCACCATTTGTAATGCCATTTGACGCTAGAGTAGAAACATATTCATTAGCCCAGCTCTTTTGAGGCACATCACTAAATGCTACACTTCCACCATTATTTTCAAGACCAAACGCTAACACTAATACTTTAGCAATTTGGGCACGCGTAATCGGTGAAGACGGGTTGAATTTACCATTTGCATCGCCTTCAAAGATACCTAATTTTGCTACAGCTGCAATAGCACCTGCATGCGCATATGTAGGTTTTACATCTACGAAACTAGTAGTAGTATCAGATGTATCTAAGTTTAAAGCTTTTGCAATTTGTACTGCTACCTCTGCACGAGAAGCATATACGGAAAAGTCAATAGCTGCTTGTTTTACTTCAGCTTGTTGTTGAGCATCAAATGTTGCCACACGTTTAGCACCTACATAACGATCGCCCCAATAATATGGGTCATTAACATTTGAGTAGCTTACACCTTGACCAGTTTGAGAGTGGATCATTTTACCATCACCTATGTATATCCCCACATGTGAAATACCACTACCACTTGTATTGAAAAATACTAAATCGCCAACTTGAAGATCACTTTTGGCAACTGCAGTACCTTGTTGATATTGAGATCCTGACGTACGGTTTAATTGAATGCCTAAGTCTGAAAATACTTTAGAAGTAAAGCCAGAGCAATCAAAACCGCTAGTTGTAGTACCGCCATATTTATATGGAACACCTAAATATTTAGAAGCTGTATCAGTTAAATCTGCTTTAGACGCTGCTTCAGCAGTATTAATATTAGTAGTTGAAAATAACATAAATGATGCAAAAATCGGTAATAACCATTTCTTATTCATACTTTTGTTATACCCCTCTCAAAACTTTTTTGCCTATACATAGACTATCACAAAAGAGGCGAATGTTATTTTTCAATTGTGTAACGGTTTTAGACAGCAAAAAAACGCTGTAATACCAACGTTTGGCGGTATTTCCAGCGTTAAAAAGGGGATTTTTTTATCGTAATTTGGAACTTTCGTAACATTTCTGTAATATTAGCGATTCTTTGTTACACAACAACTTATTGACTAGAGAACATTTGGACCCAATAGTAATTTCCTTTGCTATCCTGTGCTATTGCAACACCTGTGTTCGTATAGTGCTCTTTTAAAATATTATCTCGATGGCTAGGTGAAGCCATCCATGCCTTAACAGCAATTTCAGGAGTTTTAATATTTCTAGCAATATTCTCTCCAAAACTTGTATAGTTGTAATCAAATAATGTCGCTAAATCCCAAGGTGCTCCATAAAATGGAGAAACGTGTTCAAAATAATGGCGATTTACCATGTCCTGTGCTTTGATAATGGCAATTTGTGTAAGTTCCGAATCATAAGCAACAGGTTCTAGCTTATTCTTCTGTCTTTCAACATTTATTAATTCAATCACCTTTTTTGACCACTCAGAAGAAAGGTTTACAGTTGGGATATAATCCTTTGCTAGATAGTCATAGGCTACTTCCAACGCCTTAATTTTTTGTTGAAAAGCCATGCTACGCTCAACAAATACAGCAAACTGCGCACGTGTTACCAATTGGTCAGGAGCAAAATGCTTAGCATCTACCCCACTAATAATGCCGATATCTGCTAAGGATTCGATATAATCTTTTGCCCAATGCGTACGTGTAATATCCGCAAATTGACTGTTATTTTTGCTATCTACCCTAAGTTGATACGCAAGAGCTAGCATTTTTGCCACCTGCATACGCTTTAAAGGCTCTTCTGGATGAAAGGCATCACTTTTTTGAATAACTCCCAGTTTAACAAGCTGGCAAATTTCCTTGTAATATGGATGCGTTGTAGGAACGTCCTTGAATTTTACAGGGTTCTCAATGTCAATGTTTGTTTGAAGGGATCGAGCAATGGCAGCAGCAGCCTCTGCCCTTGTAATAGCTTGCTCTGGCTTAAAAGTGTTGTCGTTATATGTAGTCATATATTGTTTTGTGAGCATATGTTGAATCGAAGCATTTGCCCAGTATGAATTTGTCACATCTACTGCCTTAGCAGACGCTGCTTCTACTTGACTAAAACTAGTTAAACTTCCTACGGTTGCAGCTATTGAAAGTACCATTATACTCAATAATTTTTTCAACAGGGCGACCTCCTCACGTTGGCAAAATAAAAATGTATGAATGGTACCTCCCCATCAAAGCGACCATTTATACTATAAGATACGAATTTCAGATGATATAGTTTCACTTTTTTGGAAATTAATATTAGGATTCATTTTTTCTTACTTATAAAAGGAGTTTTCCCGTTATATTCATTGGGAAAACTCCTTTTTTATCATACTATTGAATCATTTTAAGATAGTCTTCTAGAATGCGGTAATTATATACTAAGCCCTGTTGCTCAATGGACAAATTACTATAATCTTTTTGAGCTGCTAGCACTTTTTTCTCGAATGATGAGCTATCTGGATCAATATTGCCGATTGCTTGAACAACTTTGAGAACGGCAGCCACATCTTTTTCAGCCTGCTTTAAGACATCCTCATTAATGACCTGTCCTTTAATTTTAGAGTCCAATGCCTTATAGGCAGCAACGGCATTTGCCACATCTTCAATATACGTCGACGAGCTTGGAGACAGTCCCGCTATGATCTCCACAACCTTCTTCACATCAGCTAAACTTTTCTCTGCTTCGAGTAAAAGAGAATAATTGGAGATACGTTGTTTATCTGTCGTATTCAAACTATCATATTCTTTACGCGCCGCTTCCACCATGCCAAAGTAATATTTATCCTTTGGATTCAATTTAGCAATATTATTATAAACCTTGATAACATTATCTAGCGAAAGCAATAGCTGGTCGTTATAAACATAGCGACGTTGATCCGCATTAAGCTTATCATAGGCTTTTAAAATCTTTTGGTATTGGCTATTCATATCTTTTGCCGTTAGTAATCGATCGATATCTTCTACAATACTCATTACAGGCTTTATTAGCTTTTCCTGATCTTGTAGCACTTTATAATTTTGAACAGCCCGTTGCTGATCTTTTGGTAAAGCATTGTATGCAGCACGGATTTCTTGAATACGTTTCACATACTGCTTTGGATCAATGGACGGTAAGTCATTAATCATTTGCATAACATTTCCAGCACCTAAAATACTAGACTCAGCTGCTTGCAATAAGTAGTAGTTGGTCACGTATTGCTTCATATCGTCAGGTAGTGCATCGTAAAGTGAGCGTGCTCGTGATGTATCTTGAAGGAATGTGTTACTTGAAGATTTTAGTTTACTAATTAATTCCATCACACTAGAGACAGGCTCAAATTTTAAGAGAATATCAATATTATCGATGTATTTTTTTTGCTCCTTCGATAGTTTATCATACGCTTTACGTGCTGAGTTTACCTTACTAACAAAGCTTGTTGATTCTGGGTCTAATTCATTAATTTGAACCATCACACTTAAAATTGGTTTAACTGCTTTTTCACGAGTTGTTAAATCTTTAATATTCGTCACTAATTTCTTTTGGTTAGATGATAGCTTATCATATGCTACACGAGCATTCATCAGCTTCGTTAAGTAGTCTGCATCTTGCACTTCGGTTAAGTTAATTAGCTCGACTACACTCTGTGCTAACCCCTGTTCATTCTCTGCTGCTACCAGTGCATCATAGTTTACGATCGCTTGCTGCTTCTCTGCTGGCAAGGAATCATAAAGCTCGCGTGCTGTTTTCATATCTTGATAGAAAGTTTTACTCGTTGGTTTTAACGACGCAATAAGACCAATCAAGGAAGCAACATCCTCTACAGCAGTGAGATTAGCATAGTTTGTTACACGCTTTTGGGAAACTTGATCAAGTGCATTATAGGCTTTACGTGCATCAAGAACCCTTTTTGTATAATCCTTATTTGTTGGATTTAAGGCATCAATCATTTGAATCACCTTGATTACTGCCTTGTTATCCTTTTCATAGGAGCTTAACATTTTGGCTTGCTCCACTAGCTTCTGTGCGTTCTTATCCATTGCTTTATATTCTAATGTAAGTTCGGCTACCTTTTTGACAAATGTGTCAGGGCCTTCATTTGCTAAGGCTATAATACGGTCATCAAATGCTTTGGCCGTATTGATATAGCCTTGTGCGTTTGTTAGGTGAACATAATTGATGACCTCGTCTTGAAGTTTTGGCTCTATATTATTCAATGCGTTATAAGCACCCGTTGCCTTTTGCACATCATCTTTATAGGTCTTTTTTGAAGTATTTAAAGCATCAATTTGAACAATAACATCTATAACAGGTACTTTTTTACTCAAGCCCTTATAATTTAAAACAAACTCCTGATTAGCATTATCTAGTTTGGAGTAAGCCGTATAAGCTGATTTTGCTTTAGAAATATAGCTTTTAGAGGAAGGATCCAATTTTTCAAATTGAGAGATGACATTAACAACCGATTTATAGGATTTCTCTAAATCTGTTAGCTCTTTAATATTCGTTACGCGCTTTTTAGCTGTTGGTGATAACGCATTATAGTTTGCTCGTGCGGTTAATATTTTTTCAATAGCTATATTTTTATCTAGCAGATCAATTTCCTCTATAACTTCTTTTACCGCTTTTTCTTCATCAATTAAAGCATCTATTTTTACAATCAGCTGTGTTTTTAAATTATTAAGAGCTTCTTCATAGCCACTACCTTGTGCATCTAATTTATCTACTTGGTTTCTTATTGCGGCAAGCTGTGCGCTGTAATCTGCTGAAGGTTTTAATGTATTGATTGTTTTTGATAGATCAGCGTATTTTTGAAACAGTGTTAGTTTTGCAGCTCCTTGCACTAACGCTTTATCATTTTCATTTAACTTGTTAAAGGCAGTCCAGGCAGAGAGTGTCTTACTTTCAAAAGTTTTTTCAGCTGGATTTAAGCTATCAATTAACTTATCTACCTTTAACGCAGCACCTAAATTTTTCTCCCACGCTGTCAGCTCGGCTAAATTACTGACGATTTTTTTTACATTGCTTGGATTGATTGTTATTCCAGTTGGAGCAGGTGGATTATCATAAGCTGCACGTGCTGCTTTAATGGCAGCTACTTTTTCACTGTCTGCTTTAGGCTCAATCAATTTTATAAGGGCTTCGATACTTTCAGCCACAGTAATATTGTCAATTGATGATTGTAATTCACTCGCATTTTTAACAAATTCTTTATTAATTGTTAGGCCGTTGTATTTTGTTTTTAGCTCATTAACTGCAATACGATAAGCGTCATCTTTGGATACACGTAATGTAGAAATGCTTTTCGAAATATTGGCCGCCTGACGATATTGTTCGATGCTCTTATATTCTGTTTCTACTAAATTTTTAGACGCTGCATCCAGATTATTGTAGGCTTTATCAATTGCTGCTACCGCATTAATTAAGCTTGATGCTGAAGTGAAATCTGCTGGCTGTTTGCCTTTTAGCTCGGCAATACTAGAAGTCACTTTTTCTAGAGCAGACAAACCTGCTAATGCATCCTTATACTTTTTAAAAGGTGTAACCTTATCATCATTTGGATTGTACGCTTCAATTACTTTCTTTTGCTCTGTTGTCAACCCATTATAATTCGCTGTAAAACTATTTATTTTAGGCAAAACAGCTGAGTAATCTGAGGATTTTTCCAATAACTCAACTAACAGAACTAATTCTGTAGCTACTCCTTCTGCTTTAGTCGCATCCACTTTTAACTTATTTAATTTGTCAACATCCATTCCCTTGCCTTTAAAGTAGGCATTGCGTTCTGCATCAGTATAGCCGTATTGTAAAGAAGTGCCGCGAATTGTACTGGCAATGTCTTTTGCATTATTCACTAGCGCCTCATTGACAGCTGCTTCAAATTCCTTTTGAACAGTTACATACGCTTTTAGATTATCCGTGCCAATATTTAAAAAGTTATCATATTTCCTATCGTATGCGGCTACCTCTGCAATAAATGTTTTACTTGTAAACGAGATTCCCGTCATTTCTTTTCCTAATTTTTGTAGCTCACTTAATAAGCTACGCTGCTCCTCCACATAGCGATACTTCGCTTCAATAAATGCAACTTCGTGTTCATTAAAGCCTGCTGCACTTAAAACTTGAAGATCTCCTTTTGCAATGACCATGTCATCAGCCGATGAGTTCTCTGACAGCTTACCAAATTGAGCAATAAGCTGCTCTCTTGTCGTGGCAGCCGCTACCTCATTCATATAGGCAACTTGCTCTGTATGTGTTGTGACGCGAGATTGTGCATCATTTTCCTGTGCGTTCGCTATAGCCGTAGGTGCCAATAAAAGACCCGTTATGACCCCTGCTGTCAATTTTCGATTCAATCGAACCACCCTTTCATCGTTTATGTATAGGAAAATGATTGTATTCATTTTCATTTAGAATTTATGACTTTAGTATCGGTGTAAATTGCTTGATTTCAAGCCATTCTAATATATTTACAAAATGAGACATATCAAAAGTAATTTTTCTAAATTACTAGCTAGAAAAACAGGAAGTTATTTCAATTATACTATACAATGGTGTTATATGAGGTTTTCACCAATCGACATATAATAAGAAAATATGTTTTTTCGAATTTATTGGAAAAAAACAGCTTTTTTCATATGTCATAATATCTTTACAAGGTGTATACTACAACTTTGATATCCTATTTTGGAAGAAAGGACGCTGTTTTATGTTTTACCATTATAAGTTCTGGCATAGCTTAAAAAATCCTACCTACTTTACTAGCATCGTAGAGGAAGGCGAGGTCATCGGATATAAAAAACGAGTACTAACGGTGTTCATTCTTTTCATCCTGTTGTTTGCTGCTCGCGAATATTGGGGAATGGGGACAGAAAATTTAACATCCTTATTCGCAATGGATTTACAAAATGAATACTATGTAGCACGTATCCTTTCGATGCTTGGTGCCGTTTTATGGGCAATCGTCTATTTTTGCTTCCACTATTATGGTGTTACCTATCTATTACATCTATTAACGGACATTCCTTATAATTGGATAAAAAAAGTCCAGCTTTATGTTGTAGCCTTTCTATTAATTGAAAAAGCAATCCTCTTTGCTGTTTTCTATGCAGTAGGCTATACAACCATGTTTTCTTTCTTCTCCTTAGCTCCTGCTGCCCTACAGGTGATTGAAACAGATTTCGTGTTATTTACCCTCAATCAATTGACGGTAACAACGGTTTTAATCACTATTGTACAGTATCTCTTCTTATCAAAATGGGAGGAAGAAGCTAGTAGAAAAATGTTAGTAGTCAAATTGATTGGAGTACAGCTATTTATGGCCATATTTGTTGGTTTGATTAGTGTACTACCAATTAAAGAATGGATTGCTAGGGGGTTAGGATGATGGCATTTCTCAAAACAAGACCATGGACAACTACGACCATCGTGTTAGCAATGCTAGTAATCGGCATAAATGCTTATTTTGTCTTTAAAGATAATAGCAACGTGACACGATCCTACTTTATCGATGAATTTCAAAAAGCTTATATCGGCACGAATACAGAGCGTCTTCATAAGGAAACGATTGTAGCACCTGCTGAGACATACACGATTACTGCTGATGCAACTAACTTATCAGCTGTGAATGTAAAGCGTGGCCAAGAAGTGATGATGAATGATGTACTTGCTACCTATAAAACGGATGAGGTGGATGAGGCGTTAACAAAGCTTGAATCTGAACGCACTGCCTATGAAACAGAATTACAAGATTTACAGGATGCACTTGATCAAATTGAGGATGAATATGGAGACGATTCAAATCCAAAAAGCTCCATTAATACGGATCAAATCAATGACAAGCTATCTGTAACGCTAAAATTAGAGCTTGCTCAACAAAATTCAGCATCTACAGCAGTTGCCCTGTTAAATCGACATATTGCTGAAACAAATCGTCAAATTGCGTTACTTGAAGCCCAAATTACACAAATTCAATCTCGTCAGGGTATTATCAGCCCTATTGATGGTGTGGTGGCAGCGATTAAGGAAGAAGCTGGTGCGCTAACTTTTGAAATCTATTCGAATGAAAAAGCAATGTATGCCTATTTATCAGAAAAGGAATGGCAAAAGGTGGAGGAAGGACAAACTGTAGATTTCAAGGTGAAGCATGTCAAGGATGATCTATCTGGCATCGTATTAGAAAAACAAACGATTGCTACTGACGATCAGACAGTTTGGGCAAATGAGCTAGCTAAAACGGCTGCCTTGCCACAACCAACTAATTATGAAGTGACCTTACAGCAGGATGCCCCACTTGAGGACATTCCATTTTCAACAACTGGCAAAGCCTCTATTATTGTTAACGAAGCATTCGATTCTTATAAAGTCGATAAATCGTGGCTAGCTACAGCTAAAAAAGGGAACAAAAAATTGTATATCATCAATCAGGACGGTAAAATACAGCTAATTGATGTCAATGTGCAATTTAAAACGGCTAAGTCAGCTATCTTTATGGATTATCTTGATGAAGGTACGCCAATGCTTTCGAATGAGAAACGTAATCTCGAAGCCTATACCTTCAGAACATTACCTGTTGAGAAAATACATTGGAGCCATTTTAAAGAGCTAACTTGGAAGCAATATGTGAAATATATCGTTTTCTAATCTAAAACCGCCTCGTCCTTTTATGGACAAGGCGGTTTTTTTGTTAGAAAAGAAGATAACACTAAAAAAACATTTAGCAAAGCGAGCGATGGGTTGATTTCCGTGCCGCCAGCGTCCTTTCCAGGGGGCGTCCGATGAGCCGCTTCACTCACTTACGTTCGCTCCAGGGTCTCATCTATGACGCTCAATCCCCTAGGAGTGTCGCTGACTCCACTCCAATCAACCTCTCTGAAAATGTGTCTTTCCTTTTCTTTCATACTAACAGTAGTGAAAAATGGGGAGAAATGTTGAGTGACAGCACTTCTCAATAAAATGATTAGTGAAAACCTTTATAAAAAGTTGTGGGTTGTTGTGCTTTTCGCTAGCCCACAGGTAAGCAAGCAACGGATATCCACTTCACCTTTCACAAAAATTCTGTTAATTGTTTTGTTTTTCAAGACAACATAAAGAATCCTCTGTAGCTGTTACAGAGGATTTGTCTTCTTTATTTTAATGATAAACATCTATTTAAGAAGCTTGCAAATTGAGACCGTGTAATTTGTGCATCTGGTCTAAATGTGTTATCTGGGAAGCCGCCAGTTAAATCATTTGCGACAAGTGCTTGGATATGGCTGTACGCCCAATGTGTTGATTTCACATCTGAGAAGCTTACTTTGCTTGTACCTGTTAATTTATAGGCCCTTGTTAAAATGGCAGACATTTCAGCACGTGAAAGCTGTCCGTTTGGATTAAACTTCCCTGCCTCTTGCCCTTTAATAATGCCAGCCTGCTCAACTGCGGCAATGGCACTGTATGCATAATGGCTCTTACTCACATCTTTAAAGCTGGAATCCTTCGTTGTAGTTAGATTTAAAGCTCTAGCGATGATCGTAGCTGCCTCAGCACGTGTAATGGATGCCTCAGGTTTGAACGTTCCATTTGAGTATCCTTTAATAAGAGATTGATCGTATAAGCTTTGGATTTCGGAAAATGCCCAATGCCCTTTTGTTACATCTGTATAAACTAATTCCACATGATTGTCTTTATATACTGCTTGTAATTGATCGAAATACAGCTGACCTTTCTTTTGAAGAGAAGCTGTTGGCTGAGCAACATACAAACGTTCGAATTTTAGTGGCTGTGGTAGATCACTTGGAATATCTGCCGTCACGTACTTCCACCCACTCCAGTCTAAACCGCCCTGACTTGTGAAATCAATTGTATGCTTAGCTCCAGCACCATCAATCACAACGCCTCTTAGCCAATGCTTACCAGCATCGCCAAATACCCAAAGACCGATATTTTTAGGCTGCCCTGAAATAGTAATTGGTGTTTTCGCAACCATATAGGCTGCTTTTGTGCCTGTACCTGCTGTTGTAAAATCATAGTTTACTTGTAAGCTAGCAGTTCCCTGTCTAGCATACTCTTTAGAGCTTGCTAATGAAGCATTGGCTTTCGCTGTTTCTGTTGTCCAAGAAGAAGTATTATCAAAGCTATCTAGTACAATTGGTTTCTCTGCTAGATCTACTACTTTCACAGCCGCAGACGTACGAATTCCATCATACTCCCCAATAATTTTCCCTTCACCCTTTTGTGTTGCTGTGAAGGTTGCACCGTCCATTTTGCCGATATTTCCTTCAACTGTCCAGTTCATATTTGCTGGGTTGATGGTCATTGGATTCAAGTATTGATCATAAGCCCTTGCAACTTGCATATCTACAGAAGATCCTTTCATTACTTGACCAACACTACTTAACGTAATTGATTTTACTTTCCCTGGTGGCGCTGTATTCACTACCTGTAAAATGGCAGATACACGACGTTCACTACCTTCTGACGGTCTATTCACTAAATTAGCGAAATAACCTCCTGGATTACGCACCACCATTGCTGTAGAGCCGCCCCCATCTAGGTTAATAGCCGAAGAAGCACCCACTGAAATTAAATGAGCAGCTAAATCCGATAAATTAACACCATTACTATGACCACTTATGCGACCATCAATCGTCACAAGAGATACCTTTGTACCTGTAGCATCTATAGCTACTGCTGTACGCGGACTACGTGTAGAAGCAAACCCTGAATTCGTTGGCATAGAAATATCCACTTTGCCGTTACGCACAAGCATTGGTCCAGCAGCTAAAATGAACTGTGCATCCATCCATTTTTGATCGATCGATAAGCTGACATCCACGCTTGTACCTGCTGGAATGCTACTTAATTCAGCGGCTAACTCTTTATTTTGTACAGAGATAACAAAGCCATCTGCTGGTACAGAAGAGTTACCTTCTGCTCCATATGCTGTTACATGAGATACTGTACCTGAGAACTGATCACCAAAATGCAGGGTGCTTGTATCTTGGCTAGCGCCTGACACAACAAGTTCTACACCCCAAGTATTTGTCCCTGTTGATCTTTTTTCTGGTGTATATAAAACGTTTTTATTTGTTCCTCGTTCACTATTAATAAGATCAATAGGATAGCTTTTGCCATTCACTTGGAAAGTTAGATTTGTAGAATAATAATCTGCAATCGCTTTCCCTGATTTCGATAAACCAAATGCAACTGGCTTTTGTGTTGGACTATCATATGTATCTCCCAAAATACCATAGTTCACAATTTCATTGTTTTCTGCTAACAAGTTCGCAGGCATACCATTTCCTAAAAAGTAAGAGGCATTGACAGCCCCAACAACACGATGCCCATCAACTGTGTTTTGCTTAGCCATCGCTGATGTTGTTTTTAATGAATTAATAGGATTTGGCATACCAATTTCTAGTTTTGTATATGTATTATTTAAATTAACATCTAAAACATTTACAAACTGACGTATTGAACCTGACGTATAGTTTTGCTGTGAATGTATTACCTGTGGTGAAACCTCTGTTTTAACTTCACTGACTTTATTGCCTAAACCAGCAGCTTGTCCATTGATGGGGCTAACTGTTAGTGTAAGCATGAAAAGGACTACAATAATCGTTATTAGTTTTCTTGCCATTTTTCACTCCGAATTAATTCAAAGTATGGCACGTACCAAGTCACATGGCCCGTGCCAGTGACTTTTTTATTTTGTTTCTACATAGATTGCTACTGGAAGGTTGACACCACCAGCATGCATTAGCTCTAATTCAATTGTGTCTTTCGAGCCCTTCATCTTAAAATCTGGTAATTCAACATACTCTGCCCCGACTCTTAAAGAAGGCACTAAATACACTTTGCCATTCACCTTAATCGCTCCGCTGTATAAACCTCCTCGACCAGCCAACTTCAGCTTAATCGTTTTTGTAGAGCCTGTTGGATTGACAACAGGAATAGATACTTTATAGTTCATACCGAAGTGACCTGGGTTCCCAACCGCTCCATTGATTTGAGAAAGTGAATTTTCAGCCGTTTGAAGATGGTCTGTACGGCCATTGGAAATGTTATAGCCTACTTCAGGCGAATCTACAGTATAGGCTGGTAGCTCTGCTAGAATTGAAGCACTTGGCCACGCACCTCTTGGGTGTTTCGCATACTCATCAACCGCAACCTGGTCCGAATGGATGGTTGTTAAATCCGTATTATCCTTTGAAAGCACTGTACGTATTGTATATTCTGGCTTTCCACCATTGACTGCTTGAATATCTAAATCATGTAAAAAACCAATAATATAATCATAGTGTAGGTCATATGTTTCAATTAGCTTCGTTTCACCTGGTGCGATAACAATGCCACTACTCTCTGATTTTTTTAGTTTATTATTTAATTCAGCATCAGCAATTGTTAAACCAATATCATGACCTACCCAGCTATTACCTGTTTTTTGGTTAATGCCTTTCGAATCAGTCACTTTAATGCTCTCTGTCATAGACTTGTTTTGAACAGTAATACCAATATTGACATCTGTTCCTAGCGTGTTATAGTGCCAGCCAAAGACACGGTGCTTGTTCATTGCTTTCGTTGGCTTCACGTCGTATTGTGCAAGTGTTACATTATTTATTGGTACAAGCTTGCGTGTTAATGTTTCTGGATTATCACTAATAAATAGATCACGATCCCCTTCTAAACGAGCAGAAGGAATAACCTCTGGCGATGACGTAGTGCCGTATGATTTTTCAAGGAAAGAGCTTGTATACATATAACGATATACATAAATATACATTTCTTTTTTTTCTGTGATATAACGCAAATTCCCGCCTAATGCATCCACTAGAAACTTAGCAGGAACATACATTTTGCCTTTTTGTATAAATGGCTTTTCGATCATTGTCACTGCCTCATTGTTAATCAAAGCCTGATTGCTGTTATCATTGAAAATAAAACTCATACCACCAATTAGCAATTCAAAGGAACCATCAGGTTGCCAAGTGCCAGATGAATCATCTAAATAATCATAAATATAGCTAGCAGGTAGATATGTTCTTCCATCCTTTGTAACAATCGGATCTTTCATGACAATACGTTTGTTATTGATATGTAAGATATATGGGTCTTCCTGCGGTGGTGCTGTTGTTTCATCTGATAATGTAATATCTACCGATTGAGTAGTCTCATCCCAATTAACAACACCATCAAAGTTTTCGCTGACGAAACGTAATGGCATGTAGGTACGATCCTTATACATAAATGGCGCAACATCCATTGCAACCTCTTGACCATCTACTAAAGCCGTATTCGAATCAATCGTTAAATCAACCATCTTACCATTGCGAATCGCCGATGCCGTCAACGTTTCCTTATCCCAATCCACACTTGCACCAACCGCTTCATACAATGCACGCATTGGTAATAATAAGAAATCCGATTTATTTAAAATAGGATCATTGACTTGAATCGTCTCTCCATTAATCGTAATCGAAACATTGTTTTTTATCTGAATTCCATTGTTACTAGTAGCTGATGCAGACGCTTGTCCTGGCAAAATCGTAGCCAACGCAACTGCTGATACAATACATGTAGTCTTTAGTTTTCTAAACATCTCAATCTCCTTTTTTCCTCTTAAAATCGTCTCTACCATCTTAACATGAACAAAGCCCAAAATGTGGGATTTTTATCGAATAAAGTAGAATTCGGTACTAGAGTGCTAGCCTTTCTCCTTCAAAAGCTTCATATGGAACAAATGATATTCTAAAATACCATGATTATTTTCTATAAAACTTATTGCCTCCCTCTGAATCCTTTTATATAATCACCATCCCACTGAATTTTAAAGGGTTGAAGCTAACTTTTATCAAACTCAAATCGACCTATATATGAGACGTATTTGATAGTAAACTTCATTATCTGAATTCATTAGTACATCCAGTAACGCTATTTTCTTAAGTAGACTCATTTATATTAAAAAAGTTACATAAACTTTTGGGTAATCATAAAAGAAAATGAATAATGTGAGGATTGTTGTCTTCATAAAATTCGCTAGGGTGGACGAGGTTTATACTGATTGAGACAATATGAACGGGTTGAAAAAAATTGGTTCGTTATTAATACCTTAGACTAGCGATAGCAAAAAACTCTGCCGCTATCACAGAAATCTCTTGAAATATAAGGTAAGCATCAAAGTGAGATTAATTACGTTCTTTGTAGGATATTAACTTCACTTGCATAAAAATGTAATTACAATGCAAAAAAAGTTGTAGATATATTATTTATAGATTATTTTTATCGTATATGGGAAAAAATAATCAAATTGGAAATATACTAATTGTATAGTATTATTTATATAAAAATATTGGAGGATTCACAGTGAAAAAAATATTATTATCTTTGTTAATATTTATATTAACTATTACCTTGGTAGCACCAAGCAGTTTTGCATCCGAAAAATATGAGGATGTAAAGAAAGGGGATCCACATTATGACACAATTATGTATTTGATTGAAAATGGGCTTATGCACACTCCCATTGTATTAGTTGTCAAGGGAAAGATATACTATGGTGCCACACATTTTTCACCTTCAAATACAATGACAAAAAATGAGGTTGCCCTTGCATTAGTTCAGGCATTAAGTTTAGAAAATGAATCTTACTCTAACCCAGGGTATAGCGATGTAAATGAAAGTGATTATGATTTCTCAGCTATAGCCATTACCACTGAAAAAGGGTTTTTTAAAAAGGAAAAGAATTTTAATAGGGATAAAGCAGTTACTAGAGGTGAATTTGCAGCTATTCTAACGAAAGCGTTTGAATTTAGTGGTACTTCAAAAGTGGCGTTTTCTGATGTCCCAAGTAAACATCCATATTATAAGCATATCCAGGCATTAGTTTCGAATGACATCACAGCCGCATCAGGTAAATTTTATCCAAACAATGCTTTAACACGCGCAGAATTTGCTACATTTATTGCCCGTTCGTTAGAGCCAAAGTTTCGTCTAAAGAATTCGAAGTACAGAAATGATATATGATTCAGTAATGTAATGAATAAAATGGCATCTAATCAAAAAAATCAAGTACAGTAACTATTGAAAAGTTGGAATAAAAACACTCAAACACATTCTAAAGTCGTATATTATGAGGAAACCAATCGTTTTAAAAAAATAATCGATATGCTCCATACTTTGGGATATATCGGTTATTACTATCTGATTAATGAAGGATACGAAGGTTACAACTTATACAACTGAGCCTCTAAATTAGGGATGCACTTTTTAGCACAAAGAACAAACGGTACAAAATATTAAAAGGTTAATAATTATAAAAATATTAAATTTTACTTCGCTTCATCCACTTATCTAATATTAGTCAAAGATATTGGACTAATTTCCTTTGAAACAGAATTGAGTAACTTTACAATAGTTTCATTAAAAATAAGAGCTTCGTGACTTATTGGTCTACGGAGCTCTTATTTTTGTTCTCTCTTAATTCAATCATTTTTGATAGTTAAATTGTAAATGGATGCCTTTATCTAACGTTTGATTATTTGCGTTTTTTAATTTGGAATTGATGACAAGCGTGTAGGGGATACCTTCTATATAATTGTTTGTTGGCGTCACCGTAATTTTTTTGCCATCTATTCGAACAGAAATATCTATTGGGTCGCCAAACATATCAAGTAATACAATGTGCTTTAAGTTTTCAGGTGTGTTTAACACTTCTTGGCTTAACTGAATTGTCCAAGGCTTCTTTACATCATTCACCTTCGGCACAGATATCCAAGCTGTTGTATCATTAAAGGTAAGTGACTCCATTTTTTGATACTTCTCTTGTATGAGCTTAATGCGCTGCTGTACTCCATCTGAAAGTCGGGATTGCTCAGATTGCGAGAGATCACCAAATAATGAAAATAATTGCTCTGCCTTCATTTTAAAATCTTTGCTGAGAAATACGATTTGATTCGTCAATTCTGTAACTTGGTTGATTTTCGTATCATCAATAGGATTCTCTTGTAGTCTTTCACGATAGATTTCAACATTGTTATTATAAGCTACTAAATCGCTATCCTCACGTGTTATCTTTGTCACTCGTTTGTTTGCAAGCATCGTACTATTTAAGCCATTAGCCTTCATTTTATAGAGATATCCACCATTTGAATAGTTACTAAAATATAACCAATCATTTGCATAAAACAAATGTTGTACACGGGTATCAGATACCTTCTCTTCTTGTAAATTCATATTCCCTAAATCGATCTTATATAATTTTTGGTTGTCAGCGCCATTTGGATAATATAAAACTTTATTAATTTGTATTGGGCTTTCTACATTTCTCATTGCCACAAAACGCTCACTTGTTGCACTTGGATAGCCTAAATCATCAATTTGATGGTCTTGGAAAATAGCATTATCTGAGATTAAAAAGTATTTATAGCTAACATAATCAGACATATCTCCCGCACTTGTGGAGAATACTGGATCATTCCAAGTTGTATCTAGATGATACCATTGACCATCTACCTTTACGATATTCCATGCATGTGCCTCACCAGCCCAGCCCGTAACATAGCGTACTTCCATTCCAGCCTCTTGCAATAAACGATAGGCTAGTAGTGCGTATGCCTGACATACCCCTTTCCCTTCATTAAGAATGGCATAGGCTGCATGGGGTGTTGTCGATGAATTATAGGAGTATGTTGAATTTAATACAATATAATCATTGATAGCCTTTACTTTTTCAAAATCAGACATTGATGGATTAATTTCTTTTTGTACAATCCGTCTCACCTCTGACTGAATAAAGGCCTCCTGCTCTGCTGTCGTATGATAGTTGAAATTTATACTAATGACAACATTATTAGCAGTACCCTTATAGCCATATTTCCAACTTGCAACTGTTCCATTTAAATAATCATTGTTATGTAAGTTGTTTTTTATGATGCTATTGATTTGTTCCATAATCATTGAGCTATCGCCCGTGTATTGGATAGACACATTTGTCTGAAATTGATTCATTTCACTCTCAATAAGCGCAGCAAGCTCTTGCACAGTCGTTGCTGTTAAAGTTGGTACACTTTCAGCTAATACTTGTACATCGCTATAAACATTAACGTTAACACCATTCATGTCAGGATTCGCGATTAATCCACTTTCTTCACTAACCCAATCCTGATTTTCGGCAAGACTCTCTATAGGATGAACTACTGATACTGCTACAATTGGTACAGCCATAAAGACAGATAGTGCTAATTTTCGTTTATTCAATGGAAGTATCCTCCTTTAAGTTATAAAACAAATGCCTTAATTTTCTGATTTTATCTATTGAAAATGAATATACTAATCCCAGTTATATATTTTTATCGGTAAAATAATATAGTTCATAAAGCTAAAAAGTAAGATTAAATCGAATATAATTACCACTCATGTATGTATATAATAAGTAAGATTTTAAATCTAGAGATTCCTTAAAATCATATAAAACAATAACTGTCCAAAAATAGACAGTTATTGTAAAGTTAAACCTCGTTTTATTATTGGAGTTCTTCCCTAGTCCCTAAGACTTTCAAGAGAGCGGATTCGTAATTGTGCACTTCTCTTAGTTCTAATCTCCTCCAAATCTAACTCAAGTTCTGCTAATTGAGCTTGTAGTTCTTTTCTTTTCTTATCTGCTTTTGCAGATGTATCAAGAGCCAAGATAGAAATATTATAATTTGTTGTCGAAATTTCAGCTGACTTTTCTTTTATAAGTTTTTCATATTCATAATCTGAATAATCACCTACTGGAAATTGTCTATGTATCTCTGTTATTTTTTTATCAATAATGGAATGATTATTATCATTATCATATTTTGCAGTGTATTCGATTAGAATATTTTCCAATGATCTTAGTTGTAACTGCGCTCTTCTCGCTATAAGAAAATCATCTAACTCACTCTTCACTTTTCCAAGCTGTTCTTTAGCATTTTTTAAATTCAACTTACCTTCATATGAATTATCCAATTCATATAAAGCGATATTTTCTTTTAATAGTTTAATTTCTTTCAATAGCTTGTTATAAGAACGTTTGAATTCATAATCACTTAATCTTCCAATAGGATAATAAATTTTTATTTTATCAATTTTTAATTGAACTTCTTTTGCAAGAAGAAGATACTCTGAACTGGATAATTCATTTGTAAAAAATGATTCCGTTGTAAAGTTCATCTTAACTTTACCTTCTAATGATTTACCTTTAAAATTTTTAACATTATTAACAATTAGTGAATATGTAGTATTAGGATTATAGCCTTGATTAATTGGTGTGACTAATACACGGTATTCATCTAAAGATACTACTAAGCTTTCATAACGATTACCATTCGTATCAACAATATAGAAAGTGTCATTACTTACAGTAGAAACATCAATTGGCTCATTAAAAGTAATGGTCCATTCTTTTTCGACATTTATATTTGTTTTAGCTATCCATTCTGTATCGCTAGCATAAACGGTTTTAGTAAAACATAATAAAAATAGTAGGCATCCCATTAATTGAATAGTTTTTTTCACTCAAACATCTCCATTCATTGATATTATTCAGTCTATATTCATTTAAAGTAGAAATAAAAGATTTACTATGAATAGTTTAGTAAATTCAGGAACTATTAATTATTTCAACTAAATTTTTGAAAATCTTGTCTTAAGACAGAAAAGACGAAAACACTTCAACCGTTCTGTTGCTCAAACAAAACATATGAGGAGTTTTCGCTTTTTACTACAGTGGTCTTCTCTATTAATTTTATTAGAGCTATAATGCACAATATAATTTAAGTATTAACTACTCAATAGAAAGGATTGTAAACGTTGTAGTAGTATTTGGTTGCTTTAATTCTCCATTTACTTTTTCATACTCACTAACAGAAACACCTTTAGGATTTTGGCCCGCTGGCAATTTAGCTGCTGCTTGAAAATCATATACTTGATTACCCATCACTAAATAGGTTTGATAGCCAAATACGTCTTTGATAATTTTCTTTTTATCCTTTTTAGAAGATGCTTGGAAATCTTTTAAATTATAGACCAACTCATTCTTAATATAGAAACCAGCCACGACATTTTTCTCACTTGCCAAGGCATTTTCTTTTACAGGTGCTGATAAAGAAATACTAAATAGTAGTACAGCAACCACTATAATTCTTAACATATTTTTCAATTTAAATTCCTCCTATACAGTATATATTTTCATTATAATCCAAATCATTGGCAATGAGCGTATAAATTTTTTATTTGGGATGATAATAATTAATCTAGCAAATTTATCAGAGAATACATTAGACTTACTCATTGCTTTATCTGTTTTTTAGAGAATTACTTTCTTGAAGGTTTAAAAATACAAAAAGCCCAAATGACCATCAGTTAGTCATTTGAGCTTATTCAAGGGTATAATAAATATTTGATTTTCCAACCATTACAGTTGTTGTACACCTAGTTGTTCCATCACCTTTTTATCTATCACAAGCGTTGTCATCGCACCTTCTTGTACTGGATTATGCTTACGATGTACTTGCGCGGCTGTATGTTTAATTTGAAGATCCAATTGGAATAGTCCATTCCAGTTGGCATTGTTGAGAAGCGTTTGAAGCACCTCTTCTTCATATTCCACAGGGATAGTTTTAAAGTTATGTAGAGGCAATGTTTGCAGAGCTTGGCGAAGTAACACTACAGAACCTGATTGCTTTGCAGCTTGTACAGATGCCTCTAATTCTTTTACTTTGGCAATCGCTGTTTCTACTTTGCCATCACCTTTTACTACTTCCTCTACAACATAGTTACGTCCAGCACTACCTAGGTTAATGAACGATTCATTTCCTGTCGCAAAAATAGCCTCTACTAGTGCTTCCTTCGATGAAAGCTGTTTTACAACCGGTGTTAATTGCGCTTCTAGTGCTTCTAGTTTCTGTTGCAATTCCTTTTTCAACGGACAAGTTTGTACACGTGATAGTTTTGCATGATTAGCCTTTATTACCTCTAGTGTAGTCAGCTGATCTAAACGTCCTTCGATGTCCTTCATTGTTATCAACCAATCACAACGCATTAATAATTCTTCTTTTTCATCTAAACTAATTATCATTTTTTCAACTTGTACTTTAATACTTTTCACTTGTAAAGTCTTATAATCAACCACTACTTCTAATTCACTTAATTGTTTAGATAATTGTTGGTATAGAGCCATTTCATTTACAGCTTCAATAAATTGTCCTGCGTTTAAAATCTCAGGTACAGCGAATTCTTCATTAGTTGCAACTGTTCCAGGTAGAGCATCAAATTTCATTTTCATAAACCTCCTCTTGCTCCTTTCTATTATAAAGGAATTTGTTCTAGATTAAATAAATATCTACATAGATCGAGCTATTTTTCAACATATTACCATTTTAAAAATTGCAGCAATAAACGAGCTAACATAAATAAACAAGGCTTTATTTATAATTCTTCAATAATATAAACTTTCTATTTAAATTAATTCTTCATATTTTTCTAATCTATTTTACTAAGCAAAAAAGAAAGAACCAACCCATAGGCTAGTCCTTTCTTCCTGATAATCTACTTCAGTAGATTAATACATTCTAAGCAGGATTATTGAGCAGTAATCTTTGCAATTGCAGCATCAATAATATCATTTGCAGCTTTCAATGTTTTAACTGCATCAGCTCCAGAGAAATCATATGAAGTTTCTTTACCATCTTTATCAACATGTACTAACTTGTTGATTTCCTCAGCTACAGCAATTTTTTGTGATGGAGTTAGAGCCATATATGCGTCATAAGCATATTTATCAAGTTCACCTTTAGTAGCTGAAGTTGTAGCAGATGCTAAATCTGCAATCGCATTAAATTTAGCAACTTGAGTTGCATGGTCAGAAATTGCAGTTTCAAGTGCACCTGTTCCATCAGCAGCTGTAAGTACTGCATCTAGGTCAGGATAGCCTGAAGCTGGTCTTGCTTCAATTACAAACTCTGCTACTTCTAGCTTAGCTTGCGGAGAAAGATTAATAAAGTCAGCATCTGTAGTACCAGTTGTAAGAGTAGTTCCAACCGCAATATCAGTCAAAGCAGAAACAACTTGTACCGCTGTAGATTTTGTATCGTTAATTGTATCAAGTGCTGCATCTAGACCTTGTGCTGAGTTAACTGGTGTAATTTTAGCAACTAGATCAGCAACTGTACTCGCTGCAGTAATCTTTGCCGCAGTATCGAATGCTGTAGCATATTTCACAAGGTTTGCTTCTTTAACAATGCTAACATCAAATTTAGAAGTACCAGTTTTATGGCTAGTGTAATCAGCAACTTTTTGTAATGCTGCTTTCAATTCTGCAAGGTTTGCTGCAGTATCGCTACCAACTACTTTACCTGTTGCAGTTACAACATCACCCATAGCAGCTGAAAGAGCTGCCGTGTCAGCTGCAACCACTACATGTGTCTTAACATTCGCAGTAGTTTTGTCTAAAGAAGCATTATTTGTGTCTTGTTTGTCATAATAGAATGAAGTTAATTTAGAGTTTAACTCAGAAATTTTTAAGTTATCAGAGTCAACATTTGCTAGGTTAACTAACGCTGTATATACAGCGTTTTGTGTTCCAGCTTCTTTAACTTTTAATGCTGCTTCTTTAACTTGAGAAGCTTTAATTGCGATAGCCTTAGTTTTTGCTGGAGCTACATCATCTTTTTGGTATGCTTGAATTAAATCAGTAACTTTTGCTTGCTCAGAAGCTTTTAGGTTAGCGCCAGTAACAGCTAAATCAGCAGTTCCGATATTAACTAAGTTTACAGCATCAATTGCTGCTTGAATAGCCTCAGCAGTAACTGGAGTTACAGCCGCTGCTGCTGTAGGATGAACAGTATTCGGTGTGTTAGCTACTGTAATTTCAATACCTGGATTTACTGTACCGTCCGCAGTAATATAAGATTCAATCCAGTCTCTATTGACACGGTCAAAGTTTGCTTCTAAAGCTTTTAGAAGGTCGATTTGGTTTTTAGCATCTAGAACAGGTTTAACCACTGCATCTGAATCTGCTTTTTTAGCATTAACATCGTCAACGATTTTTTGAACGTCAACTAGTGTTTTTGGAGCAGTTGCTGGAGTAGTGATTACCGTTTTATAATCTGCTAAAAATGCATTATCAACATTTTTAATAGCAGCTGCATCTAGAGCATCTCGGAATGCAACATTATTTGTTCCACCAGCTGTAGTAATAATTTTATCTAGTTGCTCTTTAGCAACAAAACTATATTCAACACCGTTTACAGTCCAAACACCTTTTTGGTCATCTGCTGTAATTGATTTAACGAAATCAAATTGAGCAAATGTTGCTCCTTTAGCGATATCTGTAGCTTTTGTTTCAATTACATTACCCTTGCTATCTTTAACTTCAACAGTAGCACCCTTAACTTCATCAGTTGTTGCTGGGAATGTAACTTCAACATATGTTGTTTCAATAGCACTAACAGAAGAAACTGTTAATCCTGCTTCATTGTCAACGATTCCGTTAGGAGTAAGTTTTTTACCAGTTTCTGCAGTGTATTCTTCTACAGTTTTACCCAAGCCTTCAACTTCGCTAGCTGGTGCATTTTGAATTTCTTCTTTAGTCATGTCATAAACTTTACCGTTTTGAACAAGTACTAATGCATTATCTTTAATATTTTCTGCTAAAAATGCTTTCTTAGCTGTTTTTGAAAGTTTTGCAAAGTCAGCTACTGGAACAAAAGTGCTTCCTGTGTAAAAACCTGGAGCCGTAGTTTCAGTTTCGTTTGCAAATGCTGCTACTGGAGTGATTGCTGATAGTGCAACCATTGTTGCTGCAGAGAATTTCACAATTTTACCCTTTTTCATCTATAATTTCCTCCCAAACTTATAGTATAGACCTAGATTTTCTAATCTAGGTCTATACAGATATTAATAGTTTCTATGAACTATTTAAATTCTACGTTAGTTGCTGCGCCTTCAGTGCCTTTTGCTTTAATAGCTTTTACTTTGTGGTCATAATCATTGTCACTGAATGTAACAGTGAATTTACCACTTGCATCTGGAGTAATAGTTACTGTGCGAGCAACTACAGAATCGTCTGCTAAAGTAAGTTCTAATTCAATAGAAGTAGCTTTTACGTCAGCAACTGTACCAGCTACTGTGTAGTCAAAGTTTCCTAATAATTGACCTAAGAAAGTTTCGTCAGCTACAGCAGTTGCAGAAGTAATAGCTGTTACGCCAACTGGTACAACTGATTTAAGTGCTGTACGAGCATCATTTAAAGCTTTTGCTGCTGCTGCTTTTACAGAGTCAGCTGCTGTAGGAGCTACAGCTTTTGCTGCTACTAATGCATCGTTATATACTTTCCAAGATTCTGCAGTGTAATCAGCTTCTTTAAGGTTAGCATTTTCTGCATTTTTAATAGCTGTTGCTAAAGCTTCTGCACCTGGTTGTGCTGCAGCTGTATCAACTGGTTTGTTACCAGTAGTAGCCACGCTGTAGATGTAGAATGTTGTTACGCCATCTTTTACTTCATAAGTTACTTGAACAGTACCAGTTGCATTTGCTAAAGCTTTTTCGAAGTCTTCAGCAGTTGCGATTGGAGTGTTGTTTAGGTTACGGTAGTAAACTTTCTCACCAGCGTATGATACTGCATCTTTTCCTGCAAATTTAAGAGTACGTTTAATAGAATCATAAGAATCTACTACACCAGTGTAAAGTGAAGGTACAACTGATGAATTTGTAAATGTTACAGAAGCAGTTTGAGTTGGAAGAATATTGCTTGCACCTGTTACGTTAACACTTACTGTATCAGCAGTGTCAGTTGTAACGCGAACAATTGCTTGACCATATGCATCTGATTTTACTTGGTAAGTTTTTGTATTACCTAAGTTTTGAGAAGCAGCTAATACTTTACCAGAAGCATCTTTTACAGTTGCATTACCAAATGTAGAAGTTACATCAAACGCTAAGTTGTATTCGTAAACTGTTTCTCCTGTAACTGTTACGTATTTAGGAATGTAAGCAATTGTACCATCTGGAGCTACTACTTTTTCCCAAATTAATTGAGTTGTGTCGCCTGTAATTTTATAACCTGTTGGACGGTAGTCAAATCCATTTTGGTCTACAGATTGGTAAGTGAAGAACGCATCTTTACCAGCAGTTGTAGATGAAATTGTACGACCATACTCATCAGTTACTTTTAATTTTGCATTATTCACAACTGGTGCTTTGAAGTAAGTTACTTCAGCTACAGCTTGCACATCGTTTTTGTCAAGTGCTAGTTTGTCACCAGATGTATTTAGGAATACAGTTGGTTTTGCGAAAGTAGTTGCACCTTTACCAGCTACGTGGAATTGTGCTTTACCTTCTTTACCTACAGTTACTTTGTATGGAGTATCTGCTGTTACTTTTACAAAGTTTTCTTTTGCAGTTGAGAAGTAAACATCACCTTTGAAGTTACCATCTTCAAATGTTACATATGCAACTGTACCTTCAGGTGCTAATTTACCATCTTTGTCTGTTACAGTAACAGTGTAGTTACGGCCACCTACAGAGTTTTGATCGTAAGTTTTTGGTTCTGCTAGGAACTCTGCAGATTCTGCAGTACCTTCAGCAGCAACAGTAATCGCTAATTTATCGATTTTTGAGAATTTCACTGTTGGAGCTTCTGATTGTAATGCAAGTTTAGAGTAAGATAAATCAGTTACAGTTTTGTTAACTGATGATGGTAAGTAAACGATAGGTGTTGCAGATAAGTTAGAACCCCAAAGAGTAAATGTTGCTTCACCGTTAGCGTTTGTTTGTACTTTAGCATATTCATCTTTACCAGTAGTTAACTCATAAGGAGTTACAAAGTTACTGTTGTTATGATCTTGTACTTTAACGTCAACAATTTTATCTGGATTTACTTCTAAGTTTTCTTTAATTGCTACATAGTAAGTTGTGTTTTTAGCGCCAACTACTTTGTATGATTTTTTAGTATTGTTAGCTAATTCATTACCAGTTGTGATTTCAGAAACTGCTAATTGAATTTTGTTAGCCCAGTATACTTTACCAGTAGAAGAAACTGAAGATTTGCTAGTAGCGTAAGCTGCTACGTTATCGTTGTGCTCGTAGTAACGAGTGTAAGAGTAAGAAGCAACACCGTTTTCATCAGTTAAAGCTTCAACTTCGATTTTAGCATTCACGTTAGCGTTATCGCTTACGATGTTGAATGTTACTGGGATACCAGCTTTAGATTGACCTTCAGCTACAGTAACTTGAGCTTTAAGAGTTACTTCTTTACCAATAACTCCTTGTACTGATGTAGTTGTTACATCGATTTTCGTAGGGATTACAGCTGCAATACCTTTGAATTTACCGATTTCTTCTTCTTTATAAGATAAAACGTATTCTTTGTCAGCAGTTTGAGCTTCAGTAGTTAAAACAACAACTTTTTTGTTTGTTTGTTTAACAGAAGCGTTTTTAACTTCTAAACCATCGATTTTGAAGTTTGAAGCTTTTACGTCATCAACATTCACTTCTTCGTCGAATGTTACTTCAACAGTTGTGTTGTTGATAGCTTTGATTGAAGCGTCAACTGTTTCAACAGCTAGATCAAGCGTACGAGCGAATACTACTGCGAAGTCTTGACGAGTGATTGATGCGTTAGGGTTAAGGTTTAATTTACCGTTTGTTTCAGAACCAGTGAAGATTCCGTTAGCTACAGCTGTTTCTAGGTAAGATTTAGCCCATGGTTTTACTGAAGAAGCATCAGCGAATTGGCTTAGGCTTTCGCTACCTTCTAAACCGAAAGCGTCAACTAGGATTTTAGCTGCTTCTGAACGAGTTAATGATTTGTTAGGTGCGAATTCAGTTGCACTAACACCTTCAAAAATTCCGTTTGATACAGCTGCTGCGATTGCATCGTAGTACCAAGCGCCAGTTTTAACGTCTTTGAAATCTACAGATCCATCAGCTTCTAATTCTAATGCTTTTGTGAAGATTGTTGCAGCTTCTGCACGAGAAATAGTTTTTAGTGGGTTGAAGTTTCCGTTAGCATCACCTTCGATTACGCCGTTGTCAACTAGTGATTGAACCGCTTCTTTCGCGTAACCTGAGATTTTGTTGTAGTCATTTAATTGAGCAGCAGATGCTACAGGAACGATTGCTGATGCAACTAATGCAGCTGTTGCTGATGCCGCGAAAAACTTACGGCCTTTGTTTTGCTTTGCCATTAATGTATTCCTCCCTAAAATTCCTTAAATTGATATTAATCCAACGAAAACTATAGTACCGCCTTATTAGTTACCTAAATGTATGTATTATAGCTTTCTTGAATAATACAAAACTAAAGCAAATTTGTTAGTAAATTTACTAGAAAAAGAGTAGTAGAATACCATTCTAGTAAGTTTATTCACTTTCTACAATAATATAACACTAACTTTTCCTAAATTCAAGCACTGGGACATAAATTTAGTTATGAAAGCTTATTTTACCATACCTATTATGGTATATAATAGATACCAATAAGCTACCATCTATTTATTGTCTAAAATGTATTGGTAACATATAGTTCCGTTACCTATTATACCTTACTCTCAATAATAACCAAGCATTTTCTGGAATGGTTACTAAATTGTCAAAAATTAAAGACTCCCGTAATATTTTAGTTATAATTGTAAAGAAACAGAAATATAGAAGGCGTTTCTTAGCGAATTCTGTCTCTTCCTCACCAACTTTATGAGTTTCTTCTTTATTAAGTAAATAATGTCCCCATGTTGTAATAATAGATTGCCACTTTTTATGCTACACTTTTGATAGTTTGATAGAACATATCAGCTATGGAAGGGAGCTTAAAAAATGAAACGTAAATTTCCTCTTTACGGGGCCGTGCTAGCAGGCATGTTATATCTTGCGCCAACTTCTGCTTCAGCAGAAGATATTTCGAAGCACTGGGCCTACCATGAAATGAACTATCTTATTACCAACGATTTAATGAAGGGTGACGAATTCGGCCATTATCGTCCGAATGATGCTGTCACTCGTGCTGAATTTGCAGCCTTTCTTGTTAGAACACTGAACTTGCCAGTAGCTTCTAGTCAGGCAACCTTTACAGATGTTAAAAAAGGTGACTGGTATTATGGGGTAGTTGAACAAGCAAGCTATCACGGGCTAATTAAAGGTGACGAGCAAGGCAAGTTCCATCCGAATAACCACATTAATCGTCAGGAAATGGCGGCTATGTTAAAAAGAGCTCTTACTTATCAAAACATCAATACATCTTCCTCCCCTATTGCTTTTAGTGATAGTGCGCGTATTGCCAAATGGGCCTATGCAGATGTACAAGCTGTCGTCACAACAGGACTACTTGTTGGGAAGCCAAATAATCAATTTGCACCTCTTGCTCAAACAACTCGCGCTGAGGCAGCTACCGTGCTCTATCGTTTAATCCATTTAGAGGCGCCTGGGACAGGTGGTAAGCAATATATGACGACGAATTACTCACATGATTACTCCTCTGTAGTGAGTAAACAAACCATGAATAATCCAAAGGTCGATGGTGCGGGCAATTTCACGGCTAGCGAGGCACTAGTGTCATACTATGTACACCCAAAAAGCTTTATGCAGGATAGCCCATCTTATTATCAATTCCTAAAATTATCTACTGTCGTCAATAATCTGAGTGCAAAAGAGCTAAATGATAAAGTACTTGCCAATAAAGGAAGCTTAGCAGGTACAGCGGATGCCTTCATTCAAGCTGGTGTAGACAATAAGATCAATGCTATTTATTTAGTCTCCCATGCCTTACATGAAACAGCGAATGGTGGTTCTGCACTAATTAAAGGGATCGAGGTTGGCTTAGATACAAATGGCAAGCCGATGGTAGCAACACCAGAAAATCGTGATAAATTAACTGCTATTAAGACAACCTACAATGCTTACGGTATTGGCGCTATTGATGCAGATGCTAATAAGTATGGTGCGGAGCGCGCTTATACAAATGGCTGGTTTACTATTCAGGATGCCATTATCGGAGGTGCCCAATTTGTCAAGGATCAGTATATTAGCAGGGGTCAGGATACGCTCTATAAAATGCGTTGGAATCCTGATAATCCGACAGTTCACCAGTATGCAACACATGTGATGTGGGCTGTCATTCAAGCGAAAAAGATCTATGATATTTATGAATTAATTGGTGCTCATACGACAACAAATCTAGTGTTTGATGTGCCTGCCTATCAAAGCCAATCTTCCGCTCCTTCATTACCGAGTCCATCGAAGCAATACGCATTGGATTTAGGGTTAGCTGGAGCAACTGGGAAGACGACGATTAATCTCAATATGAGAACGTATCCGAATACAGCAGATAATGCTTCGATTATGACGAATTTGCCAAAGGATACCTCCTTTAAAGTTCTTGGTGAAAATGGTGGTTGGTTGAAAGTAAATGTCAATGGACAAGAGGGCTGGGTGATTGATGATTATGTAAGTCTTGAAAATGGCTTACAAATTGTTAATATGAATATTACACTTAATGTTCGAAGCGAACCATCTACGACAAGTGCTATTTTAGGTACTGTTAAACCAAATGGCTTTATTATCGGGGCTGTAGACGATAAAGGTGAATTCATAAAAAATGGTGCCTGGTATCAGGTGCTTTACAATGGAAAAACAGGCTGGGTACATGGTGATTATATTGTAAAAAAATGATTTTAATAGGATGCGCAAAAAAAGAGTGCGATGATGATTCGCACTCTTTTTGTTCATCTCTTTTTATCACCGAGATGAAAGCGCTATATAATAGAAGAAACTCGAAATTTTAGGATATAATTTTCAAACTATCCCCCTAAAATTTAGTAAATTCTGCGTCGAAATAGTGTCCTAAAAAAGCTTAATAGGACAATGTAAAAATCGTTACTGAACAGAGCTATACTTTAGGTAATCATCGTTAAACCCATTATCGAAAATTTCCTGTCAATATTGCTTTTGTGGTATGATAGATTGCAGTGAAAATGGAATTACAGAAAGGTTTGAACACTATATGAGGCATGTAACGATTATGGGCGTACCCTTTTTACATATTGGTCAGCAAGGGTTTGTTGATTTACTCGTTAATCGTATTGAACAGCAAGAAAAAACTTTCGTTGTGACAGCCAATCCTGAAGTTGTCATGCAGGCAAATGAAAATCCAACTGTCATGAATTACTTAAAGCAGGCAACTTACATTTGTGCAGATGGCATTGGTGTCGTTAAGGCTGCACAAATCCTTGGTGATTCACTTCCTGAGCGTGTAACTGGCTATGATACGATGGTACGTCTGTTGGAAGTTGGTCAGCAAAAGCACTTTAAAATCTATTTATTAGGTGCGCAAAAGGAAACTATCGAAAAGACGGTTGCCAATATTCATAAGAACTATCCAAACGTTGATGTTGTTGGCTATCATGATGGCTACTTCGACTGGCATAATAATGATTTTGCAAATGAAATTGCAACTTTACAGCCTGATCTTGTATTTGTGGCATTAGGTGTACCAAGACAGGAAAAATGGATAACCGAAAACCTTGAAAAATTTTCAAAGGGTGTATTTATCGGCGTAGGCGGCTCCTTCGATGTCATCGCTGGTACTGTAAAACGTGCACCAGTACTTTGGCAAAAGTTAAATCTTGAATGGCTCTATCGACTGTTACGCCAGCCAAGTCGATTTGGCAGAATGCTTGTACTCCCTCGCTTTGCTTTAAAAGTATTTGCATTAAAGCTTAAAGGTCAGGGCAAAACAAAATGAGTCAGTCAACATTTGTTAAAAGCACACTCATCCTAACGATTGCCACTTTACTTTCAAAAGTAATCGGTAGTATCTTCCGTATACCACTTCAAAATATTGCTGGTGATGAAGTACTTGGTATTTTTAGTCTTGTCTATCCTGTTTATATGGTAGCACTATATTTATCCGTTGCGGGTATCCCTATCGCTATTTCTAAGCTGATTGCGGAAGCTAGGACGAGTCATGATACTGCCAAAATTAAGAAAATTTATGTGACTGCAAGAATCCTTGCATTATCCTTTGGCGTCATTAGTTTTACAATCATTTACGGCTTTTCAGAGCAGATAGCGAATGCACTTGGTGGGCCCTCCACAGAGATTGCCTTAATTATTGTTGCCCTTACATTACTGGTAGCTCCTTATATGGCTGTCTATCGTGGATTTTTCCAAGGTTTTGGGGATATGCGCCCTACTGCCATCTCTCAAGTGATTGAGCAGTTAGTACGTGTTGCGTTAATTTTAATTGTAGCGTATTTCCTCGTAGCAATGGATTATTCAAATGATATCGTAGCTGGTGGAATTATGGCAGGCTCTGTATTAGGAGCCCTCGGATCACTTTTCTATTTACTCTTTAAATATTTCCGTTCTTCTGTAAAAGTGACGAGTAAGGAGAAATATTCTGGTAAGGATTTCTCTCAATACAGTAAAACCATTTTAAAAATTTCGATTCCCATTGCGATCGGTTCTGTGACAATGGCACTCTTTAACTTTGTTGATTCCTTTACGGTTACATATGGCTTAAGAAGTGCTGGTGCAGATGCGAGTGAAATTAGCTACCTTTATGGTATTTATGGTCGAGGACTAACATTAGTTCAAATTACGACTGTTTTTGCTTCTTCAATTATCTTGCCGCTTGTGCCGTTGATTACAACGAAGCTAGCTGAGCGTAAATTGGATGAAACACGCACTATTATTGAGCAAACTCATCGTATGACACACCTTATTTCATGGCCAGCTGCGATTGGGCTACTAGCCTTAACCTTGCCTTTAAATCTAGCTCTTTTTAAAGACTTAGAGGGAAGCTTAATGTTAGCCATCATCAATCTAAGCTCTGTCTTTACATCACTGACCTTGCTTGGAACAGGTATTCTACAGGGTATGAATGCTGCCAAAACAGGAGCTCTCATTATTTTGAGCGGTGTTGTCCTTAAGGTGTTTTCTAACATCTTCCTCATTCAGGCATTTGGTTTAGATGGTGCTGCCTATGCAACCTTACTAGTGTATTTTGTGTTATTTATTGTGAATTCTGTCTTCATTTATCGTATGATTCGCTTTACTGTCCTTGGAAAAGATACGGTGAAAATGATTGTGTCTTCCATTGTAATGGGAGCAGCAGTTGGATTACCAACACTTTGGCTTGACTTTACACATTGGTCAAGAATGTCGGCAATGGGCTATCTTACTGTCGCAATCGTAGTTGGTGGAGCTCTTTACTTCCTTCTACTATGGCTGATGAAAGCTATTCATAAACAAGATTTAAAGAAAATCCCTGTTATCGGAAAAAGATTTTCATAAATAAGAGAGGTAGGACACTTATGTCAAAACAGAAATGGCTTTGGGGAATCATTGTTCTTTTACTCGTCGTTTCCTCTACAGGTATCATGAAGAGGTGGAATGCGGAGCAATCGAATGATGCTTATGAGATTGTTATTCCCTATGATGAAATACAAACCGCAGAAAAAAATAGCGACCTAACAATGGATGAAATTCTTTCCTCCTTAAAGGATGCTGGGCTGAATACTGTGAGTCTAGAGCCCTTAACATTAAAGGAAATGGAAAAGCAAAACTTAATTACTGTTTATAAAGAAAGTGAGTTAGCAGCCCAATTATTGTTTACACCCTATAAAGATGCTGTTGATATCTCTAATAGCGGCTATTATATTCGAGTGCCTGAAAATGAAAGCTACCAAAAGCTGATCATGGAGAGCGTTGAACCAGAGGAAGTACAAATAGGAGAAGAGCCTTTTTATTTCCTCCCTACTTCTAACCACAATTTTGATTTAAAAACACCAATTGGCTATGATCAGCCTGCTATTGACATGATTAGTAAGCATGGACTAGCCCACATCTTTAAGGTGGAAAATGCAGATAATGAAGTAGCTAATGAAAAGTTAGTTAATCAATTAGTCGCTTTAAAAGAGGCTTCGGCAGGCCGCTTACTTGGTCAAGGTGATGAAGCTATTGGTTTTGGACAAGAAGACGGCCATCAATTAGTTGAAAAATTAAATGAGGCTGGCTATTACTTCTACACAATTGAAAGTAACCCACTTAAGGGCGAAAGTAAAATCGCTCAAATGACGGATTACAATATGATTCGTTTGCATAGTATCAATGTCAACAGAGAGACTAAATTAAAGCTAAATGCAAGTATTGATCGTACTACACGAGCTGTCAAAGAGCGTAATATTCGCTCCATCTTCTATCATATTAAAACAACAGGTAATGCCAAAGAAAATGTAGAAGAGACGATTGATTATTTAAATGGTGTGCATGACACAATGCCAGATCATTTCAAAGCAGGTGAACCAAAGCTATTTGATAAAGTAGTAGTGCCAGCTTGGGTCACAGCAGCCGTATTAGTAGCAGGTATTTTATTTACCTTTATCATTTCAGAATTAGTAAAATGGATGCCTCTTCGTATCGCGGCAGCTGGCTTTATGGCTGTACTAGCAATTGCGTACTTTATTCTGAAAAGTACTCTATTCTTACAAGCATTTGCACTCATTATTGCAGTCCTTGCACCAACCTATGCAGTCATCAAATCAGCGCAAGGTTCTACGAAGGTGTCTAACATATTGGTCCAATACTTAAAGGCAGTAGCAATTAGTGTAATTGGCATTGTTATTGTCATTGGCTTATTGAATGGTAATGCCTTTATGACAGGCTTTGCTGTATTTAAAGGGGTTAAGCTTGTTTATCTTATTCCAATTATGGGTGTTTTACTATTTACAGTGATTGAGGTAAACCGACTAGCTGAACAAAACATTAAGAACTCTTTATCGAATACGGTAACATTGTTAAATAAAGAGTTAAAATATTGGCATGTGCTACTACTCGTTGTGTTGGCAGGTGTCGGATTATTTTACATTAGCCGAACAGGGAACTCTGGCTCTGTAAGTGATATGGAATTAGCCTTTAGACAATGGCTAGAAAATACATTGTATGTTCGACCAAGAACAAAGGAATTTTTAATTGGTTTCCCATTCTTCATTTTAGCGTTGTATGTAATGGGTATTAATCGCAAATGGGGAAGTATTCTCCTAGTACCAGGTGTTATCGGTTTCTTATCCATCATGAATACATTTACTCACCTACACATCCCAGTAGCTGTTTCTGTATTACGTACACTATACAGTGTATCTCTAGGTCTTGTAGTAGGACTTGTGTTTATCCTAATCTTCAAAATCGGTTATCGTTGGGTTTCTAAGGCAATCGCGAGGTGGTCATAATGCACGTTGTTTTATCTGGCTATTATGGATTTGATAATGTCGGAGATGATGCCATTCTACTGTCCATTATCCAATCTTTAAAAAAGTGGCAAAGTGATATAGAAATCACGGTACTATCTAATAACCCAGCAGCTACTGAGCAAACATATGGTGTCAAAGCCATCAACCGATGGAAAATGAAAGAAATTCGTCAATTACTTAAAACAGCGGATGGACTGATTAGTGGTGGCGGTAGTCTCATGCAGGATCAAACAGGCATGAAAACGATTCCTTACTATGCGGGCGTTATTCAAATCGCAAAATGGTTGAAGAAGCCAGTATTTGTTTACGCCCAAGGCATGGGTCCAATCAATCACCCGCTTAGTAAATTCATTGTTCGTACAGTCTTTAATAAGGTCGAGCAAATTACAGTTAGAGATAGAGCCTCTCTAGCTCTTTTAACAGAGATCGGTGTACGAAAAGAAACCAAGATCGTACCAGATCCTGTTATGGGACTTAACGGTAATGACTTTCATTGTGATTGGCTAGAAAATGTATCTTTGTCAGCCGATAGCTATATCTCTGTAAGCGTTCGAGATTGGCCTTCCGCGGTTGCCTATAAGGAAAAAATTGCACACAGCCTAGATGAATTAGTACGTCAGGGTGAGCAAATCGTTTTCCTGCCTATGCATGGTGAGCATGATTTTATGACTTCACAGGAAGTAGCAGCACTTATGAAGGAAAAGAGCTTGATTGCTCCTGCTGATTTATCTATTGAGGAAAAAATCGCAGTGATTGGTCAATCTCAACTATTAATAGGTATGCGACTACATTCCTTAATTTTCTCGGCAATCTATGCAACACCGTTTATTGCCATTTCGTATGATCCGAAAATTGATGCTTTTGCTGATATCGTTGATCAGCCTGTCATCGGTCATGTCGAGGTTGATGATTGGAATGGTGTAACATTGTTTGAACAAGCTGTAGCAATTCTTGAATCCTATACAGCAGTTCAAGAAAAAATGCGCCAGGCCGTCATCCCATTGCAAGATGAAGCAACTGCAACTGCTAAATTAGCAATTGATGCTTTGTCAAAATAAATATTAAAAAATGATGAATTTCAATGTTAATTGAAATTCATCATTTTTTTCCTACTTCTAATAATTTTAAAATGGACTGGGCCTGTTGCATATGCATGGCTAAAACATATTGACCTGCTTGCATTAAAATTTGCGCCTTCACCATATTCATCATCTCTTTTGCGATATCTGCATCTCGAATACGAGACTCTGCTGCTTGTAAATTCTCAGCCGTGTTCACATTGGCATTATAGGCATAGTTCCAAGCGGTTCTGATAGGCCCCAAGACGTGAGCGCTCATTAGAAACACGTTTTAAGGCTTCATCCATCGAAGACATGGCTTTTTCCGCTTCCTCACGAGTAGTAATGGAAGCATCCTTCAACCCAAGTGCCTCGGACCCCATCCCGTTGATAAATAATTCGATACTCTGCCCTGCATTGGCGTCTGCTTGGATCTTGATGCCAGTTGTTTCATAATCCCCATCGAGTAATGTCTTCGTATTAAATTCGGTATCGGTCGATGTGCGCTGGATTTCCTTTTTTAATTCCTGAAATTCCAAATCTAATTTTTTACGATCATCATCGGTTAATGTATCCTTGGCTGCCTCCACTGCTAACTCACGCATTCGCTGAATCATGGCATGTGTCTCATTCAGTGCCCCCTCTGCCGTCTGCACAAGCGAAATACCATCCTGTATATTCTTAGCTGCCATATTCAAGCCACGAATTTGAGCACGCATTTTTTCAGAAATCGCCAGTCCAGCTGGATCGTCCGCGGCACTATTAATTCGATATCCAGAAGAAATTCGGAGCATAGCTTTACTCATCGCCCCATAATGACGATTCATATTATTCAGGATTGCCATCCCTGTTGCCGACCACTTACCAAGCATGATTTCACCACCTTCTTGACTTATATATCATTCTATTCTTTACTCTTCTAATCAATGGACTGTAATTTTTTTCTAAAAAAGAGTAATTGGTATAATCGAAAGTGAAAATATAACTAAATGAATTTTAATCTAAGGCAATTGGAAATTTGAAATGAATTATTTTATATAAATCCTTAAATATTTCTTAGAAGGCAAAAAAGACTATCACTTAATTTTTGATAGCCTTTTCGTCAATTGAATTATTAAACCGTTTTTATTAGTCTAACCAAAGTTCAGATACTTCTGTAGCACTTCTCAGTTTTTCCAAACTTGTATATCGTGTTTTTCTTACTGTCATAACATTACTATTCCCAAGAATAACATGGTTTTCCAAAGGGATTGCTTCTCCATCAAAATAAATAATATACTTTCCATCATCGTATAGTTTGATTTCTTTTACTTTCGCATAGTGGGTGATTGCACTATAAGGAGCCCCTCGATAACAAGCAATATATTTTATTTGAGGAATGCGCCAAGATGCAATTCGAACCGAATACCACTGATTTTTTCCTAAAAATACTTCTTCAAATCCCTCATTTCTTGCTGGGCAAAAGAATAAATCCCAATCTGTACTTACAGCTGAATCTTCATTATCATCGGCATCTTTATCCATAGTTTCCTCTATGTTGATCATATAATCTTTTAATAATACATCTGATGCAGCATTTACATATTCTTCAATAGCATCTTCAATTAGTTGATTACGAGAAGAAGGTAAATCTCCATTACCGTCTGTTAATATTTTAAATTGTTCCACAATAGCATCTGCCTTTTGCAGTGTGTGTTCATTAAGTGTAAGAGAAATTTGCTTATTAGCACCTTCTTCTTTTCCTGCACTCAATTTCCTTCTTATACTTTCTTGGAGTGAATTAACCATATTAAAGCCCCCTATATCATTTTATACTCTCATACTATCATATTTTAATACATATGTAAATTAATATTATAATACATATGTATTATAATATTAATTTACTATGCGCTATAAAATGGAACATCTTAGTCAATAAATGAGCGTATTAATATGTAAGACAACATAATAAGGGGAATTTAATTCGTTTCTTTTATTAAAGTTAAGACCTAATGGTTAACATGCTTTACAATATACTTCATCTTTTTTTGCGACTAACTTTTGTATTGTGACAATTGTATTTCCATAGTAAAAATTATTGAGTTTTAACAAGAACATTGATAATTACGTCATATATTGCTTCCATTTCGCTCAAGAAACATTCTGAAGTGGCGCATTCAACACTGTTAGCCAGTCCTGTTTGGCAATTCGCTATTAATAGCTATAGTAAGATTAATCACATCAGCGTATACAAAATAAAAGCACCTGCTTGTCATTTATGATAAGTAGGTGCTTACTGGACATTCCATCTATTCAATTTTGAAACCCCCAAGTTGATGGCTCTTTTGCTGTAGCAATTCGAAAAAGAGTTCTTTATCATTCTCTAGTAATGCCTGATCAATCAAATGATCCAAATTTTTCTCCTCTAGCTCTGCAATAAGCTGATCGATTTCACCGACTGTCACAGTAGAAACCATCGGAATTTGTTGCTTTGGTGTAGCGCTTTCAAGTATTGGTGCTAAATGCTCATGAACATTGGTAATAAGCAATAGTTGATAAAGTGGTAACCGAATAAAGCGATTTCCTTTTTGGAAAACAAAAACCTCAGATAAATTTTCAATCTGCTGTGTCTTCATGTTGATGATCATCTCTTTACCTTCTATGGGAATGAAATGGAAAATCTCATTCTCTTTTAAAATAGAGAAATATTGATAAGCAAATACGAGACGTAATTTATCTCCCGTAACTTTTGTGTAAAACGGCTTCATGTATTGAACTTGCATCATCCTTCATCCCTCCTTAGTTATCTGATTATTCAGATTTTAACACAAATTAAAAGTCTTGTTAACTATCTTTACCTCATTTTTTTCTTTCTGATCATTCAGCTTATCATTACTGCATTTTAATCGTATAATGGAAGGACAGTCTTTTTTTCCTTTTTACATTTAACAATGTTAACTATAGCCATACATGATGAAAGGAGTGAGGTTATGGCATTGTCTATATCGCAATTAGCTAAGGAGCATCAAGCATTTGTGCTGACAAAATTAAAAGAAGCTGAACAAGGGTTACATCCTTCCTCTACCGAAGATGAGGAACTAGTGCGCCGTGCTGTCTTTTCAGTAAGAAATAAATCCATTGTTTTTGAACGATTTAATGGAGCAAGTTCTATATTATATGCAAGTGTTCAAGATGTCAGACCCGCTTCTGTTGAAATTGATTTTTCAAAGGAAGAGCTACATTGTAGCTGTCCTCAAGCAAAATGGTGTCGACATCAAGTAGGTGCTTTACTCGCTCTCTACCAATATTTTGACTCGGTTCAAAATTGGTCGAGTGCTTGGCGTGCACAAAAATCAGTTCAATTAAAATCTTTAGCAGATGAACGCAGCCCGCAAAGCTGGTCAATGATGGTGGATGAGGTGATGAAACGATTATTACCACCTGGGCGCATACTAGAAGGCTATGGGCTTTCCGCTGTAAGAACCGATGCTTTGGATCGTCTTCGTCGACATATGCCCTTTGAGCGTGAATGGCAACCTCTTTATAAGCTCTATATGGAGCTAGCCATTTTTAATTCGATATGGCGGCATTTAAACGAAACACCTGGACATTCGTTAGATTCATCTTATATGAAATATTTTATCGAGCAAAGCACACAATCTTTTGAGAGCATTCTTACAGAGCTTTCTAATCGATCACGACTATTTGCGACAGATCCATTTTATGATGCCATCCAAGAGCTAGTAAGGGAATTTTTATTAGAAAGACAAGGGCTTTTCGCGAATCGCCTTCGTCTATACATGCTACTATGGGCAGTGCTTTTTTATGAGAAGCCTCGACGTGAACAGGAATTGGCATTTATAAATAATCTTGTTCACTCTTCAGCAGAAATTTCTCTACAATCACTAAAATTATTATTTTATGTGCTATTACAGAAAGAGGATTTATTGCTTGAAAGTTTGGCACAGATTGATTTACCACAAATGCAGGATTTGTTTGAACTAGCTACTTTTGCTCAGCGTGCCGGAGAGTTCTATTCATTAGCAGTCATTTTACGAGCAATCTTACCTTTGACTGAAGTATTTCTACAGGAGGTCGTTCCAGTCGTTCAGCGTGCCCAATACGTAAGGCAATTTCAACTTTTATTTGACGAGATTCAGCTTTCGGAGGAAGAGGAAGCAATGCTGTATAGTGCCTTTGGTGTGTATGGACTACAGCCGTTCTCAAGTTTTTTAATTAAAAAAGGTCGCTATCGGGAATGGGCAGCTCTACATCAACTAAACCCATCATCCCTCTCCTACTTAGAAATGTGTGGATTAAAGGATGTATTACAGGTTGAACCTGCAACTGTTTTACCTTTATATCATGTCTATGCAATGGCTGAAATTGCGCAAAAATCACGCTTAAATTATAAACAGGCTGTGCGTATTTGGAAAAGTATGCGTAGCGCTGCGAAGCGAGCTGGTAAAGCAGCTTATTTTGAAACATATATGCAAACCATTCGTGCAGAATATAAACGACTGCGTGCGTTACAAGAAGAAATTGAGAAAGGAAACTTAGTATGATGACAATAAATGCTCCTTCCCCTTTTTCCAAAACACAACAGCTCCGTATTGAAGTAGCTCGGGAAGGATATTTTACGTTGCAGGGTTTTACTGCAAATGGTACAACAATCGATGTTGATACATTAATTTCTTCGCTATTCTTTACTTATGAGGCAAATGTTTATGGATTATTAACAAATCGAGCTGATTTTACAATTGAAGTTTCTACAGCTGAGTTACTCGATATTTTTTCAACAAGCTTCCAGCACCCTTTCATCAATTGGAGTGGTGCAAATGAAGAAAGTATAGAATGGTTAAAAAAAGTTTACGCATTACAAGCATACTGGCAAGAGCCATCACTTTGGTCACATGCTGTGATTGCAGATGATTTTTCATCATTAACTTTCCCTATTGATCATGTAGATTCAGCATTATTGGAAACAGCTGTACAGCAGAAGCTTTCACAGGTTGGGCTAATACTAGCTGATTTACCAAAGTTACTTCCCTTTTTCCTACGTGGAGGCTGGCCATTGGATCAAGCTCGTCAAGCTGGAGCCGTTTCCGTTTCTTTACGGTTAAGTGAGCCAGAAGAAGATGCCGATGTATGGTTATTAGAAACAGTCCTAAGCACTGCTACAACAAAAAACTACTGGACACCTGCTATTCGTAAACAATCCTTACCTATAGAAGAAGCACTACCTACAAAGTGGCGAATGTTTGCGACTGAAATTACGCAGCAACAACAGCAAATTGTAGAACTTCTATCCACCGATACAATCAATAGTGATATCTTTATTCGTGCGACACTGGAAGATTTAGAAGTTCGCTCTTTTTTACGTGAGGATCTTGCTAGATTGCAGGCACTTGGTTTTGATGTTGTACTGCCAGCATGGCTAAAGGATTTAAAACAATCCAAAATTCGAGTACGCGTTACAACTAGCAATGTTTCTACAAGGAAGGTAGCAGGTTTAGATGATATTTTAACGTTTAAATGGCAGTTTTCTATGAACGGACAAACGATTTCAGCTGAGCAATTTAAAAAACTTGTGGATGAGAAACGTGAATTTATTCGTATTGGCACTGAATGGTTCCGAGTAGATGCTAATTGGATGCAAGAAATGCGTGAATTGATGCAACAGGCAGAAGATGAAAGTTGGACTGTTCGAGAATTATTATTTAGGGAGTTACCAGAAGACCTGTCTGCCCCTCTTGAGGAAGAAGATGCAGATGATGCACTGAGAGATGATCCAATCTTTGCATTGGAAATACAACAATCATTAAAATCATACATGGAGCAACTTTTGGAGAAGAAAGGCTTGCCTGCCGTCTCGATTCCATTGTCCCTACAAACCGAATTACGCCCTTATCAATTAGAGGGCTTTGAATGGTTAGTCTTTATGCGCCAACAAGGTTTCGGTGCATGTCTAGCTGATGATATGGGCCTTGGAAAAACGGTTCAATTGATTACCTATTTGCTTCATATTTATGAGTCATCAACTTACACAAAGCCATCCATCATTATTTGTCCCACTTCAGTACTTGGGAACTGGCAAAAAGAACTTGCTCGATTTGCCCCGTCCCTGATTGTGCATACACATTATCAAGCAAATCGAGCAAAGGATGAAGAGTTTAAAAAGCTAGTGACTGCAGAAAGGCCACATGTCATTTTATCAACCTATGGTACTGTGTCACAGGATACTGAATTTTTACAGGATATCGAATGGGCAACGGTAGTACTTGATGAAGCACAAAACATAAAAAATATGCAAACTTTACAATCGAAAGCCATTCGTAAATTGCTAGGTAACCATCACATTGCTCTTACTGGGACTCCTGTAGAAAATCGTTTATCTGAGTTATGGGCTATTTTTGATTTCATTCATAAGGGCTATCTAGGTAGCTTTGGTCGCTTTAATGAAGAATTTATTTTGCCTATTGAACGGGATGAATCAGAGTCGCATAAGCAGAAGCTTCGAGCTAAAATTCAGCCATTCTTATTGCGTCGTACAAAGCGAGATCCACATTTACAGCTGAACTTACCAGATAAGCTAGAATCAAATGAATATTGTCCATTAACAACAGAGCAAGCCTCACTCTATGAGGGCTATATTTTAGAGACGCTTGATCAGCTGGAGCAGTTAACAGGCTTTCAAAAAAAGGGTCGCGTCTTAAAGATGCTCAGTAAATTAAAGCAACTATGTAATCATCCTGCCTTATATTTAAAGGAACCTTTCGAGGATGCCGAAACAATGCTTGCGCGTTCGACTAAACTAGAGCGCATTGTACAAATGGCAGCTGAGATTGTGGACAATGGAGAGCAATGCCTCATCTTTACACAATATATTGGAATGGGACAATTGCTACAACATTGCTTTAGTGAAATATATAATGTAGATGCACCGTTTTTAACTGGTGCCATGCCTAAGCAGCAGCGAGACCGCTTAGTAGAGGCTTTCCAGGCAGGAGATTTTCCTATATTTATCCTTTCTTTGAAAGCTGGTGGAACAGGACTTAATTTAACAGCAGCTAATCATGTTTTACATGCAGATCGCTGGTGGAATCCTGCTGTTGAAAACCAAGCGACAGATCGAGCATATCGAATAGGACAGACACAATTTGTGCAGGTCCATAAGTTTGTGACAATTGGCACGATCGAGGAAAAAATTGATAAGATGCTGGTGCAGAAATCTGCATTATCTGAGGAGCTTATTCAATCAAGCCAATGGTTGACCGAGTTAGAAGATCAAGAACTCCGCGATTTAATAACATTAGATCTATAATAAATGAGATGCGCCAAGAGCAAATAGTTCTTGGCGCTCTTTTAGTGGAACTTGCTACTTCTTTTCCCTACTTACTTCATTATTCGTATTTAGTTGTGTTGAAAATTTCATTGCTGTGCGGTCTTCAGCAATTTTTATTAGGGTTACACATCACTCCTTTCTGTTTGTTACGGTGCAAGAAATATAAGGAGAATGGCGGATCAGACAATGAATGTTCTCTTGCCCCGTATGTAAACTATACTTGCTAAGGTAAAACAAAATCCTTTAAGTGTTCCTGTTCATTCGGTGGCTGCGGTGGTACCGTAACTGCTTCGTCACTATCTCTTTGTTTAAGTTGATAAAATCTAACATCTTCAACCACTATCTCTGTCATAAAAATCTTAGTGCTTTCCTCATTTACAAATGACCTTGTTTGAATACGGCCAGTGGCACCGACTAATGAACCTTTACCGCAATATTTAACGATATTCTCTGCAAGCCTTCCCCAAGCTGTACAGAAAACAAAATCTGTATCTACTTCTCCTTGATTGTTCTTAAAATTACGATTAATGGCTAGTGAGAAATGAGTTTGCACACGATTTCCAGATAAGTAACGTAACACCGGATCTTTTGTAAACCTTCCAACCAATCCGACTTGATTCATTCATTCACCTCCTTTGCTTTTGATTGCTCTCATCTTACAAAATGATTCCAGCATTCGCAAAAATCAGTATTGTTAATTTCCTTCAGTTTTTGTGCATAAATTGGGTAAATTACCATTTTTATTTTTCTATTTTTTGTTCATTTTTTAGCTGAATGCTTTAGGCTGTAATGGCAAATGCTATTTCATGAAATCTGCAATTTCGCAGTTTTTGAAAAACCGTCACAGGTGCGCATCACAAACAACTGCTGCCTCATGTGTTATACTAAAAGAATGACAGACTTAGGAGGAATATACATATTGAAAACTTTTAAAATGCTTTCCTTTGACCTTGTCACGAAAGATGGCGTGCAACCATTCCCTTTAATCGATGGCATCATTATTAATCAGGAAAATAGCCATCAATCTTGGGTACTTGAATTGTTTATGGAAAAACAATATCGCTCAACCTTTGATGAGCTCTTAGCGAATGCTACCGTCTTCAATGTACGTGCAGTTATTTCATTTCCAGATAATGAACCCGCTCCTTTTCAGGTAATCGTACATACGGTTGAAGAAATCGGTGATCATGTTTCAGTCCTATTAAAAGGTACGCTTAAAATTAAACGATCAAAATATGCAGAACAATTACTTTCCGAGCTACTTGCTGAGGGTGTTTCTTTAGAGGATTTACTGGATCGCTTTACACAAGATATGAAAAAGCGGCCCAAATTAAAAAATGACTAGCGATGCGAATTTTTGCATCGTTTTTTTGTTGGACAACTGTTATGTTTACTGGACAATACAATTAAAGATGCTGGGTTACATTTGGTTATTGCTATGAGAGGGAGGCCTTTAAGGCTGTTGGAGATGTTCGTTTTGTCATTATAGGAGTATAGGAATTTTCTCAGGGCCATGCTTGATTAGTGATTAGTTACCCTTCATGAGTATTCTGCTTCTGGCATTTCCCGCTTCCATGGGTATAAAAAAGAGTGTTTTCCGCAGAGGAAACACTCTTTTTATGTTATCGGTTATTCATACCATCACGGTATTTTTCAGTGTTGTTTACTTTATCGTCGACAACATCATTATTATTGTTACCGTTCATGTTGTCATTACGTTCAACACCATTTACACCGTTTGCATTTGGTGTGTTGTCATAGCCGTTTGTGCTGTTGATATCGGCATTTGAACCAGGTGTTGTTGCTTCAGGTAATGTTGTATTATCGTTAACAGTACCTCGATCTACACCATTCCCATTTACATTATTGCGATCGTATGCATCGTCACGATTATTCGGATCTAATGCGTCCTCGACATCGTCGACTCCTCGACGTACGTCATTCTCGACTTCTCGAACAGGGTGATCTTCTACTGCATTATTTCCCCAGTTACAACCTCCAAGGAATGCAGTTGCAAGAATGATGGTTAAAAATGACATTTTCCACATAGTAAAAAACCTCCTTTCTTGGGTACTATGTCACCAAATACATCTACTGTATTTGTGATCCTACATAGATTGCCCGAGAAAGGAGGGAACTATCCGATTTTTGTACAAACTATTTTTGTTTTTCTTTTAATAACTGTTCAATATATGCTGCCTCTGCTTTACAGTCGTAGCTATAGTTTGTGCCTAGCTCTTTTTGCAATGCCTCGATTGTTTCGACTTGCTGTGCTGTTGGTTCTTCATTTAAAATTTTGGCAATAACCTCATCGATTTTTTGTGCCATTTCTTCATGAAACTGTGCACTCATCAATGTATCAGCAGGGATTTTTTCGATCCATGCGGCATTCTCCTGAAAATAAGTCTGCCAGCTTGCAATGAAGTCTTCCATGGAAAAGCGCTCTTCATCCCAACCAATACTTGCTAAGTATGTTTCAAAAGATGTTGAAATCGAACGAGTAATGCTAATTTTAATACCTGAAGACAATTCCTTATACATCTTAATAATCCTCCTACGTTTGTAAAACCTAAAAATTACATCTATTTCAATTCACAATCGCTTATTTACCATCGCAATTTAAGAACCTACTAATCAATTTTTGACTTGACTTTATCTATTTTATATCTTTTGGTCTACAAATGCAAATTAAGCTTGTTTAGGCTGTTCAGGCCCAATTGCAAATAGAATATCGGCTTCACATACAAGTTCTCCATCTACAGTTGCTACACCATGACCTTTCCCCATTGCACCACGAAGTTTTACAAATTCTACTTCCAATTTAAGTTGGTCGCCAGGTACAACTTGACGCTTGAAACGACAATTATCAACACCCGTTAAAAACGCTAAACGACCCTTAAATTCTTCAGCATTTAATAAAGCCACTCCACCTACTTGAGCTAAAGCTTCCACAATTAATACACCTGGCATAACTGGATAACCTGGGAAGTGCCCATTAAAAAAATCTTCGTTAATTGAAACATTTTTTAATCCTACTGCACGTTTCCCGTCTTCTAATTCAATGATGCGATCTACGAATAAAAAAGGATAGCGGTGTGGTAAAATTGCTTGAATTTGTTCTGCTGTTAACATGTCATTTCCCCCTCAAAAATTAAGTATGTATACACAAAGTAAGGTAAAGAATAATGTTATTCTTTACCATTCATAATATCAAATATATGCTGCCATGTTTCTCGTTTAAAAATATCCATAGCATTGCCTTCTCCAATAACGCTAAAGCCAAACATTGCGCCTAATGCTGCGGCAACAACGACTAAAATGAGAACAATTACAATGCGTAACCAAATCGGAATCAGTCGGATTTGCACCCATCGAACCTCGCGTTGCTCTCCAGTAGAGCGGCGTTCTTTCTTTTCTGGTTGCGGTTGCGTATCGGTTTCTTGTGTCGGCACAGAACGTCGACGTGAATCGTTTGTCATAGATTGTACTCCTCTTCATTCCTAACTATGCGTTTTTGGATAACTTCCTATCGAATGCCATTAATTAGTCCAAGCATTTGATCTGCTAATGTCACCGCTCTTGCGTTGAATTGATAAGAACGTTGTGTTTGAATGAGTTCTGTCATTTCTTTTGAGAGGTTAACATTGGACATTTCTAGTGTACCACTTTGCATGCCAATTTGCTGACGGTTGGCTCCCACAAGCTCTGTCAAAACTTCTGCCTGCGTATAGCCAAGTTCAGCTAAATTATTTGGTAATTCCATATAAGAACCAGCAACATGTTCCATTAATTGCGGTTTTTGGAATTCTGTTACAGCTAAATCCGTACGAATAATATCCCCATTTGGATAAGATGCTTCTAATACGCCACCATCTCGAACAGCAAACTTTTGAACCGTGTCTGGTAATGTAATAGCTTGTCCTGCAGCGTTCGCTACTGGATAACCCTCTGCTGTTACAAGCATAGCTGTTCCATTATTCAATGGAGATAAATAAAAGTCACCTTGTCGAGTATACACTGTTTTAGTTCCATTTTCACCATCTGGCATCAAAATATTGAAATATTGTTTTGCTTTTGTGAAAGCTAAGTCTAAATCACGATTAGTTGTTTGTAATGAACCTTGCTTTTCATTGGATTTAATTTGCCCAACCATTGCACCAGATCCATAGCGAATACCAACAGGCGTTTGACGTTCTGCTCGATCCTGCTTATCATTATTAAATTGCTGATAAAGTAATTCATTAAAGGATGCTTCTTTTGTTTTATAGCCCGTTGTATTACTGTTAGCAATGTTATTACTAATTGTATCCAGTTTGTTTTGCAATTGCCCCATTGTGTTTGTAGCTGTAATCATTGTACGTAGCATTGATAAAAGCCTCCTGTTCGCCCATTAAATTTTTCCGATTTCATTCACAGCCTTTTCCATGCTACGATCATAAGCTTGTAATACTTTTTGATTTGCTTCAAATGCACGGTAGGCCGTCATTAAATCTGTCATGGTGCGACTAGAATCTACGTTTGACCCTTCTAAAAAGTTTTGGCGTAGTGTAAAGGAAACTCCATTCGCTCCATAAGCTGTTGGCAAGTTCTCACCATTTTCTGTACGAATAAGACCATTATCTTGTTTTTGTAGCATGTTCGGGTTTGCGGCAAATGATACACCAACACGAGCCACTTGCTGATTATTTACAAAGATAGCGCCACTTTCATCTAATCGGAAATCATCATTTGGTAGCTGGATACGTTGCCCAGCATCATTTAGTACATATAATCCTTGACCGTTAACTAAATAGCCTTGCCCATCTAACGTGAAATTACCATTACGTGTGTAAGCCTCACCACCAGCAGGATGTTCTAGTCGGAAGAAAATTGAACCCATAACCCCATCTTCATTTTGTGGTAAGTTTCCATTAATCAATGCCATATCTGTTGTAAAATCAGTGTTATAGATTTGGCCTTGTATGTAATTTGGCAATGTTTCTTGTAAATATGTCCCTGTATTTAAAGCTCCTACTTGACTCATATATTCAGCGCCAGCTTGTTGGTGAGCAGGAGCATTTGTTTTTCCAATGCTAGACATTAGCATATCTGGAAATGAGCGAATCGTAGATTGATCTGCCTTAAATCCTGGTGTATTTGCATTTGATAAATTATTGGTAAGTAATTCTGTTCTTCTTTGTTGCGTGATCATACCTGTTGCAACTGTATAAAATCCTTTAAACAAAGAAATCACCTCATTTTATTTTTATAAGGATGCTGGCACACGATCAATATTTTCAAGCATGATACCTGTACCAATGGCTACACAATCCATAGGTCTCTCTGCAATGAAAACCGGTACCTTTAACTCTTCTATTAATAGCTGGTCCATTCCATGTAACAATGCCCCGCCACCAGTTATAATCACTCCACGATCAATGATATCGGCTGATAGTTCAGGTGGTGTTTTTTCTAAGACATTTTTAGCTGACTGGACTATCATGGCTACTGATTCATGTAGTGCACGTTCAATTTCTTCAGACTCAATTGTAATTGTACGTGGTAAACCTGTTACCATATCACGGCCACGAATATCCATTGTATCATTGCGACTACCTTTGAAAACTGTACCTATTGTCATTTTGATTGCCTCTGCAGTACGTTCACCAATCAGCAATTTATATTCTTTTTTAATATATTGCAAAATATCGTTATCAAACACATCGCCTGCTACTTTAATGGATTCACTTGTTACGATATCACCCATTGATAAAACTGCGATATCTGTTGTTCCGCCCCCGATATCGACTACCATATTTCCACTTGGTTGGAAGATATCCATTCCAGCACCTATTGCTGCTACTTTTGGCTCTTCCTCTAAATATACCTTTTTACCGCCGGATTTTTCAGCAGCTTCACGAATTGCCTTTTGTTCAACACTCGTAATATTCGTTGGACAACAAATTAATATGCGTGGCTTCGCCAAAAATCCTTTTACGTTTAATTTATTGATGAAATGTCTTAACATCGCCTCTGTCACATCAAAATCTGCAATGACTCCGTCTCTTAGTGGACGAATAGCTGTGATATTACCTGGCGTTCTCCCTACCATTTGGCGGGCTTCTTCCCCTACCGCTAATACTTTATTTGTCTTTTTATCGATCGCCACAACAGATGGTTCATTGAGGACAATCCCTTTTCCTTTAACGTGGATTAATACGTTCGCAGTCCCTAAGTCAATGCCAATATCTTTCGAAAACATTTTATAATTTCTCCTTCCCGCCAGTTCCAACTACATAACGTTCATTTTATCTCTTTATCTAGAATATTTTATCATATTCTATTGGTAATTTCACCTAAATTTAGTGAATAAGACTGTTTTCTTTTTAGGCAGTGAACGGCTATAATATAGAATTACTATTCCTTAGAAAATCACCACTTATGCTTGTCCAACACAACAAAAAAGAACGAATCATTCTTGACTCGCTCTTTCTTTCCACTTGTTTTTCGTTGCTTCTCCTCCGCGAATATGACGTACGGCCTTATGGTAGGCGAGTATTTCTTTCACTTGGTCAGCTAATCCTTCATGAATTGTTGGTAATCGCTCTGTTAAATCCTTGTGCACCGTACTTTTTGAATAACCAGTCATTTTCGCGAGGACACGCACAGTCTCACGCGTCTCAATCAGTAATTCACCGAGGCGTATGCAGCGCTTCCGAATGTGCTCATGCACGTTCTTCGTCCTTTCCACACAATTTCACAAAATGCTTTGGCAATCAGATGCACATTTGCGCATTTCTTCACCTTATGTTAGGACAAAGCTATTCAGAACACGTTTTGCATTTTCTTGATAAAATGCTGACTTTTTATGCGTTACTAGCTTTTCTCATTAAAAAGCTAGTAATTTTTTCGGATTGATATATTTTCCGTTTTCAAGAATTTCGAAATGCATGTGGACGCCAGCCGCTTGATTCCACTCGTTGTCTGTCGCTTTTCCTAATGCTTGACCTTGTGTAACCTCATCGCCTTCTTTAACAGCGATATCCTTCACAGAGCTATAATGTGTCTGCATACCATTTGGATGCTCGATCACGATCTTATTGCCTGTAAATGCGTCTAGTTTTACCTCTAGTACTTTACCACTCATAGCAGCTAGTACTTCAAACTCTTCACCATTCATAGCAATAGAGATTCCAGAAGATGTAGTAAATGTTTGATTAAATACCATTAGTGCATTTTCACGAGACTCTTCATTTGCCTCTAACTCGTAAAATTCTTGTAAGACTTGTACTTTACTAAAATTCTCTTCTTTGAATGGATACTTCATGTTTTCAGTTCGTGCATTAGTTTCCACTACAGGACCTGGATCTACTTCAGCTAAATCTGGTAAAGGAGCCTCTTCTACTTTTGATACGAGACTATTGTAACCAAATAACAATCCTGCTAGAACAAGTGCACCACCTGTGTAAACTACTGGCCAAAACCACGGTTTCTTTTGTAATTGGCCATTTTCCTTTTGATTTGGATCTTGGTTTTGAGAAGCTTTATTATTTTTATCCTCTCTCATTTTCATCACCTCTAGTTGCAGTGTGAACAACTAGAAGTTATTTTAAACATGCATCTATTTTTTTTATTTCAATATCTTGATAATAATAGTGTAAAATTTCGGCAGCTGTTTTCCCTTCATTTGCCATTGCCTCAGCTCCATACTGACTCATGCCCACTCCATGCCCATAGCCTTGGGTTTTCACATGAACCTTTCTTTTATTGGCATTAAAGATGATTGTGAAATCAGTTGATGGAATACCAAGGAGCGTTCTTACCTCTCTCCCTGTCCAGACGTTATTCCCTAGCTGTAAACGTTCTACTCGCCCAGAATCATTATAAAATAACTGGATACGGTTAAAATCACTAGGTTGCCATTGTATAGGCCAGAGCTTATTCCATTGAGATAATGTCCATTCTTGCTCAGCCTCAAACTTAGGAGATGTTTGATCAGATATACTTGTAACACTTTGCAAATATGGAATATCATTTCCACCATATCCATAAGCACTTTCTGTTTTACCATTGCTTGTTGAATGAAACATGGCTGTAATCAATTCATTATTATAAAGAATAACTTGTCCTTTTGTTTCATTGATAGCTTCGACAATTTTCTTTTCATTTCCCAGGAAATTGCTAGCCCAATTCGCCTTTCTTTGTTCTTCATCATAGAAGACTTGCTTTGCCACAGTTGGAGCAATCGCAATTTTACCGTAATTTGTCGTTTTCAACGCATATGTGCGGGCTGCAATAGCTTGTGCCTTCAGTGCCTCTTTTTTAAAAGAAACGGGCATTTCTGCAGCAACTACCCCTGTAATATACGTTTCCAAAGGGATTTTTTCTTCTTGCCCCTCCACTTCTATAAATATTTCACAAGCATTCTTATCACTAGCTTGAGGTATGATAGCCTCTTGTCTTTCACTGAACCCTACTATAGGAAGCATATATAATGCCCCAATCAAGCAAATGACACCTATACTAATCATCCATTTTTTCATAAGAAATAATATGCTAGATTTCTTGTAGTTATGAGAAAACAAAAACCCTCTGCACAAAAAGCAAAGGGTTTTACAATCTATTTAGTTTGTAGGCAATTCAACTGTTACATCTTCAATTGTCACTACTTCTTCTGTAATACGTTCAATATTAGCACCAAGAGATGCTAATTTTCCATGGAAATCAACATAACCACGATCTAAATGATGAAGTTTTGTGACACGTGTCATTCCTTCTGATACAAGACCCGCTAAAATTAATGCAGCCGCAGCTCGTAAATCCGTTGCCATTACCTCAGCTCCCTGAAGATCCACAGGCCCCTCGATAAACACAGAACGTCCCTCTATTTTAGCACCAGCATTCATGCGACGGAACTCCTCAACATGCATAAAACGGTTTTCGAATACCGTTTCTGTAATAATACTCGTACCTTCAGCAGTAAGCATTAACGCCATCATTTGTGATTGCATATCTGTTGGGAAACCAGGATGAGGCATTGTTTTGATATCAACTGCTTTTAGTGTTTGAGGAACTCGTACACGGATTCCTTCATCCAACTCAGTAATTTCTACGCCCATCTCACGCATTTTAGCTATTAAAGCAGTCATATGCTCAGGAACTGCGTTTTCAATCACCACATCTCCTCTCGTAATAGCTGCTGCTACCATAAATGTACCAGCTTCAATACGGTCAGGAATAATATGATGCTCTACACCATATAATGTATCGACTCCTTCGATACGAATCGTATTTGTCCCCGCACCAATTACACGGCCACCCATACTATTAATAAAGTTTGCAAGATCCACGATTTCAGGCTCTTTCGCTGCATTTTCAATTACAGTTGTCCCCTCAGCTAAAGATGCCGCTGTCATAATATTTTCAGTTGCCCCAACACTTGGGAAATCCAAATACACATTAGCCCCTTTTAAGCGACCCTCTGTCTTCGCCTCAACATAGCCATGGCCAAATGAAATTTTTGCACCCATTGCTTCAAAGCCTTTTAAGTGTAATTCAATCGGACGTGATCCAATTGCACAGCCTCCAGGAAGTGCTACACGAGCATAGCCATTACGAGCAAGTAGAGATCCCATTACTAAAATAGATGCACGCATTTTACTAACAAATTCAAATTGAGCTTCACTTGAAAGTTCTTTTGTTGCATCTATATATACGGCATTATCTTCAGGTATATATGTAACTGCTGCGTTTAAACTTTTAAGTACTTCATTTATTGTAAAGACGTCTGCTAAATTAGGGACTTCTTTAATTACATTTTCTCCTTTTGAAGCAAGTAAAGCTGCTGCAAGGATTGGTAACACTGCATTTTTTGCGCCCTCTACACGTACTTTTCCCTGTAGTTTTTGGCCGCCAGTCACTATTATTTTATCCACCCTATGTCCCTCCGAATTCAATCTATTAACCTACCAAATTTTTATTTTAATAAAGAAGTATAATGTCATAATCAGTAAACAAACAACTCTATAGTACAACTTTTCTAACGCTCGTTCAAGCGTCCAAATCACTATTTTAAGCCATTATTAGATTTTTTGCTATTTATTTATTGTACGCTGCTAAATTTTTTTTGTGAATGACCAATAACCCGTTCGCTTCTAATACATACCCAAAGATATATGAATAAAAAACAACTTTTCACTTTTTTCTATAAAAAATGAAGTGGAAGGTACCTATTATCGTACATTTATCAATGGGTATCTTGATAGCTAATAGCGTAAAATTCATAAGAATTTAATGTATTAGCGTCTTTTTACATAGTTCAAAGGGCCACACAAATGGTATTATAAAGTCCTTTGAAGTATGTAGACCTATAAATTTATGAAAGAAAGAAACGAATTCTTTTAAAATAAATAAGGAAGTTTACCTGACCAACTAGATATTTGAAGAAAGAAATTAGATACTGCTGAGCCTATCGCAATACTAAGTAAAATATAAATGAGTTGAATTTGAAAAACTCGATTCTTTTTAAAGAGTTTTTCGATCATAAAAGCTTGTAAAGCATAAAAAGTAATAGCAATAAAAAATAGGTGGGATAAAATACCCAATAAAGCTTCTTGTCCAATTGCTTCATATATCTCCATATAGCATCCTCCATTTCTCCTTCAATATGTTTGTTCACCTTAAAAAACGGGCAGATGCGATATCTGCCCGTTAAAAATGAATTAGATATTACCCTCATGAACGTTGATACGATTCAACGCACGTTTTAATGCTAGGTCAGCACGTTTGAAATCAATGTTGTCTTGTTTACTTTGAAGACGTCCTTCAGCACGTTTAACGGCTTCTTTAGCACGTTGAACATCGATGTTTTCAGCAATTTCAGCAGACGGCGCTAAAATTGAGATTTTTTCTGGACGAACTTCAATGAAACCACCGCTTACAGCAACAATATCAGTCGAACCGTTTTCTTTTTTAAGCTTCACTGCACCAATTGCAAGTGGAGCCACCATTGGAATATGGCCTGCAAGAACACCGATTTCTCCTGAAGTTGTTTTAGCGATTACCATTGATACTTCAGAATCGTATACTGGGCCGTCGGGAGTGACAATATTGACTAGAACTGTCTTCATATTTTTTCCTCCTCGTCCCTAGTATTAAACCTCTACGCCCATGCTTTTCGCTTTTTCAACTACTTCATCAATTGAACCAACTAGACGGAAAGCATCTTCTGGTAGGTGATCCCATTTGCCATCAAGGATTTCCTTGAATGAACGAACAGTTTCTTTTACAGGTACATAAGAACCTTTTTGACCAGTGAATTGTTCCGCTACGTGGAAGTTTTGTGATAAGAAGAATTGAATACGACGAGCACGTTCTACTGTTTGTTTATCTTCATCAGATAATTCATCCATACCTAAGATTGCAATGATATCTTGTAATTCACGGTAACGTTGGATTGTACGTTGTACACCAGTAGCAATTGCGTAGTGCTCAGCGCCTACGATTTCAGGTGATAATGCACGAGAAGTCGAAGCTAATGGGTCAACCGCAGGGTAGATACCCATTTCAGATAATTTACGCTCAAGGTTAGTTGTTGCATCTAAGTGAGCGAAAGTTGTAGCTGGAGCCGGGTCAGTATAGTCATCGGCTGGTACATAAATCGCTTGAATAGAAGTTACAGATCCTTTGTTCGTAGATGTGATACGCTCTTGTAGTTTACCCATTTCAGTTGCAAGTGTTGGTTGGTAACCTACCGCAGAAGGCATACGACCTAATAGGGCAGAAACCTCAGAACCTGCTTGTGTGAAACGGAAGATATTGTCGATGAATAAAAGTACGTCTTGACCTTGCTCATCACGGAAGTATTCCGCCATTGTAAGACCAGTTAAAGCAACACGCATACGTGCACCAGGTGGCTCGTTCATTTGACCGAATACCATCGCTGTTTGCTTGATAACGCCTGAATCGCTCATTTCGAAGAATAAGTCGTTCCCTTCACGAGTACGCTCACCTACACCAGCGAATACAGAGATACCAGAGTGCTCTTGTGCGATATTGTTGATTAATTCTTGGATTAATACAGTTTTACCTACACCGGCACCACCGAATAGACCGATTTTACCACCTTTGATATATGGTGCAAGTAAGTCTACTACTTTGATACCTGTTTCAAGAATTTCAACTGTAGTTGAAAGATTCTCGAAAGTTGGTGCTTCACGGTGAATTGAATCACGACGTGCGTCTGCTGGAATCTCTTCACCTAAGTCAATTACTTCTCCAAGTACGTTGAATACACGACCTAGTGTAACTTCACCAACTGGTACTGAGATAGCTTTTCCTAAGTCTGTTACTTCTGCTCCACGTTGTAAGCCATCAGTAGATGACATCGCAATTGTACGAACAGAATCATCACCTAAATGAAGCGCAACTTCTAATGCAAGAATTGTTGGTTCTTCATTAGGACGTTCAATCTTAACTGTTAAAGCGTTATAGATTGCTGGTAATTGGCCATTGTCGAATTTAACGTCAACAACTGGACCCATTACTTGAATAACATGTCCTTTATTCATTACTGTGTACCCTCCTATCGTATTCTTATACGACATTGGGAAGCTGCTTGCCTATTCTAAGGCTGCAGCTCCACCAACGATTTCTGTAATTTCTTGTGTAATCGCCGCTTGACGTGCACGGTTATATTGCAAAGAAAGGTCTGAAATAAGATCAGTTGCGTTATCTGTTGCATTTTTCATAGCCGTCATACGAGAAGCATGTTCACTTGCTTTTCCATCTAATAATGCGCCATAAACTAAGCTTTCCGCATATTGTGGAAGTAACACTTCTAGAATTGCTTCGCCAGATGGCTCGAATTCATAAGAAGCAGTACCGCTTGCAGGGGCAATATCTGTTAATGGAAGAAGTTTTTTCTCTGTCACTTCGCTAGCAATAGCGCTGACAAAGTGATTATAGTACATATAAAGTTCGTCATACGTACCATCAATGAACATACCAACAGCATTACGAGCGATTTCTTTAATATCAGCAAAAGTTGGTTGGTCAGGTAGACCGACAACATTACTGATGACATTATGATCACGTTTCACAAAGTAGTCACGAACTACACGACCTACTGCTAAGATAACGTATTCGTCTTTTGATTTATGACGCTCGTTAATCGTACGTTGTACTTGACGCAGGATACTTGAATTGTAAGCACCTGCAAGACCACGGTCAGAACCAATGACTAAGTAAGCCGTTTTCTTAACAGGACGAGCAGTTAACATTGGATGTCCGCTGTCTTTTGTCCCTGAAGCGATCGCGCCTACTACGTCCTGAATTTTTTCCATGTAAGGAACGTAAGCTTTAGCATTTTGCTCTGCACGACGTAACTTAGAAGAAGAAACCATCTGCATTGCTTTTGTAATTTGCTTCGTACTCTTTGTTGAAGTAATACGACCTTTAATTTCGCGTAAGTTTACCACTGGTATTTCACCACCTTCTGTTTTTTAATCAAGTGACTAGCTAAGACTTATTCTGATTTAGCGAAAGTTTTTTTGAATGCATTGATTGCTGCTTCATAATCCGCATCAGGAGCAAGCTCTTTAGTAGTACGAACATGATCTAAAACGTTTGTGTGGTTTGAATCTAACCAGCTTAAGAATTCTGATTCGAAGCGAACGATATCTTGTACTGGAATATCATCTAAGTGACCTTTAGTTAATGCGTAAAGGATTGCAACTTGTTTTTCAACTTTTAGTGGTTTGTTAAGGTCTTGTTTAAGAACTTCAACCGTACGTTTACCACGCTCAAGTTTAGCAAGTGTTACTTTATCTAAATCTGAACCAAATTGAGCAAATGATTCAAGCTCACGGAATGCAGCTAAGTCAAGACGTAGTGTACCCGCAACTTTTTTCATCGCTTTAATTTGAGCAGATCCACCTACACGTGATACAGAAAGACCGGCGTTAATCGCTGGACGTACACCTGAGTTGAATAAGTCAGATTGTAAGAAGATTTGTCCATCAGTGATTGAGATTACGTTAGTTGGGATGTATGCAGAGATATCCCCAGCTTGTGTCTCAACGAATGGAAGAGCTGTAATTGAACCATTTTGATATGTTTCATTTAACTTCGCAGCACGTTCAAGTAAGCGGCTGTGTAAGTAGAAAACGTCACCAGGATATGCTTCACGACCTGGAGGACGGCGAAGAAGAAGTGAAAGTTCACGGTAAGCTGATGCTTGTTTAGAAAGATCATCATACACGATTAATACGTGTTTACCTTGTAACATGAATTCTTCAGCCATAGATACACCTGCAAATGGTGCTAAGAATAATAATGGAGCTGGTTGAGAAGCAGAAGCTGTCACAACGATTGTGTAATCTAAAGCGCCATGTTTACGAAGAGTTTCTACAACACCACGTACAGTAGATTCTTTTTGACCGATTGCTACGTAGATACAAATCATGTTTTGGTCATTTTGGTTAAGAATTGTATCGATAGCTACAGATGTTTTACCAGTTTGACGGTCACCGATGATTAACTCACGTTGACCACGACCGATTGGCACTAATGCGTCAATCGCTTTAATACCAGTTTGTAGTGGTTCGTGTACTGATTTACGAGCCATTACACCGAAAGCTGGACTTTCGATTGGACGAGATTTTGTAGTGTTGATTGGACCTTGTCCATCCACTGGTTGTCCAAGTGGGTTTACAACACGACCAATTAGTTCTTCACCAACTGGTACTTCCATGATACGACCTGTACGACGAACTTCATCGCCTTCTTTGATGTCAGTGTATGGACCTAAGATTACGATACCAACGTTACCTTCTTCTAGGTTTTGAGCCATACCCATAACACCATTAGAGAACTCTAGTAGTTCTCCAGCCATGGCGTTGTCGAGGCCATGAGCAAGAGCAATACCGTCACCAATACGGATAACTGTACCAACTTCGCTTACTTTAAGTTCAGATTCATAATTCTCAATCTGTTGTTTAATCAGACTGCTGATTTCTTCAGCCTTGATGCCCATGTATGTCACCTCTCACATTTCTAAATTATTAACCGATTAATTCACGTTTTAGACGCTCTAGTTTGTTTGCTACTGAGCTATCATAAATATGGTTACCGATTTGAACACGAATACCACCAAGTAAAGATGGATCAACTTCGTTTGTAATATTTAATGATTGTTTTCCAACAAGTTTCGCGAACGCTGCTGAAATATTAGCGCTTTCTTCTGCAGAAAGTGCACGTGTTGAAAATACTGTTGCATCTGCAGTGCCTTGTGCTTGCGCAGCAAGTTCAGCATATGCCTTAGCAATTTGTGTCATCTCGTTTACACGTTTTTTCTCAACTAGAAGTTGAACAGTGTGTAAAACTTCTGGTGTTGCACCGTTAAAGATATCAGCTACCATTTGTTTTTTTCGTTCAACGGAGAACTTAGGTGCATTTAAAAGCGTTAAAAAATCAGGAGATTCTTTTACTACTTTTGTTAGTTCACTTAAGTCTGCTCCAACTTCAGTAAGAATATTTTTTTGTTGCGCCAATTCAAAAAGCGCTTGAGCGTAACGTTTTGCTACAGTTGAATTACTCATCGAGCTTCCCCTGCCTTCGCAATCGTCTCTTCAATTAGAGCACGGTTGTCTGCCTCAGAAATCTCTTTGCTAAGGACTTTAGATGCTGCAAGTACAGATAATGAAACGACTTCATCACGTACAGCTGCAATAGCTTTTTCTTTTTCAGACTCAATTTCACGTAAAGCCGATTCTTTTAAGCGATTTGCTTCATTACGAGCTACAGTAAGAATTTCTTCTTTTTGTAATTCGCCTTGCTTCTTAGCGCCCTCAACAATCGATTGTGCTTCTGTACGAGCTTCCTTAAGAAGGCTCTTTTGTTCTTCTAAAAATTGGTGCGATTCTTTGCGCGCTTTTTCAGCTGCTTCGATTTCACTCGCTACTAATTCTTCACGTTGTTGCATAATGCCCATAAGTGGACCCCAAGCGAATTTCTTAAGTAGTAACATTAATACGATGAAAATAACTAATGTTGCGATGATATCTCCACTATTTAACGAAGCACCGCCTGCACCTAGTACAAGATTATCTAAAAACACGATTGTTTCACTCCCTTCAAGAGCTTTAACTTCAACATAATTTAGTGACTAAAAAACTACCTATTTTAAAAAGCTATATTTACACATAGCTTTTATCAGTTCCAAAATGAAGGGCGAAGTTTCATCTGGAGAATCCTGCTTCGCCACTAGTAAAATTCAGTGTTCAACTGAATTATTTGTTCATTACGATGAATGCTACTACTACTGCGATGATCGGTAGGGCCTCAACTAATGCAACCCCGATGAACATTGTAGTTTGAAGAACGCCACGAGCTTCTGGTTGACGAGCGATACCTTCTACTGTTTTTGATACGATAAGACCGTTACCAATACCTGCACCAAGTGCACCTAAACCGATTGCGATTGCTGCTGCTAATAAACCTAATGAACCTGTCATTTGAAAATTTCCTCCTTGGAATTGTTTGTTTTTGTTGTTCAAGCATAGGGTATATGCTTTATATTAATGGTCATCGCTCACTTTATGAGCCATGTAAACCATTGTTAACATTGTGAAGATAAAGGCTTGGATAAAGCCGATGAAAATTGAGAAACCTTGCCATGCCATCATAGGAACGATTGCCCCGATGAATCCCACAGCACCTGATGATGCTAAACCTGCAAGTAAGCCAAGTAAAATCTCACCCGCATAAATGTTACCGTAAAGACGTAAACCTAATGTTAATGTGTTTGCAAATTCTTCTACTATTTTAAGTGGGAACATGAATGACATTGGTTTGAAGAATGTACCAACATAATGACCTGTACCCTTCATTTTTACACCATAGAAATGCGTTAAGACTAATATCATTGCTGCTAATGTCATCGTTACTGTAGGGTCAGCTGTTGGTGATTTCCACCATAGCTCATGCCCATAGACAATTGAGAAAGGAAGACCTAGTAAGTTAGATACTGCGATAAACATAATTAGTGTGATGCCTAGAACGTGGAATCGACCACCAGTTTTCCAATCCATGTTGCTTTTAATGATATTCTTAACGAAATCCATAATCCATTCCATAAAGTTTTGCATACCAGTAGGTTTTAACTTTAGGCTTCTAGTTGAAATAAAGGCAATTAAAAATACGATAATTGCTGCAACTAGTAACATCATAACTGTTGATAAGTTAAATGTTAAAAAACCGACTTCTAGTAACGGAGCTTCATGATTCATTGTTATTTTTCACCTCTCTTTCTAATTTAAAGCACATTAGCGGTTCCTTACATGTGACACAATTCTCTCGACAAAGAGAAAAACGTACGGAATCATTAGCCCTATAACCGTGCTAATTAAGTGAAAATAGTTTGGCAACGAAATGGCTATTGCGACTGCCGCAACACCTGATCCAAAGCGAAGCGCTGTACCAAGTGAGCCTATTTTCTTCCCTTCACTAATGGATCTGTCAAACTTCTCCATACGTCGAACTAAAATCCAAAAATTATACGTACCAAAGAATGCACCGACTGCGATGCCCGCAAAAACAGTTTGATAGGGGGTAAATCCCCAGCCTAATGCGCAGAGTGCAAGCAAAAAAAATAACGCCCTCTTCTGCACAGCAAAAATGTGATGCAAATCTAGCATTGGTTGTAATCTCCTGAATCATTTTTTCGAGTAATGAAAACGTTTGCTGACCACTATGTGAAATCAGAAAAGAGCAGTGAAAAGCACTACTCACAGCGGAATAGTAATGGGAGAGTCATTTCAATTACAGGTGTAAATGCCCAAAAAATAACTTACACCCCTTACCGACTCGGTAAAAACCGAAACGCACAAAACGTTGCAAATCGACAGTCTTATTTTGAACTGTCAATTTAGTAGAAAGTTGATATAACAAGTGTTTCAACGTCCTATTTATGAACAGAAACCCTTATCATTCTTACCCTTTGTAAGCATACAATAGGTGATATTTGAAGTCAATTGGTAAAGGAGAAAAACTTCACAGCCTCTATACTCTTGTCAAATTGTTGACAAATTTGTGTATGAAATTTCATAGTTTCAAAATTTCTCAACCTTCTCACGCATTAAAAAAGCTAATTTACGACAAGATTATGCTCGTAAATTAGCTTACCCATTTCAACAGGTACATTAGACTTATTTTTAATATAAAATATAGTATATTAATTAGTTTTTTGTAAAAATCCTAGCAATGCTTCAACAATACGCTTAGATGCATGTCCATCCCCATATGGATTTGATGCTTTAGCCATTGCTTCATAGGCATTATTATCTGTTAGTAATTCCTTTGCTAAGGCGTAAATTGTTTCCTCTTCTGTTCCTGCTAGCTTTAATGTTCCTGCTGCAATTCCCTCTGGACGTTCTGTCGTATCTCTAAGAACAAGCACTGGCTTTCCTAATGAAGGTGCCTCTTCTTGTACACCGCCTGAATCCGTTAAGATCATATAGGAATTAGCCGCAAAGTTATGGAAATCAAATACTTCAAGAGGCTCAATTAAATGCACTCGTTTATTATTCCCTAAAATTTCATTAGCAATTTCTCTTACAGCCGGATTCATATGAACAGGATAAACAACTTGAACATCCTCATGTTCTGCGAGTATTCTAGTAATCGCTTTAAACATATGGCGCATTGGTTCACCAAGATTTTCACGACGATGTGCTGTTAATAAAATCATGCGATCTTTCCCGATTTTATCTAAAACAGGATGTGTGTAGTGTTCACTGACTGTTGTTGCTAATGCGTCTATTGCTGTATTACCTGTAACAAAAATCGTCGCTGGATTTTTATTCTCATCTAAAAGATTCTTTTTAGATACTTCAGTTGGCGCAAAATGTAAATCTGCCATCACACCTGTTAGTTGGCGATTCATCTCCTCTGGATATGGTGAATATTTGTTCCATGTTCGAAGTCCAGCTTCTACATGGCCTATAGCGATTTGGTTATAGAACGCAGCGAGACTTGCAATGAAAGTCGTTGCTGTATCACCATGTACCAAAACGATATCTGGTTGTGCTTCCTTCATTACTTGATCTAAACCCTGTAATGCGTTTGTCGTTACATCAATTAATGTTTGGCGATCCTTCATTATATTTAAGTCATAGTTTGGTGTAATACTAAACGTTTCTAATACTTGATCGAGCATTTGGCGATGCTGTGCTGTTACAGTTACAATAGATTCTATTTGCTTAGGATACTTTTGTAACTCCAAAACAAGAGGAGCCATTTTAATTGCTTCTGGTCTTGTACCAAAAATCGTCATTACTTTCCATTTTTTTGTCAAAACGATCTGCACCGTCCTTTTTGTTATTGTATGGTAAGACCAATCTCCTGTTGATGAAGGATTACTTACCTACACATACTATGAAACGCCCTTCAATTTGAAGGACGCTTTCACAAGTTATTAGTTTCCTAAATGAGGAAATTTCATGTATGGATTTTTATTTTGTACCGAATAGACGGTCTCCAGCATCACCTAAGCCCGGTACAATATAACCATGGTCATTTAATTTTTCATCAAGAGCAGCAATATAAATATCTACATCCGAATGTTCTTCTTGAATAGCTTTCACACCCTCTGGTGCAGCGATTAAGCACATGAATTTAATGTTTTTAGCTCCACGTTTTTTCAGTGAATGAATTGCCTCCACTGCAGAACCACCAGTTGCAAGCATTGGATCTACAATGATGAAATCACGTTCTTCAACATCTGCAGGAAGTTTTGCGTAATATTCAACTGGTTTTAATGTTTCTGGATCACGGTAAAGACCAATATGACCAACTTTTGCAGCAGGGATAAGCTTTAATACGCCATCTACCATACCGATACCTGCACGTAAAATCGGTACGATTGCAAGTTTTTTACCAGAAAGTACTTTTGTTTTTGCAATTGTTACAGGTGTTTCAATTTCAATTTCCTCTACTGGCATATCACGTGTAATTTCAAATGCCATGAGTGTTGCCACTTCGTCTACTAGCTCACGAAATTCTTTTGTTCCTGTATTCTTGTCGCGAATATAAGTTAATTTGTGTTGGATTAGTGGATGATCAAATACATAGACTTTGCTCAAAGGGATTCTCTCCTCACCGTTCGGATTCATTTTTATCTCAACTAGTATAACAGAAAAAAGGAGTTGCCTCAAAAATAAATTTAGGACAACTCCCTTTATCATCTATTCTTTTGTCAAAACTAAGTTATTGATCAAGAATTATATCTAATTGTTCAATTGGCATTGGCTTGAAATAGAAATATCCTTGTCCTACTGTGCATCCTAGCGCACGTAGAATCTCAACCTGTTCCTCTGTCTCTATGCCCTCTGCCACTGAAATCATTCCTAAATTTAATGCTAACTGAATGATAGAGCGAACAATAGCCAGAGTTGCTGGATCTTCAATAGCATTGATGAAGCTTCGATCAATCTTTAGTTCAGCAAACGGTAGCTGTTGCAAATAGCTTAATGAAGAAAAACCTGTTCCAAAATCATCTACGGATGTTTTAAAGCCATAGCTCTTTAGCTCTTGAATGATCTTATAGGCTGATTGAAAATCTACTAAACCAATATTTTCTGTCACCTCTAAGATAATATAGCTAGGGTCAATATTATACTTCCGTACAAGTTTCAGTGTATCTTGAACAAAATGCGTGTAGTAAAAATGATCAGGCGAAATATTGACAGCAATTTTCACTAATTTCTTTCCCAGGCGTTGTCGTTCTGAAAGCCATGAGAGTACCGTCTCTAAAATAAGCACATCAATTTCTCGCACCTTACCAGCACTCTCTGCTACTGGAATAAAGAGTGCTGGTGAAACAAAGCCCAATTTTGGAGAAATCCACCTCGCAAGTGCTTCAATACTTTGAATTTCCCCATTGCGTAAATCTACTTTAGGCTGTAAGTGGACTGTTATTTCTTTATTTTTGATGGCTTCTGACAAATGATTTAAGATCGTCATCTTCTGTACCAGCACATCGTTTTTCTCTGTTGTAAATATTTCTGTATGTGTGCCTGGCCTATCGATTGCAAAGGATAACGCATTATCTGCAAAACGAATCGCATCATTAATATTTATGTCTTCATTATATGAAGCAATTCCTGTTTTTAATGTAATATAGATTTGCTTTCCTCCTATGATAAAAGGCTGGCGAATCGTTTCTTTTATTCTCATCTCATAATCATTCAAATCTTCATGAAGTGACATTGTAGTCATAATCAAACTAGAGCTAGTAAATCTAGCAACATACTCATTACTTTCTGACTTGTCTTGCTCAAGACGTTTGGCAAGTTGTCTTAAAAGTTCATCACCAATTTCACGACCGTACAATTCAACTACTTGATGAAATTCACTAGGTTTTAATATTTTAATAAAGCCGCTTTGCCCCTGCTGGACTTCCCTTTCAATCGTATTAACAAAGCTGTGACGATTAGGCAGACCTGTTGTAATGTCTGTATAGGCTAAATCCCAAATTTTTTTCTGCGTCCTTGCATATGAATAAGCCAATGCAACAAGAGCACCCATTTTTCGAAACATATTTTTAAGCATTTGGTCACTTTGTGTTTTTTGGCTAAATATCGAAAAAACACCTATTACTTGCCGCTGTTGATTACGTATAGGGATAAACCATCCATGTGACTTTTTAGCTAGCGAAGCATATTGCTTATGTTCTTTAGGAATATTCACTTCATCTAAATTCTCTATGAAAGTAGACGTTTCTGATTGCATGACCTTCTTAAAGAAATCATTGTTTGCACAACATCTTGGTACGCTCTCTGTTTGATTACCTCCTATGAAAACTTGTAATTGGTTTACTTCTGTTTTTATGAGCACCATACTTGCAATATTTGGCATAAAAAATTCATCGAGTCCTTGACAAATAAGCTTCATCTTTTGCTCAAAAGAAAACTCCTTCTCAATCGCCCTATACATATCATTTTCTAAACGCATTAAGAAGTCTTCCGTATGATAATATGTAACATCCTTCACAAATACTAAAACAAATTGCGTTATATTTGCCTCATTGCAAAAAGGTAATGCTTGTATTTCTGCCCAAAAGGGAGGTTTATCGATGCCATTATGATATAGCTTCGCCTGCACCATTATGCCGTTATGTATTTTTTCTTTCATCATTTCAATGGTTGTCTTTTTTTCGTCCATTGATAGCCATGAAAAATACTCAGTATTTAAGATTTGTGAACGTGCAGCATTAGTAAGCATACAAAATGAATCATTACACTCTACTATGTAATGATGCTTCGTTGCATCAAAAATAACGTAGCTTTCTTTCGAATTATTCCCTAATTTGCGAATGCTGTTTAATAATACATCATAATCTGTGTTTAACGATTTAGTGACCATCCAACCCCTCCTTTTCTATCACTTCATCTCATTTCCATTGTACATAAAATTTAATTAAATTTTCACTTTTATTAAAAAAACTTCTTTTCTAGGACACTATCTGTCCTCTGCCTTCTATAATATATCCCTTTATACCGTTTTTATGTAAATTTATTCAAAAATAAGAGGATTATTCTACTTTGTTAGAAAAAAGATGTTTTTTACAGTTTAATCCTCGATTTCCAAAATAAAAAGCTGTATTTAAAGTAAATTTTGTACTTTAAACACAGCTATTATTCTATTGATTATACATATAGTGGATGCTTATCAGTTAATGCCTTCACACGATCTTTTGCATCTGCTTTAACTGTTTCATCTTCAGGGTTTTTAAGAACAGCTGCTATAATCGCTCCTACTTCTTTCATATCTTCCTCCTTAAAGCCACGAGAAGTGACCGCTGGAGTACCAATACGAATTCCAGAAGTGACAAATGGAGATTCAGTATCGTAAGGGATTGTATTTTTATTTGTTGTAATACCCACTTCATCTAGTGCGTGCTCTGCTACTTTACCAGTTAAACCAAGAGATTTAACATTTAGCAGTAATAAATGATTATCTGTACCACCAGAAACAATTTCAACTCCCTCAGCAATTAATACTTCTGCTAAAGCCTTTGCATTGGCTTTAATTTGTTTTGCATAGTCTTTAAATTCTGGTTGTAAAGCTTCTCCAAATGCTACAGCTTTTGCAGCGATAACATGCATTAATGGGCCACCTTGAATGCCTGGGAATACAGATTTATTTAGTTTTTGCTCCCATTCTTTTGAAGCAAGAATTAATCCACCACGTGGTCCACGTAATGTTTTATGTGTAGTTGATGTAACAAAATCAGCATATGGCACTGGTGATTGATGTTCGCCAGCAGCTACAAGTCCAGCAATGTGTGCCATATCCACCATGAAATAGGCTCCGACTTCGTCTGCAATTTCACGGAATTTAGAGAAGTCAATTTCACGTGGATAAGCAGATGCACCAGCAACAATCAGTTTCGGTTTATGCTCTAAAGCCTTTTGTCGTACATCTTCATAATCAATCACTTGTGTATCTTGTGTTACACCATACTCTACAAAATTATATAGAATACCAGAGAAGTTTACTGGAGAACCATGTGTTAAGTGACCACCATGTGAAAGGTTCATACCCAGAACTGTGTCACCTGGTTCTAGAATCGTATGGTAAACAGCCATGTTTGCTTGTGCACCTGAGTGTGGTTGCACATTCGCATATTCTGCTCCGAAGAGTTCTTTTACACGATCACGTGCAATATCCTCTACTACGTCTACATGCTCACAGCCACCATAATAGCGTTTACCAGGATAACCTTCAGCGTATTTATTTGTCAGTACTGATCCTTGCGCTTCCATCACTGCTTCGGATACAAAGTTTTCTGATGCAATCAATTCAATATTTGCTTGCTGACGTGTTTTTTCTGCAAGAATTCCATCTAGTACTGCTTTGTCTTGTACTGCTAATTTTTCATATGCCATGTTTGAAAAAGCCTCCTAAAGTATCGTTATTCATCTCTACCACTAAATAGGGTGGTAATTATTTATATACTGCACGTTCTCCGCCAATTAGCTTAGGACGTGTTGTTGCAATCGTCACAACAGCTTCTCCTACCATTTTTACCGATGTTCGAACAGGTACAGCTACTGCTTTCAAATGCATACCGATTAATGTTTGTCCAATATCAATACCTGCATGTGCCTGTATTGTTTCAACAATCACTGGATTATCAAATTGCGTATAGGCATATGCTGACATTGAGCCGCCTGCCGTACGTACTGGGACAACCGCTACTGGATCATAGCCAAATTTTTCAGCTGTTGATGCTTCCATAGTAATGGCGCGATTTATATGCTCACAACCTTGGAATGCTAAAAGCAAATGATGCTTTGCTGCAAATTCTTGTAACGGCTCAAAAATGGCTTCTGCTATCTCCAATGCTCCCGCTGTGCCAATTTTCTGACCAATCACTTCAGATGTAGAGCACCCTACTACAAAAATTGTATGGGGTCGTAATGTTACTTGCTCTTCAAATTCACTGAGTAACTGAGTCAAATGTGTTCGTATTTGTTTTACAACCATTAAGCTCAGCTCCTTCATCTATATCCATTAAAATCATGCCATATATGACATCCTATACGAATGCCATATATGGAATAACAAAACTATTATTGCTCTAGTTCAGTAATTTTTTCAATACGGCGTACATGGCGGCCACCTTCAAAATCGGTTTCTAGCCATGCTTGTACGATTTCACGTGCAAGGCCAGGGCCAATTACACGTTCGCCCATTGCTAAAATATTTGAATCATTATGGCAACGCGTTGCCTTGGCACTAAATACATCATGTACTAATGCACAACGTATGCCCTTGACCTTATTAGCGGCAATGGACATACCAATTCCTGTGCCACAAATTAAAATGCCTTTATCAAATTCTCCGTTAGCAACACCCTCAGATACAGGTTTTGCATAGTCTGGATAGTCTACTGAATCCGAAGATTGTGGACCAAAATCTTCGTAGCTAATTTGAAGTTCATCTAATAGCTGCATAATCTCACGACGTAAGTTATTGCCTCCGTGATCAGAAGAAATTGCTATTCTCACTGGGTTCCCTCTTTTCGAATTATAGTCAACCTTAGTGTACCACTTCTTTCTGAAGAATAACACGATTTTTCTTATGTTTTTACGTTGATTTTTCCTGAAAGACGAACATTAATTGTATGTTAACACAAAATTATTCACTTTTAAACTTATTTTTTGTGGATAATGTGAATATCATGTTAATAAGTTCGGATAATGGTCTTTTGTTGTAATATTCCATCTACTGAAGTTTTTTTAGCTTTTTACTTACAGTGGACATAAATTGTCCTTTAATAAAAAAGGTTATACATAAATCCGATTTTTCATGGGATTTATGTATAACCTTCAGGACTATGCTTGTCTATCAAATTGTTGGATCATTTTATGCAATGCTTCCGATTGCTTTTTCAAACTTTGAGCTAGATGCTCGACTTGTTCAATTGCATAGGCTTGCTCTTCAGCTGCACTACGAACTTCCTGTGCACCTGCTGACGTTTGTTCCGCAATGGCAGCAACTTCCTGTGACTGTCGAGCTGTCGTTTCAATATTATGCATTTGCTGTTCGATTAAAGAAGAAATCTCAACAATTGATGTTGCCATTTCATGTACATTAGAAGCCATATTTTCTACTGCTGTCGTTGTTTCAGAAACTCGATCGGCCTCCTTTGTTGCAAAGGCAACTTGTTCGTTCATTTGTTTCACAACTACTTCTACGTTTTGCTGCATAGTTTGAATTAAAGCAGTAATTCCTTGCACTGCTTTTGCACTTTCATCAGCCAAACCACGAACTTCTTCAGCTACTACTGCAAAGCCCTTTCCATGTTCTCCAGCACGAGCAGCTTCTATAGAGGCGTTTAGTGCCAACAGATTGGTTTGTGCTGCAATGTCACCAACTAAGCTAATTATTCGTTCTACCTGTCCAGCATTCTCTTCTAGCGCATGAATGCTTTTTAATGCCTCATTATTACCTGTCGCAATTTGTTGAATACTATTCACTAATGTTTCAATGGCTTTTGTTGTTGTCGATAAATTATGTAGAATCTCTTTAGTTTGTGATGCTGATGCCTCTGCCCTACTATTTACCTCTGTTGCAAGCGTTCTTACATCTTCAATCGCTTCAGCAGTATCTTGTACAGCTGTTGCAGATGCTTCTGCTCCTGTAGAAATATGCTTTACAGTAGACGCAATGCCTTCTGCCTTTCTAGTTGCCACTCCTGCTTCATCTGAAAGCTGGATAATCGATTGATTTGTTTGTTGGAAGTTGTGATCAATACTTTCCACCATTTGACGTAAATTTAACACCATTTGTTGGAATGCCTCTGCCACAGATCGAATCTCATCATTTGTATTAGGCATTTGTACATCCTGTCCTATTTTTCCTTCCGCCACAAGTGTTGCTGAATGCTCAAGCTGCTGTAAAGGCTTGATGAGGATTACACTTAAAAAGGCAGCTAATATCCCTGACCAAGTTATCCCTAACGCATACGTAATCACTTCAAAAACTTTTCGATTTGTGTCAGGGAAGAAGGTAGGTTGTAAAAACTCAATGAATATAAAACTGACACTGTAGGTGATTAGTGCAAGAACACTAACAAATAACACCAACTTTAGGCGTAAACCAAATTGTTTTTTCATAGGACCCCTCAATTCTTTTCGAGTTTTTGTATTAATTGATTGACCAGTTCTTTTAATTCTGCAAATGTTGCTTCATAAATTGCTCTATTACCACCATAAGGATCCACTACATTTTCTAAACTGCCCTCATTTGTATACTCTTTCAAGGTAAATACCTTATGCTCAGCTTCTGGATAATTGGAAATGACGGTATCTTTGTGAGCAGTCGTCATTGTTAAAATTAAGTCTGCCCATGCCATTTCAGCTTGGGATAATTGCGTCGCAAAATGTTGATGGGACATTTGGGCTTCATTCAACACTTGTTGTGCAAGTGCTGACATTTGTGCATTAGGCATCGCATAAATACCAGCTGAACGCACTTCTACATTGTTTATTTGTTTATGTTTTAAAATAGCTTCTGCCATCGGACTGCGACAAGTATTGCCTGTACAAACAAATAATATTTTCACACTTATCACTCTCCAATTTTATCTATTGTTGAATAGCTAGAATACTCATGATTATAAATATAATGCCGGCAACGATTTGAATTTTATTGCCAAAAAAGACTTGGCTCCTACGTGCTATAACTAATGACCCATAAGCACAAATTAATGCACTTAAGCCTGCACTCATAATAAAAATCGTTTTTTCTAAGTTAAGCATACCAAAAGAAACACTAACTGAAAAGGTGTCTAGGCTTGCAGTCACTGCTAAAAGTACAGGTGAAATCGTTACTTTTTCATCTCTGTGAGAAAATAATAATAAATGCATACCGATACAAAATAATAAAATACTTGAAATCCATTGTCCCCATTCTAATAGAAATCGAACTAAATAGCTTCCTAATTCAAACCCTAATAAAGGAAAAAGCATATGTAATGCAGCCGTCCATAATGATAAAAATAATCGATATCTAACATTTGGCAGCAAAACATATAGACCAATCACATCAACAGACGTTAATATACCTGCAAGAATTCCCTGCAAGAACGCACTCCTTCACTCCCTAATATTTTATCATTTTATGCTCGAAAATACATTATTATCATAACTGTTTACTATTTGTTTTTCGTTTTTAACATATAATAATTAGACAAAAAAAGACAAAAAACATGTGGTTCTTCAATGTCTTTTGCCTATAATTATTCTATTATAATGAATACCATTTACCTCCAGAGGCTTTTTCAAGTCTATTCATAATAGCTGCACCTACTCCTTCTATTGAAGTAGTTGTTGCTAATATTACGGTAGCGGTAGTTTTATCACATGCTCTAAGTGCATTATATAAGGCCGCACCCATTTCTTCTTTACTTCCCGCTTCACCAATAGAGAAGTAAAAATCCACTTTAATTCCCTCAAAGTTCTCAGGTGCCAGTAGTGCTACACTATGCCCTTGTCTTTGTAGATGTAGAACAGCTTCGTTGACTTTCTCAACATCACAGTCTATTAAATACACGGGAGCATTTGGTGCATAATGCGTATATTTCATTCCCGGTGCCTTAGGCGTTGCGTCTAGCTTCTGTTCTATTTTAGTTGGTTGAATCACGGGGCCAATCTTAGCCTCAAGCATTTCCTTCGTAATGCCACCTGGACGTAAAATTACTGGAGGTTCATGTGTCACATCTAGTACAGTAGACTCAAGCCCAATGCCTGTAGAACCTCCATCTAAAATATAAGGTATGTACCCTTCTAAATCATCTAAAACATGAACGGCTTCTGTAGGACTGGGCTTTCCACTACGATTAGCGCTCGGTGCAGCAAGCGGTTTTTGGAGCTGTTGTAGTAAGGCAAGCGCTACTGGATGATCAGGCATTCGAATGCCTACTGTTGATAACCCAGCTGTGACACTTTTAGCTAATACATTTGGCTTCGCTGGCATCACCAGTGTTAATGGTCCTGGCCAAAATAAATCCATGCATTGTTTAGCTATGTCAGAAATATGGTCGATATAGATCGCTACTTCCTCTTTTGTACCAACGTGGACAATTAAAGGATTATCTGAAGGTCGACCTTTTGCTTCAAATATCTTTTTAACAGCCAGATCATTTGTGGCAATCGCTCCTAAGCCATAAACCGTCTCTGTGGGAAATGCCACTACCTCTCCTGCATTTAAGATATCCACAGCTTGTGTATAATTAATCTGACTATTCACATTACTGTCCACAACCTTACAAACAGTTTTCATGATTAATACCTACCTTCAATTATTCGTTTTCACTGAATTATCCACATATTGTTTATAACTTATTAAAAAATGTGTATAAGTTGTCTGAATTTGTGCACAATTCATTCAAAAAGTCCTTTAATCCATTCCCATATAAAGAATGTAACTTGTTCTTTTTCTTCTACTTCTACTTCTACTTCTTCTTTTACCTCTTCTTTATCAGGTTCACAGATCGATGGGAAGATACTGCACCACCAGTTATCTCCGCGTGCATCACCAATTTTTACAACAATTGATTGATAGACATTTTGAGGATAAAGTACAGCATCTTGTCTTTTTGGTGGGAATAAATTATCCCCAACAACAACCTGTGTATCCAATTGTGGATAATTTTCGCTCAGTTCAGCTTCAATTTGTTGTTTTAACAAAAGAATTTGCTCATTCCCAGCAAATCCAGCGGTACCAACTTGTAAAAAGTATGGCTTCAAATCTTGAACAAGCTGCTGTTTCTCTAGCTGATCTTGTGCTGTATTACTGTTTGCAATAACACGTATACGAAAATCTTTTTCTTGCACATCATTGGAAGATTCCTTCGCCAAACCTACTAATGTTGGAATATATAAAACACATAACTGTAAAACAATCGCAATTAATACTAGTCTAGCAAAAGCTAGAAAGATATTTTGTTTAGGTAATCTAATAATCTTGTATTCGTTTAACATAAAAATCCCTCCTTGCTCAACATTGTTGGCAAGATCAAGAAACTTTATACATGTAGCTCACAAAAAATCATTCGAGGTTTACCATTAATATCTTTTTCTACTGAAACTGTTGCCTGTGGAAAACTATCTTGGAAGAATTTAGCTACTTTCTCTCCCTGTGTATAACCGATTTCTAATCCAATCAACGCTGGCCTATTCATATAAGCTGGTAATTGTTCGGCTAATTTTCTATATAAAATAAGACCATCCTCCTCGGCAAAGAGGGCACTATGCGGCTCATGCTCTAGCACAACGCTTGACATTGCTTGTGCCTCATCAAATGCAATATACGGCGGGTTCGATAAAACAATATCAAATTTTTCTCCTGCAAGTGGAGCAGCTAAATCTCCCAATCTAAAATCAATATCTGCCTCTAATTGCTTTGCATTTTTTTGAGCAGTTGCTAGTGCAGCTTCTGATAAATCGGTAGCTATGACCGTTAATGCTGGACATTCCAGCTTCATTGAAATAGCAATGGCTCCACTACCTGTACCGATATCAGCCAGCTTCAATGTTTGCTTTGTAAATATTTTAGGTAGTCGATTAATTGTTCCAAGCACCAATTCCTCTGTTTCAGGTCGTGGAATTAAGACAGATTCATCGACTAAGAATGAACGACCATAAAACTCCTCATACCCAACACAATATTGGACAGGTCGACCATTGGCATGTTCTTCTATGAGCTCATTAAATTTCATTTGCTGCGCTGCTGTTAATTCATCTTGCAAATGCAACATAACTTCTCCATAACTAGTACCAAGCACATGTTGCATAACAATCCGCGCTGCTGTTTGTTCACAACCATTATCCACTAAAAAAGAAGAAGCCCACTCAAGGGCCTCCATCACATTTTTATAAGTCATCATTTAAACGCTCTAACTTCGATGCTTGTTCTTCTAAAATAAGAGCATCGATAATCTCGTCTAGTCTGCCTTCAACGATTTGATCTAGCTTTTGAATCGTTAAACCGATACGGTGGTCGGTTACGCGGTTTTGTGGATAATTGTAAGTACGAATTCGCTCAGAGCGATCACCAGATCCAACAGCTGATTTACGCGTAGCATCAATCTCCTTTTGTGCTTCCTGCATATACATATCTGCAACACGAGCACGAAGAATTTTCATTGCTTTTTCACGGTTTTTAATTTGTGAACGTTCATCCTGCATCGAAACCACAACACCTGTCGGTAAATGGGTCATACGAACAGCAGACATCGTTGTATTTACAGATTGACCACCTGCACCAGATGATGCAAATGTATCTACACGGATATCTTTTTCATGGATTTCAACATCTACTTCCTCAACCTCAGGTAAGCAAGCAACTGTTGCTGTTGATGTATGAATTCGACCTTGTGATTCTGTAGCAGGGACACGTTGTACACGGTGTGCGCCATTTTCAAATTTGAATTTTGAATAGGCTCCTTGTCCATTAATCATAAAGATTACCTCTTTATAGCCGCCCATTGGGTTTGGTGTAGCTTCCATAATATCAATTTTCCAGCCTTGCGTTTCTGCATAGCGAGAATACATACGGAACAAGTCACCTGCAAAAATATTAGCCTCGTCACCACCAGCTGCCCCACGGATTTCCATAATAACGTTTTTATTATCATTCGGATCTTTTGGAATTAATAAAATACGTAATCGCTCTTCTAGCTCTTCCTGCTGTGCTTTTAAAAGGTTAAATTCTTCCTTTACCATTTCGTGCATATCAGGGTCTTTTTCGCTATCTAACATTTCTCGTGTATCTACTAGCTGTTCTTTCACACTTTTATATTCACGATAAGTATCTACTGTCTCTTGGATATCTGATTGTTCCTTAGAATATTCGCGTAATTTCTTACTATCATTAACAATATCCGGATCGCTCAAAAGCTCAGTAAGCCTTTCATAACGATCTTCCACTGCCTGTAATCGATCAAACATGGATTTCACCTCTATTTAGTTTTTTAAATTGCTCCTTTTTTACAGAGAAGCCGCTTTCATCAAAATTACGCTAAGGCGTAATGGTTTTTTCATTTCTTATTCCACTACTTAGTATAAGGAAATTTTCACATGTATGCTACTTTTTCTTAGCGCTGTAACAAAGCTACTTAGCTTTATAGCGGTGGATTTGCATGACATTTTCGGCAAACAGGATAATACGAATCATTGCCACCGATTTGAATTTGATCTCCTGTGTAAACTGGCTTTCCACTTTCATCTACGCGCAAATTCATGGTTGCTTTTTTATGACAGAACCAGCAAATTGTTTTCATTTCCTCAATTTTATCTGCATATGTAAGCATGTACTGGCTACCTTCAAATAGCTCATTTTGAAAATCATTTTTTAAACCAAAGCCCATTACGGGAATGTCCAATTTATCCACAATGTTAGCTAGCTGTAAAACATGTGCTTTTTTTAAAAATTGAACTTCATCCACAAGCACACAATAAGGTTTGACAGCATTAGTTTTCACTATTTCAAAAATATTTGTATCTTCATAAACAGGAATGGCTTGTTGTCGTAAACCTACTCGACTGGAAACAAAGCCCACCTCATCACGCGTATCTAGACCTGAAGTAAACATCATTACAGGTTTTTGTTGTTCTTCATAATTATGGGCAACTTTTAGAATTTCTATTGACTTCCCACTATTCATTGCACCATGTTTAAAATATAGCTGTGCCATTTTGTCTTCTCCCTTTCTTTGTGTCAATCTGGATTTTGAAAAGACTTGCATCAACGTGTATTATTTACTGAAAAAAATACCTGCCAAGCGCATGCTTGGCAGGTATTAAACTAACATTAGTTTTTAAGACCGTATTTTTTGTTGAAACGATCCACGCGACCATCAGCAGACGCGAATTTTTGACGGCCAGTGTAGAATGGGTGACATTCGTTGCAGAACTCGACAACGATGTTTTCTTTTACTGAACCAGTTTTGAAAGTGTTCCCACAAGAGCAAGTTACTGTTGCTTCTTTGTAGTCTGGATGAATTCCTTGTTTCATATTCGTTTTCTCCTCTCGCCCTGAACCATCTGGAACAGAGTATTATCGAACTGTACCTTACATAGCCCGAATATGTCGACTACAAAATTTGTGTCGAAGTGGAACGTCAGCTACATATGTACACGTTGCATACTTTTGAAGTATAGCATAGATATTTTATCATTTTCAAGTAAAAAATATTAAAAGTAAACCATCCCTAATACCTAACCGCGAACTTCACGATAATCATTGTCTACTAACCCAATTTTCTCATTTCGCTCTTTAAAGCGAATATTATGTGAAGATACATAGGCTACTTTCGGTGCATCTGGCTCCAAGTATAGTTTTGCACTATTTAATGCTAGTATTCCATCGGTAAATGCACCAGCTATTAATCTAACTTTACTAGGATGATCAATAAAATCACCAGCTCCATAGATACCTGCTACGTTCGTTTCCCGATTCTCATTAACAATCGCTACGCCATTCTGAATGTTTAATCCCCATTCTTCAAGCGCACCGTAATCACATTTTAAACCATGATTTACAATGACAGCATCTACCTTCACTCGTTCCATTTCATCGGTATCTTTATTGACAATAGATACATATTGAATTAAATCTCCGTCCCCATGCAATTGAACGACTTCATAGGGTGTTTTTACATGAACTGAGGATTCTTTCATACGTAAGACATTTTTTTCATGTCCACCAAAATCATCTCGACGATGAACAATCGTGACACTTGCGGCAATTGCCTCTAGCTCGTTTGCCCAATCAACCGCAGAATTACCACCACCTGAAATCAACACATGCTTGTCTCGGAAGATTTCTAATTCCTGAACTGTATAATGTAAATTCGTTACTTCGTAGCGATCCGCTCCTTCAATTTCAAGCTTTTGCATAGAAAGGACGCCATAGCCTACTGCTAAAATAACCGTTTTGGAATAATGTTTTTCTCCTGTAGAGGATGTTAAAATAAATGTTCCATCCTGTTGCTTATCTAATTTTTCCACTTTTTGATTTAAGACAATCGTTGGATCAAAGGTTTCAGCTTGCTCCACAAGTTGTTTAATAAGCTGACCACCTAAAATAGGTGTTACTCCACCTACATCCCATATCATTTTTTCAGGATATATTAGCATACGACCACCTAGCTGTGAGCTATACTCGATAATTTTCGTTTTTAAATCTCGCATTCCACTATAAAAGGCAGTATAAAGCCCTGCTGGACCACCACCAACAATTGTTACATCATATAGTTCCTCTGACATTTCCTCTTCTCCATCCCCTTCTAATCTATTCAAACGTAAATTATTTGACAAGAATTAATCTAATAACCGTCTATTCTTTCCCTCATGGCAATACTATTCACACACAAAGGAAAAAGTGCCATTTACTCTTTTAATCGTGCTAGTAAATACAAGAAATAAGGTGCTCCTAAAACTGCTACCACAATCCCTGCTGGAATTTCTGAAGGTTCTAAAATGGAACGACCGATTGTATCAGCCATTAACACTAAAAAACCTCCTAATAATGCTGCGGTTGGCAATAAAAACTGGTGTTTAGCCCCAACAAGCTGTCGAGCTAAGTGTGGCGCAACAAGGCCAACGAAACCAATTCCACCACTTACTGAAACACTAGCTCCAGCCAATCCAACAGCAGCAGCCAACAACCAGCGTCGCTCTTTTTCTATCGAGGCACCTAGTCCTACTGCTGTTAATTCACCTAAATTCAATATGTTTAATACACGTGATTTTGAATAGACGAATGGCAATAAGATAACTAACCATGGTAATAACGACAGAACAAATCTCCAATTTGAGCCCCAAATGCTACCTGCTAGCCATGTTGCTACAAATTGATAATTCTCTGGCGATAGACGTAGTGTTAGCACAATCATAGCCGAGCTAATCCCTGCTGCCACAGCTACCCCAGTTAAGATTAAACGCATTGGTGTAATCCCCTCATGGCGTCGATAAGAAAGTGAATAAATCAGTACAGCTGTCAAACCTGCTCCTACAAAAGCCAGTATAGGCAGTAAATAAACAGGTGCTGCTTTCGTAGTTGGAAAAAATGACACATAGAGCATAACCGCTAGTCCTGCTCCCGCATTAATCCCTAAGATTCCTGGGTCTGCTAAGGCATTTTTAGAAATGCCCTGTAAAATAGCGCCTGATATAGCTAACCCCATACCTACTAATACAGCAATTACAATTCTTGGAAGTCTGAATTCATATAAGATAAGCTGCTGTTGTGCATCACCTTGACCAAAAAGAGTCCGAAGAACCTCCATTGGTGTCAGTTTAATGACACCTGTATTCATACTTATGACAAAGGTAATAACGATTAACACAATGAGCGTAGCAAGAATGGAAAAATGTTTCCTTTTCGCCTTTAGCTGACTTGGTGTTAAATAGCTGTTACTCATAGTTCTTTCCCTCCTTTTCGCGCTAAATAAAGGAAGAATGGTACTCCAATAAAGGCTATGAGCGCACCGATGGGTGTTTCATAAGGTGGATTAATAACACGTGCTACTAAATCAGCTAACACAACAAGCAATGCTCCATATACCAAGGAACAAGCGATGATCCAGCGATAATCATGACCAACTATGTATCTGGTTAAATGAGGGATAATTAACCCTACAAAACCAACCGCACCGACAACAGAAACTGCTGCACCCGCTAGAATTAAAACAATGATCATTCCCCATACTTTTACCACAGCAGTACGTTGCCCTAGCCCAACTGCAATTTCTTCACCTAAGCTTAGTACGGTGATGGAACGCGATAGGATAAGAGCTCCTATCATCGCAACAAGTATCCATGGAGATAAGATTTGTAGATGGCTCCATTTTGTGCCCGAAACACCACCCGCATACCAAAATGCGAGGTCTTGTCCGATCCGAAAATAAAGAGCAATTCCTTCTCCGAGCGCCCCAAGTAACGCACTAACAGCAGCTCCTGCTAAAACTAGTCGCATAGGTGTTAAGCCACCTTTAGAAAGCGAGCCAATACCATAAACGATGGCCACACCAAGCCCTGCACCTACAAAGGACCATAAAATTAAATACATATAAGGCAACCCAGGGAAAAAGGCAAAACATACGGCTAACATAAAGGCAGCTCCTGAGTTCAAGCCTAATAACCCTGAGTCTGCTAAAGGGTTACGCGTCATCCCCTGCATAATCGCACCCGCTACCGCAAAGCTTGCACCGACTAATGCTGCTCCAAGTACCCGTGGTAAGCGAATATCATGGATAATTTGATGTGTTGTTAATTCTGGTGAAAAATGGGTAACCGCTGTCCAAACAGTACCCAATGAAATATCTGCTGCACCAAAAGAAATTGATAAGCCAATGGCAACTATTAATCCAATTACTCCTACGATTAAAGCCACTACTCCACGGATCGGATGAGATCGCTTCTGTAGCTCTTCTAAATCGTGGAGCTCTCCTACTCCTGTCGACGTAGTCATTTTATTTCCTCCTCATAACTTCCAACTAGCTTTTATTTTTTCATATCGTACAACTGATAAGATAGGCAGATTGGATTTTCACTATAGGGACATACAGCCATTTCTGCATCGATATTAAATACCCTTTGTAAATTTTCTTTTGTCATCACTTCTTTTGGACTGCCATTCACCATTAAATTGCCGTCTCTCATGGCCATCATAAAATGAGAGAAGCGTGATGCATGATTTAAATCATGTAATACCATGATAATTGTTCGTCCTTCTTCCTTATTTAGCTTTTGTAGCAACAATAAAATATCGAGCTGATGTGCTAAATCTAAATAAGTTGTTGGTTCATCCAGTACTAAAATATCCGTGCCTTGCGCCAATGCCATGGCAATCCATACTCTCTGACGCTGCCCACCTGATAATGCTTCGATTGGTCGATCACTAAATTCTCTTAGCCCCGTAACATCAATAGCCCAATGGATATATTCATAGTCTTCCTTTTGCAATGAACCAAACCCTACTTGATGAGGAAAACGACCATAGGATACCAGTTCAAAAACCGTTAATCCTCCTGGTGCTGTTGCTGTTTGAGGTAAAATAGCCATTCTTTTGGCCACTTCTTTTGTTTTTAATTGATGTATAGCTTTGCCATCTAAATAGACAGCTCCATTTTGTGTGCGTAATACACGTGCTACAGCCTTTAATAAAGTAGACTTGCCACAACCATTTGGACCGATAATCGTGGAGATCTCCCCTTTTGGAATCTCCACACTTAAATCATTGACGATGAGCGCTGAAGAATAACCAATCGCAACATGATCTATTTCAAGTACTGACATCTTTAACTTCCTTTCACTTTTGAGAATGCTATTACTTTTAAATTTGTAAACCAAATTGGGCTGTATACAAGCCATAGTAAGCATTTTGGCGTTCCATTAATTGCTCATGTGTGCCTTCTTCAATAATGCCCTTTTTCGATACCACAACAATTCTGTCTGCATCCTTAATCGTTGCTAAACGGTGGGCAATTACTAATGTAGTACGACCGATAGAAAGCTCGTTTAAGGCTTGCTGGATAGCTTGTTCTGTTTCTGTATCCAATGCAGATGTTGCTTCATCTAGTATTAAGATTTTTGGATTTTTCAAGAAAATACGTGCAATTGATAATCTTTGTTTTTGTCCACCTGATAATTTGACACCACGTTCACCAATGCGTGTATCCATGCCCTCTGGTAAAGCATTGATTACATCCGTCAGTTGTGCTCGTTGTGCGGCATACCAAATATCTTCTTCACTGGCATTTAAATCACCATAGGCTATGTTTTCACGAATGGTACCATCGAATAAAAAGACATCTTGCTGGACAATCCCGATATGCGAACGTAAAGATTGCAGTTTAAAGTCTCGTATATCAACACCATCAATCTTAATGGAACCCTCATTCACCTCATAAAAACGGGGCAATAGGCTACAGATCGTAGATTTCCCTGCACCAGAAGGGCCTACTAAGGCAACCGTTTCACCAGGACGTACCTTTAAATTAATTTGATGTAAGGCACGATTATTGGCAGCGTAGCCAAACGATACATTAGAAAAAGTAATTTCACCATCAATTTCATCGATTGTTTTCGCTTCTGAACGGTCCGCAATTTCGGGCTCCGTTTCGAGGAATTCAATATAGCGCCTAAATCCTGCCATGCCCTTTGGATAGCTTTCTATAAACATATTGATTTTGTTAATTGGGCCTAAGAGAATACCTGAAAGTAAAATAAATGCGATAAAATCGCCATTTGTTAAATGCCCATTTAATACAAAATAAGCCCCAACAAATAAAGTAAAGAGTGATAATACCTTCGTGAGTATGCCTGAAATAGCTTCATTCCAAGCCATCACTTTATAGGAAAACAGCTTTGTCATACGGAATCTTTCATTATTTACTTTAAAGCGTTTAATCTCATGATCTTCATTTGTAAAAGCTTGCACAACACGAATACCACTTACATTGTTTTCAACACGTGCATTGAAATCTGCAATATCTCCAAACATTTGACGGAATGCCTTGGACATTAATTTCCCGAAAATAATAGTTAAGAATAAGATAATCGGTACAAGCAAGAAAATAAGAATCGTAAAGGTTGGATCAATATAGTACATAACACCAAATGATCCAATAATCGTCATCGCTGCAATAAAGATATCCTCTGGACCATGGTGAGCAAGTTCACCAATATCCATCAAATCATTTGTTAAACGAGAAACAAGATGCCCTGTTTTGTTGTTATCAAAATATCTAAAGGATAGCTTTTGTACATGGCTGAAGGATTCTTTTCTCATATCCGTCTCAATATTAATGCCCAGCATATGTCCCCAATATGAAACGATAAAATGAAGAATGGAGTTAAAAATGTATAATCCAAACAGCAATAAACTCGCCATAATAATCCATTTCAATTCCCCATCTGGCAGAATATCATCAATTACTTTATTTAAAACAATCGGAAACGCAAGCTCTATTAGTGCCACTAATATGGCACAGCTAAAATCTAAAATAAATAAGCCTTTATAGGGCTTATAATATGAAAAAAATCGCCGTAATAACATGGTGTAGCCTCCTATCGTGAACTCGTTTTACGTATCTATAAATGAGCTATCTACAATAGCTCTCCTGTTATCTCAGTTATTGTTGATGAGCCTTTGTAAATTCAACTATTTTGTCAGCTAGTTCTTCAGCTTGGTGTAAGCCAGAGAGCGGATCAGAAGCAAAATAATATTCAGATGGAAGCACTAATACTTGATTACTTTTAACGACATCTAAGTTTGTCCATGTTGCTGGCAACTGGCCATCTTTGTTAAAGAAATTAATCATGAAGTTATAGTCACCTACATAGTTACCTACTACCTCATAGGAAATCTCATAGCGTCCATTACTTGCTTCCTTTGTATCAAAAATCTCCTGCACCTTTTCTTGAGGTTTCATGCCCAAAATTTGATAGAGCGCTCTACCGCCCGATACACTTGATTGCCCTACAATCGTTGCATTTTTTTCAAACATTTCATAAATAGTAAATGTGGCTCCCTCTGGAATCACACCCATGATTTTTTCTTTAGCTTTTGCGATCCGATCTTCAAATTCTTTTGTAAAAGCCTTAGCCTCTTCTTGTCTTCCTAAGTAATTCCCCATTGCCTTAATCTCCTCAATCGCTGATTGATGTGCATCTTCAGCGAATACAATTGTCGGGGCAATTTTTTCATATTTCGCTACATCCTCAATATTCCAAGTAATAATCAAGTCTGGCTTTAACTCTAAAACTTTTTCTAATGACACCTTACCATCTGTACCAATATTCGTAATTTCACCATCCTTATAGTGTTGCTTTAAGAAAGCAGCATAATCAAGGTTAGCCGTTACGCCTCCAACTGGTACAACATCTAACGCTAAAATTTGCCCCAGATACCAATCAGTTACGACTCTCTCTGCCTGCATTGGAATTTCTACTTCGCGTCCACTATCATCTGTTACGGTTCTAGTCTCTGCCTTCTCGGGCGAAGTTGGTTCATCAACCTTAGATTGGCTTGTCTCTTCATTACACGCTGCCAGTAAAACGAACAGGCTTAATAAAAAAGGTAGCTTTATATGGTGAATCCTCTTCTTCATCATGATTTCATTTTCTCCATTCTCAAATCGTTTTGCTTGCGCGAGCTGATTATTATTGTATTGAAAATGATTCTCATTTGTAATGGCAATTTCGGACATATTAGATGCATATTTCAGCCTAAAGCTACTTGGAGCCAGTTTTGTTGCTTTTTTAAAAGCACGACTAAAATAATATTCATCTTCAAATCCAAGAGATATGGCAATTTCTTTTATGCCATATTGATTGGTTAATAAATACTGCTTAGCCTGCTCTATTCTCAATTGTTGTAAATATATTTGTGGACCTATTTCATAGCGAGCTTTAAAGATGCGTAATAAATGTCGTGTACTAATCTGAAGCATATCTGCTAATGTCTGGATAGATAATGGTTGATGAATGTGTTGCTTTATAAATAATCGTGCGGCTTCTGCCTTATCCATTTCATGTGGTTTCCCTTGTCCTTCTGCTAATTCTCGAAAGACATGATAGATAAGCTCATAGAAGGATGCCCTTACAGATAAATGCTCTTGTATAGAGCCAGATTGCCATTTGCCAAACATATCTTGAAGGATGTTGTGAATGACTATCGGATTTGCGGGTACACAAGAGAAATGTGTTTGGAATGGTTGATAGTGCATGTGCAAATGCTGCATAAAGGCGTCTTTGTATATGACATCTCCCTTATAGCTAATAAGAAAATAGCTTACACTCTGCTGTGCCCTAATGTGAAGACATTGAGATTTACCTATATGAAAAATACTGAAGCGCTGCACATGATAAGATTGATCGTCAATGACAATCTGTGCACCGCCTGCTGTGACAATAAGTAACGAGCTATATGTTAAAACCTTTGACACATGAATGTCTGATTTATTTATGTAATCGATTTGCTTCAACTGGATAAATGCATTTTGCCAAAGAAGCATATAGGCATCATAATTCATCTTCGTCTCCTTCAGAATATATTTACTTACCATTATATTGATAATGATTATCAATTTCAATACACATTTATAAAATAAACATATACAAAAAAAAATCACCACTGACAATTTGTTTGTCAATGGTGATGCCATTTATAAAAGCCCCTTACCCTTTGTTGCTTTTTTCATATCTTCGTTTAGCTTTTCAAAAAATTCTTCATTTGATTTTGTTGTACGTATTTTTTTCAGGAAGCGCTCTGCAAAATCCGGTGCATCAGAAAACGTTTTACGAATTGCCCATAGCTTTTCAAGTTGTTCTGGCTCCAAAAGAAGCTCTTCTTTACGTGTACCCGAACGTCGAATGTCAAGCGCAGGGAATATACGGCGTTCTGCTAACTGACGATCAAGATGAAGCTCTAGATTCCCTGTTCCCTTAAATTCTTCATAGATAACTTCATCCATACGAGAACCTGTATCTACTAAAGCCGTCGCTAAAATTGTTAAACTACCGCCTTCTTCAATATTACGAGCCGAACCAAAGAAACGTTTCGGTCTATGGAATGCAGCAGGATCAATACCACCTGATAGTGTACGTCCACTTGGTGGAATTACTAAGTTATAAGCACGAGCTAAACGTGTAATAGAGTCCATTAAAATAATTACATCACGCTTATGTTCAACTAAACGTCGTGCGCGTTCTAATACTATTTCAGCCACTTTTACGTGGTTTTCAGGTACTTCATCAAATGTGGAGCTGACAACATCTGCATTGACAGAACGTTCAATATCTGTCACTTCCTCAGGTCGTTCATCAATCAGTAGGACAATTAACTCCGCTTGCGGATGATTGGTTGTAATAGCGTTCGCAATCTCTTTTAATAAAGACGTTTTCCCTGCCTTTGGCGGAGCTACAATTAATCCACGTTGTCCAAAGCCTACTGGTGCCACTAAATCCATTATACGTGTAGATAAATTGCGTTGTGTTGTTTCTAGTTTAATTTGTCTATTTGGATATAAAGGTGTTAGTGCTGGGAAATGAACTCGTTCTTTCGCTACTTCAGGATCTTCGCCATTGACAGCATCTACTTGTAATAGGCCATAATAGCGCTCATTTTCCTTCGGTGGACGCACCTTTCCTGACACCTTGTCCCCGTTACGCAAATCAAAGCGACGGATTTGGGATGCAGAAATATAAATATCTTCTTTACTTGGTGAGTAGTTGATTGGTCGAAGGAAGCCGAAGCCCTCTTGCGAAACAATTTCTAGTACGCCTTCCATAAAGAAATAGCCCTCTTGCTCTGAACGCGTTTTCAAAATAGCAAATATCAATTCTTTTTTCGTTAGCTTGCTATAATAAGAAATTTTATATTGGCGTGCAAGGGCGTAAAGCTCTTTTAACGTCATGTTTTCTAATTGAGCGATTGTCAATGCAGACATATGCACAACTCCAGTCTTTTTCAAAATATAATTCAATTTAAAGGGGTTATCATTGAAGTTTACGCTTGGCTCTGCTAACGCTTATATGGTTGCCTTTAATAATATCTATTGAAATACTTCCACCATATAACTAAACATTGCCTTAAAAATATGGGATGGTTATTTAAAGAAGAAGGTACCTAGCACAATAGATGTACTAGGTATCTTTTAGAAGAAAATAACATTAATATCTAGGTTTTTTCTCAAGAGCGTGACGGCCTTCAACAAAGCGAACCGTACCAGATTTAGCACGCATAACTACTGAATGAGTTAAGGCATAAGCACCTTTATATTGAACACCCTTTAAAAGCTCACAATCTGTTACAGCTGTCGCTGCAAAAATAGCATCGTCACCTTTTACTAGGTCATCTAAATAAAGAACTTTTTCAACATCCACACCCATTTTTGTGCAGCGTTCTAATTGCTCTTCATCTTCTGGTACTAGTTTTGCTTGGAAGTCACCACCAAGGCATTTTAAAGCTACTGCTGCAATAACACCCTCAGGTGCACCGCCTGTTCCAAACATAATATCAATGCCTGTTTCATCAAAGGCCGTATTGATTGCTGCACCAACATCGCCATCTTGGATAAACTTAATACGTGCACCAGCCTCACGAATTTCATCAACAATCGCTTGGTGACGTGGTCGATCTAAAAGAGTAGCTACAACATCAGAAATATCTTTATTTTTAGCTTTTGCTACTTGTAATAAGTTATAAGTGACGGAAGCATTGATATCCACTTTGCCCGCCGCTTCCGGTCCTACAGCAATTTTCTCCATGTACATATCTGGTGCATTTAACAGATTCCCTTTATCTGCAATAGCAAGAACTGTCATAGCACCATTTGTACCTTTGGCTACAATATTTGTACCTTCTAAAGGATCCACTGCAATATCTACTTTAGGACCACCATTTCGTAAACCAAGTTCTTCACCAATATAAAGCATTGGTGCTTCATCCATTTCGCCTTCACCAATTACTACTGTAGCATGCATTGGAATTGTATCGAACATTTTGCGCATCGCTGTTGTTGCTGCATCATCTGCCTCAATTTTCAAACCGCGCCCCATCCATTTCCCGGATGCGATTGCTGCTGCTTCTGTTACTCGTACTACTTCCATCGATAAACTACGTTCCATTGTTGCTTTGCCTCCCGTTATCGGCACCTTTTCGTGCCAAAACATTCAAATTACCTCTATTGTAACATAATTGGTTGAAAACTTTTAGCTCTCATTATTCCTTTGTCTCAGCTACACGTGCCACAATTGTTTCACGTCGAATATCAGCGCCTAAATCATGTAATTTCTCAATAAGTGAGCTATAGCCACGTTCGATATGATAGATATCCTGAATCTCAGTTTCTCCTTCTGCTAAGAGTCCAGCTAACACTAAAGCTGCTCCAGCACGAAGATCTGTAGCTGTTACAGTAGAGCCATGTAATCTACTCGGCCCTTTAATAATTGCTGTGTTTCCTTCTACACGAGCATCTGCATTCATACGACGAAGCTCATCAATATGCTTGAAACGAGCTGTGTAAATAGTATCTGTTACTTTTGAGGAACCGAATGCTTGTGACATTAACACAGCAAGTGGTTGTTGAATATCCGTTGGGAATCCAGGGTATACCAATGTTTTGACATCCACTGCCTGTAATGTTGAGAGGTCTGTTTTTGGTACATAAATACTTTCTTCACCAATCTCAATTTTCACACCCATTTCACGAAGCTTGGCAATAACTGCTTCTAAATGCAGTGGAATAACGTTATCAATTGTTATACCATCACCGACTGCTGCAGCCATAATCAAAAATGTGGAAGCCTCAATGCGATCAGGTATAATCGTATGTTCAGTACCATGTAGCTCTTCTACTCCTTCGATACGAATAACACTTGTACCTGCACCTTTAATATTGGCACCCATATTTGTTAGAAGTGTCGCCACATCAATAATCTCAGGTTCTTTTGCAGCATTTTCAATGACAGTACGTCCCTTAGCAAGGACAGCAGCAAGCATGATATTAATAGTAGCCCCAACACTTGCCACATCTAAATAAATTTTTGCCCCAATCAACTCATCTGCACGTAAATAAATGGCTCCATGTTCATTAGTAATTTTGGCTCCTAAAGCCTCAAAGCCCTTTATATGTTGATCAATAGGTCGAGGTCCTAAAAAACAGCCTCCAGGTAAACCAATAACTGCTTTTTTGAAACGTCCAAGCATAGCACCCATTAAATAATAGGAAGCGCGTAACTTTTTAACGTTGCCGTTTGGTAAGGGCAATGCAATCATCTCTGTTGGATCGATTGTCATTTTCCCATTCTCAAATGAAACTTCCCCACCAATTTCCTCTAGTAGAGCCTTTAACGTCCAAGCATCTGAAATTTCGGGTATCCCTCCAATAGTCACTGGAGAGTTCGCCAAAATTGATGCAGGAATTAAGGCGACTGCACTATTTTTTGCACCACTAACTTTAATTGTACCTTGTAGACGATTTTCGCCAGTAATTTTATAAACATCCATTTTGCGTTCTCCCTCATGATTGGAAAGTAGTATTTTTGCAATTTGCACACTTTATAATCTTATTATTCGCCTTTTCTCTTATTCCAATCCGCTAAAAATCCTTCAATTCCTTTTTCAGTTAATGGATGGTGGAAAAGCTGCTTTAATACTTTAAACGGAGTAGTTGAGATATGTGCACCTGCTAAAGCTGCTGCTGTAACGTGTTGCGGGTGACGGACAGAGGCAGCAATAATTTGAGTATCGATATTATGGATTGTAAAAATATCTGCAATTGTTTCAATTAACTCAACACCATTTTGACCAATGTCATCTAAACGGCCGATAAATGGTGATACGTATGTAGCACCTGCACGCGCAGCCATTAATGCTTGGTTAGCACTAAAAATTAATGTCACGTTTGTTTTAATACCTTTGTTTGCAAAGAAACGACATGCCTCTAATCCAGCTGGTGTCATAGGAAGCTTTACGGTGATGTTTGGTGCAATCGCAGCTAATTCCAAACCTTCTTTAATCATACCTTCTGCATCAAGTGCAATAACTTCCCCACTTACAGAGCCATCAACAAGCTCAGCGATTTCGCGAAGACGATCATGGAAAGAAACATTCTCTTCTTTAGCCACTAACGATGGGTTTGTTGTCACTCCTGATAAAATACCCCATGCATGTGCCTCTTTAATCTCTTCAAAGTTTGCTGTATCAATGAAAAATTTCATATTATTTCCTCCTGATCATTTTTCTTATATTATTAAATATTTTCCAAAATTTCTTTATGTCAAAAACAAGAGAAGGTCGATTGAAAGCATCAACACTTCTCTTATTATGTGTATTTATCTATGCTTTTGTAACATATTAAATGCAAAAATTATGCTTTTTGTGCACTTCCAAATTCACGAATTTTACCAATAACCGTAGCTTTGATGGCTTCACGTGCTGGACCAAGGAATTTACGTGGGTCGTAAACAACTTTATCGTTGTCCAGAATTTCACGAATTACTTTTGTTGCTTCAATTTGATTTTCAGTATTGACGTTGATTTTAGCCGTACCTAATGAAATAGAACGTTGGATATCTTTTGTTGGGATACCAGTACCACCATGTAAAACAAGTGGAAGGTCTGCCAATTTAGAGATTTCCTCCATTTCTTTAAAGCCTAAGTTTGGCTCTCCTTTGTAAGGACCGTGTACAGAGCCAAGTGCTGGCGCTAAGCAGTCAATGTCAGTTAGTTCAACCATTTTGCGACACTCTTCTGGATCAGCGTAAATAATACCACCGATTACGCCATCTTCATCTCCACCAACAGTTCCTAATTCTGCTTCCACAGAAACGCCTTTAGCATGTGCGTATTCTACTACTTCTGAAGTAATTTTCACATTTTCCTCAAATGGGTGATGTGATGCATCAATCATCACGGAAGTAAAGCCTGCATCAATTGCTTCTTTACATTTTGCAAAGCTAGAACCATGGTCAAGGTGAATTGCTACAGGAACTGTCGTACCGTAAGATTCCATTAAACCTTTTACCATATGAACAACAGAAATAAATCCGCCCATATATTTACCTGCACCTTCAGAAACACCAAGAATCACTGGAGACTTTTCTTCTTCAGCTGCTTGTAAAATTGCTTGAGTCCATTCAAGGTTATTAATGTTGAATTGACCAACAGCATAACCTTCTGCTTTTGCTTTAATTAACATCTCTTTCATAGATACTAATGCCATACTAAAAATCCTCCTCATAGGACTATTCTTTCTACATAAACATGCTCCTCAATCATAGCAAAAATAATAGCCCCTGAAAAGCAGGGGCTATTATTTTCTACCCGAAAGCGGAGTGGAACGTAGCGGCAGGGGCGAGAAGTGAAGTATAACGCAACGAAGTCCTCTCACTTGAAAATTGATCTACATAAAAAAACAGGCCGTGTGTCCACTGCCTGCTTTTTAAACTTGTAAAGCTTTATTTACTTCATCACGCACTTCGAAAATATCAAACGGTTTTGTAAAGTAACGAATGGCTCCTAATTCTAACGCTTCTTGCACAACATCCAATTCTCCGTATGCTGTCATCATAAAAACAGGCAGCTTCGGAAACTTCTTTTTTAAACGTCTCAAAATTTCAATACCATCCATTCCTGGAATTTTCATGTCCAGTAAAACACAATCCATCTCTTGTTCGTCTGCATACTTTAATGCTTCTGAACCATTCGCTGCTAAATATGTAATATATCCTTCCTTTTTCAGCACTTCATTTAAAAGTAAACGAATTCCCTGCTGATCATCGACAATTAGTAATCGTTTCACATCGCATTCCGCCCTTTTTTTGTTTTATTCTTACACAAAAACTTTCTTTATTATGTATAATTCTCCTTTTTCAGCTTAATACCTTCTAGTATTATAAATTATCTGCTTTTGCTTTCTACCTTTTACCCCCCTATAATATGAATAGAGGTGGGAACATGTCAAAAATTCTAACAACACAATTAAGTGGATTATTACAAAGAATTATACAAAATGAAGAAGATGCTATCGAGGAAACAGCAAGGTTATTAGCACAAGCCGCAATCGGCGAAGGAAATGTCTATTTTGCTTGCTTTGGAGAAATGCAGGTTGTGGCATTAAATGCACTTCAAGCAATCGAACCCTTTAGCAAGTTAGCACCTTGGACTACAGACACAAGCTTAACAGAAGCTGATCGGGTTTGCATTTTTACTCGTAGTGCATATGATGAGGAAGCACTCGTCTTAGCACAAAAATTAAATACTCAATTTATTCCCTTTGCTGCTATAGCTAGTGAAGCAGCTAATGTAGAGAACCCTCTTGCAGATTTAGCCTATACGTATGTTTCTACACGCATTAAAGGCGGTTTAATACCAAATGATCTAGGTCAACGTATTGTTGTACCACATGCACTTGCAGGACTCTTTGTATATGAAGCTGTCAAAATTGCTTATGATGAAATGCTTGGGTTGGATGAAGAAGAATTGTAGTCATCAAATTAAAAAGAGTTGTCTCGTATATAACGAGACAACTCTTTTTAATTATTTAAATGTTGAGCCGATAAAATCGCGGAACAATGGTTGTGGACGATTTGGACGTGACACTAGCTCTGGGTGGAATTGACATGCTACAAAGAAATTGTTTTCTGGTAGCTCAATAATTTCAACCAATTTGCCATCAGGACTTGTACCTGAGAAGACAAGGCCAGCTGCTTCCATTGCCTCACGATATTCATTGTTAAATTCATAGCGGTGACGATGACGCTCATAAACAAGCTCTTTACCATAGGCTTGGCTAGCTTTTGAACCATCCTTTAATTTACATGGGTATAAACCTAAACGTAAAGTACCACCGATATCTACAGTATCATTTTGATCTGGTAGGAAGTCGATAATTGGATACTCCGTATTTGCATCAAGCTCTGTAGAATGAGCACCTTTTAGGCCAAGTACATTACGTGCAAATTCTACTGTTGCTAATTGCATACCTAAACAAATGCCTAGGAAAGGAACATTATTTTCACGTGCATATTGTGTTGCTAAGATTTTACCTTCAACACCACGATCACCAAAGCCGCCTGGTACTAAAATAGCGTCAGCACCTTTTAATAGAGAGGCCACATTGTTAGCATCAACGTGTTCTGCATTAATCCAGTCAATTTCAATATCAGAATTAAATGCATATCCAGCATGCTTTAATGCCTCAACTACAGAAATGTAAGCATCTTGTAGTTCTACGTATTTCCCTACTAATGCTACCTTTCTTTTATTTGGTAAGTTTTTCACTTTTTCTACAAGGTCACGCCATTCTTCCATATCTGCTTCTGGAGCTTCCATACCAAAATGATCCAAAACGATATCATCGATATCTTGCGCATGTAGGTTTAATGGTACTTCATATAAATGCTCAGCATCACGAGATTCAATAATTTCATGTGGTTGAACATCACAGAATAATGCTAATTTCTCTTTCATCTCTTGTGGTACTTCTTGTTCAGTACGAACTACGATAATATTTGGCTGAATACCTAAAGAGCGTAATTCTTTAACAGAATGCTGTGTAGGTTTTGTTTTAAGTTCACCAGCTGCTTTAATATAGGGAATAAGTGTACAGTGAATATACATTACATTGTTATGCCCTAAATTTGTTTTCATTTGGCGAATGGCTTCTAGGAATGGTAATGATTCAATATCACCTACTGTTCCACCAACTTCTGTGATTACAACGTCTGCATTTGTTTCACGACCAGCACGTTGGATACGATCTTTGATTTCGTTTGTAATATGAGGAATTACTTGGACTGTTCCACCATTATAATCTCCACGACGTTCTTTCTGTAATACAGATTGGTAAACACGACCTGAAGTTACTGTAGAATGTTTCCCTAGGTTAATATCAATAAAACGTTCATAGTGTCCTAAGTCTAAATCAGCCTCAGCACCATCATCTGTTACAAAAACCTCACCATGTTGATAAGGACTCATCGTACCTGGGTCAATATTGATATATGGGTCAAATTTTTGAATCGTCACTTCTAACCCACGATTTTTTAATAAACGGCCTAAAGATGCTGCAACAATCCCTTTTCCAAGTGATGATACAACCCCACCTGTTACAAAAATATACTTCGTCATGAATAAATTCCTCCTTATGATGTTCTAAAATATTAGTGCGTTTAGGGGGGATCAGAACCATTTACATTCTAATACCCTAAAAAAAGAAAAGCCGAGAATGTCTACACAATGTAGTCGATTCGAAGCTGTAATCGGTTCTATCTCTTTTCCACTTTCCTTTAAACCATAAAACTCTAATAACTATTCAGTCACCTTTTACTATACATCATGAATAATTAAAAACATTTATATTCATATCGATATTAAAAGTATGGGAGAACTAAAATGATTAAAGTTAAAAACAAAAAAACGCTCCTCCTGCATAGGTTTGCAGGGGGAGCGTATTATATACACGGTCTTTCTCCTTCTTTTAAGGAGCCCAAGTAAAAGATTAAACGTAACCGTGATAGAAGTCAAGATTTTTTGCTTCTAGCTTAAAAGAAAGAAAATTCTAAGAGTACTGTATTAAATCTCTTCCTCTTCTTCTTCAAATTCTTCTTCCTCTTCATCAATAAACTCTTCATCGATTTCTTCATCAATTTCTTCTAAATCTTCATCGTCAAAGTCAATATCTTCTTTATCATCTTCTTCTTCATCAAGTTCTTCTTCATCAATGAACTCTTCAAAGTCTTCATCAAAGTCGATATCTTCTTCATCTAAGTCTACCTCTTCATCAAGATCTTCATCATCAAAGGCAGCTTTAGATTTTTTCTTTTGAGTCTTAACAGAAGGAGCTGTTTCTTCTTCGATTTGCTCTACTTTAAACCATTCACGTAAGCCCCAGCCTGCTTCTTGATTATATAAGAAGCGACCATCAATATTGATATCTGTATAAAATTGTAACAGACGGGATTTCATTTCTGCATCACTATAGCCCACAAGCTCTTGAATTAATTTTAATAAATCATTAAAAGACACTGAGGCACGTTTTTCATTTAAAATTGCATAAGCTAAGTTAATTAACGATTCTTCTGTTAATTGTTCCTTTGTCATTTCACGAAAATTCAATTCGTGCACTTCCTTTCCCTCATCACAATGGACGTTTTAAAATTACATGGTGCTTTATTCTCCAAGCGCAGCAAAAAAGGCCACGCAAAAGGTTCTTTCCATACAATAAGCATAATACCCATTATATACAAAGTTTTAGCCCCTTTGCTAGCTTCAATTACTGTTTTTTATATTACGCATTTTTTTTATTCCAAGATAAAACAAATAGACAGATAATAGTAGTAAAGGAATAGCGCCAATTTGCTTATTATACAGGAAAAAGGCTCCCAATACTAAAGCTAATATAATTATGTAGTGAATAGCTGATTTCATCCTCTACTGCGCCTCCCCTTTTTTTACATTTCTATTATAACGAAAATAAAAAGAAGTGCCTAATCTTAAGACTAGACACTAGAAATTAGAGAAGCAGGATACTTGAAATAGAAAACAAGAAGTTTTGATCAACCTTGCTTACATATTACGTCGATATTGTCCGCCAACTTCATATAAAGCTTTTGTAATTTGCCCTAAACTTGCTACTTTTACTGACTCCATCAGCTCAGCAAAAATATTACCATTATTGACAGCCACTTCTTGTAGACGTGCAATTGCAGCTTCACTTTCCTCTTCATGTGCTTTCCAAAAAGCTTGTAAATTTTGAATTTGCGTCTCTTTTTCTTCTGTAGATGCACGTGCAATTTCCATATTATCTATATCAGCATCTGAAGGTGGATTTGGGTTCAAGTAAGTATTAACACCAATGATTGGTAACTCCCCTGAATGTTTTAACATTTCGTAGTACATAGATTCTTCTTGAATTTTACCACGTTGGTATTGTGTTTCCATAGCACCTAACACACCGCCACGATCATTGATACGATCAAACTCTTCAAGAACCGCTTCTTCCACAAGATCTGTTAATTCTTCAACAATAAACGCACCTTGTAGTGGGTTTTCATTTTTTGCTAGACCATGCTCTTTTGTAATAATCATTTGAATTGCCATAGCACGTCTTACAGATTCCTCCGTAGGTGTAGTAATGGCCTCATCGTAGGCATTTGTATGCAATGAGTTACAGTTATCTTGTAATGCCATTAAAGCCTGTAATGTTGTACGAATATCATTAAAATCAATCTCTTGTGCATGTAAACTACGCCCAGACGTTTGAATATGATACTTTAGCTTTTGAGCGCGCTCATTAGCACCGTATTTATCACGCATTACAATAGCCCAAATACGTCGTGCCACACGGCCGATTACTGTATACTCTGGATCTAGTCCATTTGAGAAGAAGAATGATAAATTTGGTGCAAAGTCATTAATATTCATGCCACGACTTAAATAATACTCTACATACGTAAAGCCATTAGCTAAGGTGAAGGCTAATTGGGAAATAGGGTTTGCTCCAGCTTCCGCAATATGATAACCAGAAATGGAAACAGAATAATAGTTACGTACTTTATGGTCTATAAAGTATTGCTGAATATCGCCCATCATACGCAAAGCAAACTCTGTTGAGAAAATGCATGTATTCTGGCCCTGATCTTCTTTTAAAATATCAGCTTGTACTGTTCCACGTACGACTTGCAATGTTTTTTCACGTGTCTCGGTAAACTCTTCAACTGTCAAAGTTCGTCCTAGCTCTTGCTCACGTAATTGGACTTGTTGATCGATTGCTGTATTCATAAACATTGCTAAAATAATAGGTGCTGGTCCATTAATAGTCATTGATACAGATGTAGACGGTGCACATAAATCAAAGCCTGCGTAAAGTTTTTTCATATCTTCTAGTGTACAGATCGATACACCTGATTCTCCAACCTTACCGTAAATATCTGGACGGTAATCTGGGTCTTCCCCATACAAGGTTACAGAATCAAATGCTGTAGATAAACGTTTTGCATCATCATCTTTGGATAAATAATGGAAGCGTTTATTTGTACGTTCTGGTGTGCCTTCGCCAGCAAATTGACGCTTCGGATCTTCACCCTCACGTTTGAATTGGAATACACCCGCCGTATATGGGAATTCGCCAGGAACATTTTCTTTATAAACCCAACGCAAGATTTCCCCATAGTCTTCAAACTTCGGTAATGCTACTTTTGGAATTTTCGTGCCAGAAAGACTAGTTGTTTTTAAGATGGTACGAATTTCTTTATCGCGAACTTTAGTCACAAACTCATCGCCAGCATACGCTTCTTTTAATGCCTGCCAATTATCCAATATACGCTTGGATTCTGCTGTTAATTCATCTCTAACACCTTCTGCTAAAGAAGTAAGCGATGCCACAAGCACATCATCTGGCGCTTTTTCTTGGACAGCTGCAATAGCACCTTCTAATTGGAATAGTCGACGCGCAAATGCCACCTGCTGCTCAGTTTTTTTATGATAGCCACGGACAGTGTCCGTAATCTCACGTAAATAATAACGGCGATCGTTTGGAATGATAACATCTTGCTTTTGCGTTTTCGCAAATTGCTCATAGCTTGTTTCCCAATTAAAACCTGTTTTTTCGTTAATTATTTTAACGAGGGCGGCGAATAACGCATTTGTGCCTTTGTCATTAAATTGGCTAGCTATTGTACCGTAGACTGGCATGTTATCAAGTGATTCATCCCAAAGCTCGCGGGAACGTTGATATTGTTTTTGTACTTGTCGAAGGGCGTCCTCTGAGCCTTTTCGCTCAAATTTATTGATCGCAATAACATCTGCAAAGTCAATCATATCAATTTTCTCAAGTTGTGTAGGTGCACCGAATTCGCTTGTCATGACATACATAGATAGATCCGTGTATTTTGTAATTTCGGCATCACCTTGACCGATTCCACTTGTTTCTACGATGATTAAGTCATAACCTGCTACACGTACTACATCTAGCACATCACCAATTGATGCAGATAATTCTGTACGTGAGCCACGTGTTGCTAAACTACGCATATAAACACGGTTATTAAAAATAGCGTTCATGCGAATACGATCCCCAAGCAATGCTCCACCCGTTTTTTGCTTTGTTGGATCGACTGATAGAATGGCTACACGTTTATCTGGGAATTCTTTTAGGAAGCGGCGAATCAGTTCATCCGTTAAGGATGATTTCCCTGCACCACCTGTTCCCGTAATCCCCATTACAGGCGTACCTTTTGAAAGCTTTCTTGCCTCTGCTAGCATTTCTTTCGTAGCTTCATCGTCATTTGACTCAGCTGCTGTTATTAGATTGGCTAAAATTTCAGGTGTCTCTGTCGTTAAAGCCTTTAATTTCTCTAAATAATTACCTGTTGCAGTCGGGAAATCTGTTCCTTTAATTTGCTCATTAATCATTCCCTGTAGCCCTAAAACACGGCCATCCTCTGGTGAGAATATCCCTGCAATGCCATACGTATGAAGCTCTTTAATTTCACGAGGTAAAATGACTCCTCCACCACCGCCATAAATTTTAATATGTGGTGCTCCTTTTTCACGCAGTAAATCATACATATATTTAAAGTATTCCATATGTCCGCCTTGATAGGAAGAAACAGCAATCCCTTGTGCATCTTCTTGTATCGCAGCATTCACGACTTCTTCAACAGAGCGGTTATGACCTAGATGTATTACTTCTACACCGCTCGATTGTAAAATGCGTCGCATAATATTGACTGAAGCATCATGTCCATCAAAAAGACTCGATGCTGTCACAAAACGTACGTGATTTTTTGGACGATATACTTCTACCTTTGTCATATGAAATCCCCACTTTCTCCCCTTTTTGAATAAAAAAAGCCAGCAATTGCAATATCGCTATATGCAATTGCCGACAAACCCCTTACAAAATATTAAAACCCCTTTATGCCTGAAATGAACAAGGTGATTTGCATGTCAATGAATTCGTCAATAGAATGCTGACGATGTAAAGCCCATTTGCGAAACGCCCAGCTTTGTCCTGAAACAACTAAGTTATTGGCTGCTAAATGGATTTGCTTATCTGTCATAGTTAGTTCGCCAGACTGCACACATCGCTGTAACAAGCGTTCAAATGTGGCAACCATTTCAAACTCTTTACTAAAAACATAGCGTTGTGCTTCTTTTGACAATGATTTTGTTTCTTGATACATGATTGTTAGCTCATCAACCATACTATCGATTTGCAGGAAGTATTCCCGAATCATTTCTTTTAACTCATCAATTGTTCCTGCTTTAACCTCATAACTTGAAAGACGCTCCATTGCATGGTGATAGATACTGTCACAAACAAGGTATAAAACATCTTCTTTCGTTCGGATGTATTCATACAAAGTACCGATACTAAAGCCAGCAGCTTTTGCAATCTCTCTCGTCGTGGCACGGTGAAAGCCCTTTTCTTTAAATAGCTTAATAGCTCCTTGGATCATTTGTTCACGACGAATGGCGATTAGATTTTCATCTTTTACGGTTGACTGTACTTGGGGCCTTTTATCTTTATCAGTCATCAATTATTTCGTTAGCATACGCGAGATAACAAGACGTTGAATCTCCTGCGTACCTTCGTAAATTTGTGTAATTTTAGCATCACGCATAAAGCGCTCTACAGGGTAATCTTTTGTATAACCATAGCCACCAAATACTTGAACCGCCTCTGTCGTCACACTCATCGCTGTATCGCCAGCCATTAATTTCGCCATTGCAGATGCCTTACCATATGGTAGGTTATTAGATTCTAACCATGCCGCTTGGTATGTAAGTAGTCGAGAAGCCTCAATTTGAGTTGCCATATCGGCTAATTTAAAGGAGATGCCTTGATTTGCAGTGATCGGTTTACCAAATTGCACACGTTCTTTGGCATAGTCAACTGCTGCATCGAGTGCTCCTTGTGCAATTCCTACTGCTTGAGCCGCAATACCATTACGTCCACCATCTAGTGTCGTCATGGCAATCTTAAAGCCTTCTCCTTCAGCCCCTAATAGATTTTCCTTTGGAACACGACAGTTATCAAAAATAATCTCTGTTGTTGGAGATGAACGAATTCCTAATTTCTTTTCTTTCTTCCCTACAGAGAAACCTTCAAATCCAGCTTCCACGATAAATGCGGATGTGCCATGTTTTGCTTCTGGATCTGTTACTGCAAATACAATATATGTATCTGCTACTCCACCGTTCGTAATAAAGATTTTTGAGCCATTTAAAATATAATCATCGCCATCACGTTTTGCATAAGTTTTCATGCCACCCGCATCAGAGCCAGAGCCTGGTTCTGTTAAACCATATGCACCAATATGTTTGCCTTCAGCCATTGGACGAAGGTATTTTTGTTTTTGCTCTTCTGTACCGAACTTGTAGAGTGGCCAACCTGCCAGTGAAGTATGTGCAGATAAAGTTACCCCAGTCGAAGCACAAACACGTGAAAGTTCCTCAACAGCTATGACATATGCAAGGTAATCAAATCCTGCACCACCATATTCCTCAGGCCATGGAATACCAGTAAGCCCAAGCTCCGCCATTTTGTCGAAAATCGCACGGTCAAATTCTTCATTTTCGTCACGTTCAGCAGCTGTTGGCGCCACTTCATTTATAGCAAAATCACGAATCATTTCACGTAATTGTTCATGCTCTTCTGTTAACTGAAAGTTCATTGTCCATTTCCCCTTTTTAGTTAGACTCTGTTTTGTGTTACCTGATTATTGTTAGTTTGGATTAGGAAGATTTGCCTTATTTCAGAGCAGTTCTACACCCTCTAGAAACGTTTTCCCCTCACTCTGGAACGGTTCCCATCGCTTTATATCAGGCTTTATTTCAGTAAATGTTTACTAATGACTAGTCGTTGAATTTCACTTGTACCTTCATAGATTTCTGTCACCTTTGCATCGCGGAAATAGCGCTCTACTGGATAATCCTCCGTATAGCCGTAGCCGCCAAATATTTGAACAGCCTCTATTGCCGTTTGTACCGCTGTTCGTGATGAGAAAAGTTTAGCCATTGAAGCTTCTGCTCCACATGGTAAACCTTTTGCACGTAAATCAGCTGCACGATAGACTAACAGTTTTGCAGATTCAACAGCCGTTGCCATATCCGCAAGCTTAAAGCCAATACCTTGTTGTGCGGCAATCGGCTTGCCAAATTGAATGCGTTCTTTAGCATAAGCAGCAGACGCCTCTAGTGCCGCCTCAGCAATTCCTAACGCCTGTGCAGCAATGCCGATTCGTCCAACATCTAAATTGGCCATCGCAATTTTAAAGCCTTCTCCCTCTTCCCCAAGTAGGTTGTCGGCTGGAATGCGACAATTATCGAATGTCAGCTGAACTGTACGTGAGCCGTGCAAGCCCATCTTATGCTCATCTTTTCCGATGATTAAACCAGATGTTCCCTTTTCAACAATAAATGCTGAGATACCCTTTGTTTTTTCAGCTGGGTTAGTAGATGCGAATACAATATACACATCAGCTTCTCCACCATTTGTAATAAATACTTTGGAGCCGTTAATCACATATTCATCGCCATCACGCACTGCCTTTGACTGTAAAGAGCCAGCGTCTGAGCCTGCACTTGGTTCTGTTAAACAAAATGCGCCTAAATATTCGCCTGTTGCAAGCTTTGGTACATAACGTTTCTTTTGTTCGTCATTCCCAAAGTAAATAATTGGATTCGTTCCAACTGAAGTATGGACGGATAAAATAACACCCATTACAGCGCTTACTTTTGATAGTTCATTAATCGCAATAATATAAGATGTAAAATCCATGCCAGAGCCACCTAAGTCTTCTGGAGTCGTAATCCCCATTAAGCCAAGTTCACCCATTTGCTGTAGAAGCTCACGTGGAAATTCTCCTGCTTCCATTCGCTCCACCCATGGTTGAATTTTTTCCTGAGCAAATTGACGAACCATATCGCGCATCATAATTTGCTCATCTGTAAATTGCAAATGCATCTATAATGTCACCCCTCTAAGTTGTCCCGAAACATCTAAATAACCCCATCCCCATAGGATTATTCGTAAACGTAAAAACCTCTTCCTGATTTCTTACCTAGCCAGCCAGCTGCAACGTATTTACGTAGCAGTGGGCAAGGGCGATATTTACTGTCTCCAAGACCCTCATGTAAAATTTCCATGATGTAAAGACAAGTATCTAAACCAATGAAGTCTGCCAATGTTAATGGCCCCATCGGATGATTCATACCAAGCTTCATCACATCATCAATTGCTTCTTTTGTCGCCACACCTTCGTAAAGTGCATAAATCGCTTCATTAATCATCGGTAGTAGGATTCGGTTTGAAATAAATCCTGGGAAATCATTCACTTCTACTGGTGTTTTCGATAATTTAACCGTCATCTCTTCAACAGCTTTGTACACTTCATCTGTTGTTGCTAGGCCTCGAATGATTTCAACAAGTTTCATAACTGGTACAGGATTCATAAAATGCATACCAATTACTTGCTCTGGACGCTTTGTTACTGCTGCAATTTCTGTAATAGGCAGTGAAGATGTATTCGTAGCTAAAATAGCATGTGCTGGCGCAATGCCATCAAGTTGCTTAAAGATGGATTGCTTAATTTCCATATTTTCCACAGCTGCTTCAATGATAATATCTACATCACTAGCATCCTGTAAATCTAGTGACATACTAATTCGACTTAGAACAGCAGCCTTCTCATCTTCTGTTTTACGACCCTTTTCTACATCACGTGATAAATTTTTCGTAATAACCCCTAATCCACGCTCGAAAAATTCTTGTTTGATATCGTTCAATTTCACATCAAAGCCTGCTTGTGCACAAACTTGGGCAATACCAGAGCCCATCTGCCCTGCACCAATGACCATTACCTTTTGAATTCCCATTAGTTCAGTCCCCCTGTTTTTGGTACTTCAATCATAATTGCATCACCTTGGCCGCCACCTGAACAAATTGCGGCAATGCCAATGCCACCGCCACGACGCTTCAATTCCTGTGCAAGTGTTAATATTATACGTGCACCAGATGCCCCAATAGGATGACCTAATGCAACTGCACCGCCATTAACATTCACTTTTTCTGCATCTAAATCTGCCAACTGCTTGCTGACTAAAGCTACCGCTGCAAAGGCTTCATTGATTTCAATTAAATCAACATCTGCTAATGATTTGTTAGTCTTTTTCAGTAATTTATTAATAACAAGACCAGGTGTTTGCGGGAAGTTTTCTGGCTCAATCGCAAGTTCTTCGTGACCAATGATTACTGCCAATGGTTCTCTACCTTCACGTTTTGCACGTTCTTCACTCATGACGACAAGTGCACATGCACCGTCGTTAACCCCAGGTGCATTACCTGCTGTAATCGTGCCATCCTTGTCAAAGGCTGGTTTTAGCTTCGCCAGTACTTCCAAAGAAGTTCCTGCTCTTGGTGCCTCATCTGTATCAACAATAAGTGGTGCACCTTTTCGTTGAGGAATCTCCACTGGTACGATTTCTTCAGCAAAGTAACCTTCTTCAATTGCGGCTAGCGCGCGTTCATGACTGCGTACTGACCAAGTGTCCTGTTCTTCTCGACTTAGCGAGAACTCTTTAGCTGTTGCATTACCATAGCTACCCATATGCGGTCTTGCTTTATCGAAAGCACATGTTAAGCCGTCATATAGCATGCCATCTACCATTGTAGAATCTCCCATACGCAACCCATTTCGACCATTCAGAAGATAATATGGTGCATTGGACATAGATTCCATGCCACCCGCAATAATCACTTCTTCGTCCCCTAAACGAATCAATTGATCTGCTAATGTCACCGCACGCATCCCTGAAGCACAAACTTTATTGATTGTTTCTGTTTTTACTGCTGTTGGTAAATTTGCCTTCAGCGCAGCCTGTCGAGAAGGAATTTGCCCCTGTCCCCCTTGTAAAACAGAACCTAAAATTACCTCATCCACTTGCTCAGGAGCAAGATTTGCCTTCTCTAATGCCCCTTTAATGGCAATCGCACCTAAATCACTTGCATGTAATGCTGATAATGAACCGCCAAATTTACCAAACGCAGTTCTTGCTCCTGCTAAAATTACAGCTCTATTCAAGTAAAACACCCCTTTTGTTTTACGTTCTCGATGAAGCTGCAAAGCATTATTGACTGAACGCTCGCTCGACTTCTATCGAGGAAAAATGGGAGTTTACTATCTCAACTCCCATTCCCATTTAATCTTATTCTACAAAACAATTTTTTATTGTGCAATTTATATTTTTCAGATAACTAAAATATTTCTGCAATAGCAATCATTTTCCTGCGTTCGCTTCCGTATTCTCGTCTTGTTGAACATTTTCTATAGACGCCACCACTTCTTCGTATGTTTCTTCTGTTTCTTCGGAAGAAGGATTAACTGCCTTTACTTTTTCACCAAACACCGAACGTTCTAGTAATTCTGCAACATCAAATGTTCCAATAGAGTCTTCAACCTCTTTAGCCTTTGTACCATCCTCTAGCATTGTTAGGCAGTAAGGACAGCCTGATGAAATAACTGATGCATTTGTTGCAAGAGCCTGTTCTGTTCGCGCTACGTTAATGCGATTTCCTACATGTTCTTCCATCCACATTAATCCACCACCAGCTCCACAGCACATCGCAGTTTCACGGTTACGTTCCATTTCAACAAGCTTCACGCCAGGGATTCCTCGAAGAATTTCACGTGGGGCATCGTACACATCATTGTAGCGGCCTAAATAACAGGAATCATGGAAGACAATTGTTTCATGAACCTCATAGTTTAGCGCTAGACGATTTTCCTCAATCAACTGATTTAATAACTCAGTGTGATGATACACTTCACCTTTCCAGCCAAAGTCTTGATATTCATTTTTAAAGATATTGTAGGCGTGAGGATCGATTGTTACAATTTTCTTCACGTCATTTTTCTCAAACTCATCAATATTGGCTGTAGCTAGCTCTTGGAATAAGAATTCATTCCCTAAACGGCGAGGTGTATCCCCAGAGTTTTTCTCTTTATTACCTAAGATTGCAAACTTCACACCAGCTTCGTTTAATAGACGACAGAATGCTAAAGCGATTTTTTGAGAGCGGTTGTCGAAAGCTCCCATCGAACCAACCCAGAATAAATACTCCATTTCCTCGCCAGATTTTTTCAGCTCTTTTACAGTTGGAATTTGGATTGTTGGATCTAGATCACGCCAATTTTCTTTTTCTTTGCGGTTCAAGCCCCAAGGATTACCTTGTCGTTCGATATTCGTCATTGCACGTTGAGCATCGGGATTTACTTTCCCTTCAGTCATTGTTAGATAACGACGTAGATCAATAATTTTATCAACATGCTCATTCATTACAGGGCATTGATCCTCACAGTTACGACATGTCGTACAAGCCCAAATTTCCTCTTCTGTAATGACATCGCCAATTAAAGATGGGCTGTAGATATCGTCAATTACAGCACCTTCAGCACCAGCTGCCATTGCAAGCTGGTTACCCTTTGTATTGGCAAAGAATTGATAAGGCACCCATGGTTTTTGTTTTGTTACAACTGCGCCCGTAAATGTTAAATGATCACGCAATTTTACGATTAAATCCATAGGAGACAGCATTTTTCCTGTTCCTGTTGCTGGACACATGTTTGTACAACGTCCACATTCTACACAAGAATAGAGATCGAGCATTTGCTTTTGTGTGAAGTCCTGTATGCGTCCTACCCCAATAGAAGGCATATCCTCTTCGCTTTCAGCATTTTCTCCAGCTTCTTCTAAGGCTTCAAAATCAATTGGTGTTAATGTACCCGTACGATCTAAACGATTCATGTAAACATTAAGTGGACTGACAATTAAGTGGAAATGTTTAGACTGCGGTACGTATACCAGGAATGTTAATAGAATTAAAAGATGTGCCCACCACATTACATAAAACACAACAGCGGCCACAGATGTAGGTAGGAAGCCAAAAATGGCAGCTATACTTGAAGCAACTGGCTCCGTATAAGTTAATCCCTCACCATGCCAAATTAATCCCATACCATTAGCGATTAATGTAGATACCATTAAGCCACCAATGAAAATTAATACAAGGCCGTTTTTCCATCCTCGTTTTAGACGTACTAGCTTTTCAACATAGCGGCGGTAAAATGCCCACACTACCGCGATTAAAATCATTAAAACTACTAGCTCTTGGAAGAATGTAAAGACACCATAGAAAATGCCTAGTGGCAGATGTGACTCAGGTGCTAGTCCTTTCCAAATTAAATCAATGGCCCCTAACTGTACCATCAAAAATCCATAGAAAAACATAACATGTATTAAACCACTCTTTGGATCCTTTAATAGCTTATTTTGACCAAATACATTGACCATAATATAACGAAGTCGTTCTTTAACACTTTCATCAAACTCAACCTTTTTCCCCAATTGCACATACTTATAGCGTGTTTTCAACAGGTAGAAGAACAATCCTACTGCATAAAGCACAACCACGACTGTTAAGACAATGTTAGCAATTAATAATGGACTCATGGTTGGTCCCCCCTTTAGTTTGTCGTAATTTTCTCTCTTTGTGACGAATTTGCTAGTTCATACAGAAATGTACTTCACTTTATCATTATATTCCTATTCTAATAAATGAGTGAGCATTCAGTCAACATAAAACGGAAATATTTCTGATAATTTTATATTCTTACATTTTACAAGAAAAAAAGCCACCCTGAATTTTTTCAAAGTAGCATTTTTTTACTTTCCTTAACTATTTTACTTAGTAGGATGTCGCATATTCAGTAGACATTTGAACATCTGCTAAAATTGCACACAAACTATACCACCCCGTAGCTTAATACCTGGCAATTTACTTTTTGTACAAAAACATTTTTTAAATCAAACTTTATTTTTTAAAAACATTCCCACTGCGAATATATTCAACATCTGCTACGTTTAAGCGAGCATTTACAACACGTGCAGCTGCAAATAAATAATCCGATAAGCGATTTAAATATTTTTGTACAACCTTTGGTACATCTTCAACTTCTTTCATAAGTGTCACCATTTCACGTTCTGCTCGACGTGCAACCGTGCGTGCAATGTGTAAAGTTGCCGCTGCTGGTGCACCTCCTGGTAAAATAAAACGTTGTAAAGGTGGCGCTTCGTCTGATAAAGCATCTATACGAGCTTCAAGTACTTCAATCGGTTGTTCTGTTAATTTATAATGACGTTCTTTCATCACATTAGCAAGGTCTCCACCAGCATCGAACAACTCATGCTGAATTGTCTCTAGGTCTGTTAAAATATCCTTGAAAAGCGCTTGATCTAATTCACTTACAGCCTTTCCAATAAAGGAATTTAATTCATCAATTGCCCCATATGTTTCCACACGTAAACTATCTTTATCAACCCGTCCTCCAATTAGACTTGTTTTCCCCGTATCGCCTGTTTTCGTGTAAAGCTTCATTTCTCTCATCTCCTAAAAATGGTTTTTATAATTCCTAATCGCCTGAACTGTTGTTTCATAGACACCCTTTGCAATCATTTTACCAACTTCCGTAATTGGGCCACCATACAGCATTTCTACTCCTTTTTGAGTTGCAGCAATTAACAGACTATCTGTAGCAGTACCTGTTGCAATTGTTCCACTCCGCTCATCACGAATATTTTCTGATTGCAACGCCTTTGTTTTTGCCTCAGTTGCTGTCATCAATGCCTGAAAAAATGCCTCTTCCGATAAACAACCATTAACGATAACCCATGTATTAATAGTACCAATATATGGTTCATCTTGTCTTTCGTGTACTCGAGATACATCAACTGCATTGCCTACGCCAGCTGTTACAGCTACGATTATACTGCCAAAAGGTGCAGAAAATTCATTGATGGCCACTAGAGCTGTTGGTACTGCTGTTAGCATAACAACAGTATTTGTAGATGAAAAATTTTCCCTTTTCAAAAATTCTTTAACTTCTCGTTTCACATCGCTAATGACATAATCACCAGGAACTGAGCGATTTAATAAGCAATTATGCCAGCCAATACCTGGGTTATGAACTGCAGAAGATACGGTCTTCAGAGGAAGCTCTGATTGAAGTTGGATATATTGTTCAGTTATCGTAAAGTGCTCTTTTTTGATGACAGCTCGCTGCTGATAGTCTGTAGCTGCGGGCATCATTGTAATTTGAGGTTTTGGTATTTCAGGGTGAGCATATGTAGTCACCCGTGCTTGATAAACTTCTTCAATTTGGGAGGCAATTAATACTTCATGTGGTGCACCAAGTGCTCTCATTTGTCCGCTTTCCATCAGCAATAATTCATCACAATAAAGAGAGGCTAAATTCATATCGTGTAGTACCATAACGACTGTTAAACCACACTCCATGGCTTCCTTCCGAACCATATCTAAAATTTGACGTTGGTGTGCAATATCAAGATGGTTCGTTGGTTCATCCAGCAGTAAGATTTCAGCTGTTTGAGCTAATGCCTGTGCAACAAAAACTCTTTGTTGTTCACCGCCAGATAAAAATTCCATCGGTGTATGCTCATATCGCTTTACACCTGTTTGAAGCATTGCATGTTGAACTGCCTTCTCATCTTGTGCAGACCAACTCGAGAAAAAGCCTGTTTGATGCGGGTAGCGCCCCAGTGAAACTGCCTCTCTCACACTGTTCGAGAAAGCATTTGCATGAAGCTGTGGTAATACAGCCATTTTTTTTGCCAAAGCACGAGCATGATAAGAAAGAATATTTTGTCCATCAATCGAAACGGTTCCAGCAGTAGCTGGTAAAATACCACTCATTACTTTTAATAATGTGGATTTCCCGCTACCATTCGGCCCTAGAATGCCAAGAATTTTTCCTTTTTCAACAGTAAAACTAATGTCCCTGACGATTGGTACATCTTCATAGCCACCTGATAGATGTTCAACAACAATCATGCCCGTACCCCCTTGCTTCTTCGCTGCTTATAAAAAATATAGGAGAAAACAGGTGCTCCAATAAATGCCGTAATGACACCAATTGGTAGCTCTCTTGGCACAATGATTGTTCGTGCTACTAAGTCGCAAATAATGAGTAATGTTGCACCATTGAAAAAAGATAATGGTAATAAGTGGCGATGATCAGAACCCCAAATCATCCTTGTCATATGCGGCACCACTAATCCTACAAAGCCAATTGTGCCAGAAACTGCTACAGCTGCTCCAGTTAGCATGGAGCCACCTGCTAATATCAAATATTTACTACGCTTTACATTAACACCTAAATGTTTTGCTCGCTCTTCACCATACAACAAGACATTTAATTCTCGTCTTTGTGTCCATAGCATTATTGAACCTACAATCACAAATGGAATGATCATTTGGACATATGGCCAACCACGCATCGAAACAGAACCAAGTAGCCAGCCTATTACCTGACGTAATTCTTCACCAGATAAGGCAATCATTAATGAAATGAGGGAACCTAAAAATGAACTAAAAATAACACCTGTTAATATCAACGTTTCCATTTTTAATGAGCGGTCTACGAGTCTAGCAAAGCTCATAACAACTACCATCGTAATGATAGCACCAATCATACTAAAGGTTGGCAGCGCATACAAACCGACAACAGGTATAGAAATACTAAAAAAGATCGTTAAAACAGCACCAACAGAAGCCCCTGATGAAACCCCTAGTGTATATGGATCTGCTAATGGATTTTTTAATAAACCTTGGAAAGCTGCTCCAGCAATAGCTAGAGATGCGCCTACTAGTCCCGCTAATAACACGCGAGGCAAACGAATTTTCCAAAAGATATTGGCGGCTGTTTCATCAACCGCCTTATTCCACAATACTTCTAATGGAATATGAACCGAGCCTATCGCTACGCCACACCAGATGCTAATAAGAAGAAGCGTACATGTTAATGTATAGGCTAGTGCTATGTTTTTCACTTAAATACCTCAGGATAGATTGCTTTTGCTAATTCTTCTAGACCTTCAGCTAAACGTGGCCCTTGACGACTTGTCGTACTTTCATCTACCTGCACAATCGCATTATTTTTTACGGCATTAATCGTATCAAAGCCCGCACGTTTTGGTATTTTCGTTAAAATATCTGGTACATAATGATATGTCACCACGATGACATCTGGATTTTTTGCGATAATTTGTTCTGCATCAATTTTATACCAATTATCGCCATCTACAGCTACATTCTCTGCATTAATCATTTCAAGCATCGCGTTCATAAATGTACCATTGCCAGCTGTATAAATATCTGGCTCATCTGATGCTTCAACTAACACTTTTTTGGGTTCAACATCCTTGACTTTAGACAAAACTTCTTCTACTTTTGCCTTCATATTCGCGACAATTTTTTCTGCCTCTGGTAATTTCCCTGTAGCACGTCCCAGTTGCTCAATTGTTGTATATGTTTCATTAAAGTCTTGTGCATTTTTTACAACAAATACTTTCAAACCTGCTGATTCAAGCTGTGCAATAGCCTCTTCTGAAAGAGACATGCTAGATTCGTGTGAAAAAACGATATCTGGTTTTAAGGCAATAATTTTTTCAATATCGTATTCCATACCGCCAACCTTATCCTTCTCAGCTGCCTCTGGCGGATAATCGTCGTTGTCCGTAACACCAACTATTTCATCATTTAAACCTAGTCCAAAAAGGATTTCCGTATTACTCGGAATAAGTGAAACAATTTTCTCAGGAGGTGCTTCAAGTGTAATGTCCTTACCAAGGGCATCTGTTATCGTCATTGGGAATGTTGCTTCATCCACCTGGGCTGTTTTTTGCTGTGTTTGCTGCTCGTTAGATGGCTTGTTATCTTTTGCTTCCTGCCCACAAGCAGCTAGCAAGCCTACTGCTAAAAATGCTGATAATCCTATTTTCCAAAATTTCTTCATGTGAATCCTCCTTCGTTGATCCGTGCGACATTTCGCTTTATTCTACATCAAAATAAAACCCCTCATCTTTGATCGATGAGGGGGCAAAATCGCACCAAAAAAACTGATACAAAATCCACCACCCTATCCTCGTAGGTTGTCATGTCGTTATAAAGGCAGGTCTCCTGGCTAGTGCTACTTGCGATTTTTCAAGCCTTCCCGAAATCTTCAGTGGCATCATTTGAAAAAACTCACACTTACAGTGGCGGGACCGCATCGGAATTACACCGATTTCCCTTTTCACTTTACTTAAGTAAAGAACCTTTATAATATTCAGTTGATTTCATTATACATGAAAATGAAAGAAGTCGCCTCCATTCAAGACGACTCCCCGGCCATTATACAATTTCAGAAAAGTATTGAACTGTTTTCATTTGTGCACCCATTTCTCTTAATGACCATGTCTGCTCTAAATAAATGTCCGCTAGTTTTTCATATTTCCCACCAAATTTATGTGCCCACTCAACCGCTATGACACTTTCATAAAGGTGCGCCATTTTTTCCGCCACACCTTTTGCTTCAAAAGTTTTCGTTGCTTCGTCTAAAGCGCTAAAAATTTGAAGTTTCACAGACATATTCGCCAATTGTTCTTTAACAATTTGTACTAATGAACTGTTAGCTAATTTGTCTAATCGTTCCTCCATCTCCTGTACAAACAGTTCATGGGCATGAAACTTATCTACTAAACGAATGAGTTCCAAGGCCAAAATATTAGCCGTCCCCTCCCACACCGTCAATACTTGCGCATCTCTTAATAAGCGAGGCGTTACAAAGTCTTCTATATAGCCATTACCTCCATGTAATTCAATTGCCTCACTAGCATAGTGAACAGCTTGCTCTGCCGTTTCCTTTTTCATAATGGCAATATATAAACGATTCATAATAAGATCTTGCTGTGTGCCCTGTCCACTTGTCACTTTATCGTATAATTGAATAAGATCAAAAACTGTCGCTACTTCCACGTGCAACTTAGCTGCAAATTTCCCTAAAGTATCCTGAATCATAGGGTATTGTGTTAAGGGCTTGCCAAATGCATGTCGATTGCTTACATAATGTTTCGCCTCTAAGAAGCCGCGACGCATAATACCAATTGAAGCGACTGCATTACAAATTCTGGAGAGATTTAGTGCTTCTAGCATATAATAAATCCCTTTATTTTGCTCCCCTACAACGTAGGCAAGAGCACCATCAAATTCTACCTCACCAGAGGGAACTGCCCGAACGCCTAGCTTATCTTTCAGTCGGCGAATACGTAGATGATTTGTTGTTCCATCTTCTTTACGCCAAGGAACTGCAAACAACGTTAAGCCTTTGGAACCTGCTGGTGCACTTTCTAGTCGTGCCAATACCATCGCTACACCACACATGCCCGCATTGGATGCAAAGTATTTTTCACCATATAGACGATACGCAGTGCCATCCTTTCTCGCCTCCACCACATTTGCACCAACGTCAGAGCCTCCTTGACGTTCTGTTAAAAAGGTCGCACCTTCATATAAATCTGTGTCACCTGTTGCACAAACATGTGGTAAAAAACGCTGCTTTACCTCTTCATCTGCATAATGATCTAATAGATAGGCAGTAGCCATCGTCAATGTTACGGGACAATAAAAACCAGGTTCTGCATGGGATAGCAAATAACCTTGTGCAAAGCTATAAACATAATTCCCCTTGTGGCCTAGCTGCGGAATATGCTTGTGTACATAGCCTACAATCCCAGTATTATATGTCTCTTCAATCGTTTTTTTATAGCCATCATTAACCCAAACCTCCGATATCTCTTCACCATAGGCATCATATCTTTGAAGGCGAGGCTCACCCTGTCGATCTGTATGTTTTGCCCTCGCATCAATATCACCTGCACATAGCTCACCAAAATCTGTTAACTCTCGTTGGGCATAGGATAAAAACTCTTTATCTAACATCATTTCTACTATTTTTTGAAGCGTGTCATCTTCCGTAAAAAAGTTCGTAGTACGCATTGCTTCTTGTTGTAATACTTTCATGCTATCTCACCTCTTGCCCCTTCAAATTTTGTTTTAATATTTTGCCTGATGCATTGCGTGGGAGCGCTTCCACTTTTTCAAAAATACGTGGTATTTTAAACTTTGCAAGATGTTCCTCTAAATAAGCTTTCAAAGCTTCCTCATCAATATCTTGTTTAGCACAATACACAGCCTTTACAGTTTCCCCCCATTGCGGATGTGGTACACCAATTACTGCAACCTCGAATATCCCTTCAAAACTCAATAAACAATCTTCAATTTCTTTCGGATAAATATTGACACCACCCGAAATAATGACATCCTTTTTACGATCTACAATCCAAATAAAACCATCTTTATCCTTGCGAGCTAGATCCCCTGTTTTTAACCAACCGTCAATAAAGGCTTCATTAGTTGCTACTTCATCCTTATAGTAGCCAAGCATGTTACCCTCACCTAATAAGACAATTTCCCCCACTTCGCCTACATTTACATCTTCTCCACTGTCATTCACAATACGCAACTCTGTACCAAGTGGCGCCCGCTGGCCAATACTTCCTGCCTTTGCTTCATGCTCCTTGCCAAATAATAATGAACCACTTGGACCTGCCTCTGTTAATCCATATACACAAGTCAAATTATTTGTGCGGAATGCCTGCTGAATGAATCGAACCTCACTTTGAGATAACGGTGCTCCACCATAGACCCACCATTTCATAGAAGACAAATCTGCCGAATGTAGCCTTGGCAGCTGTGCCGTTAATAAATAAGCAACAGGTGCTCCAAAGAAATGTGTTGTTTTCTCCTTTTCAATGGAATCAATGAATAAATCGGGTGTAAAAGTTGGTGTTAATACATTTGTTGAGCCTACCAATACACCCGCCATTAAAAATAAATGTAATGGTGCAGAGTGTGTTAATGGCATCATAAGCAAAATACGGCTCTCAGGCTTTACCTCCATTTCAACAGCTATCATTTGCGCCACTGTTAAAATATTACGGTAGCTAAATAACACACCCTTTGGTTTTCCTGTCGTGCCAGATGTATATAAAATCGTGGAAGGGTCATCCTCTTGTAACTGACAATCAATCGTTTGTGTACTTGCATTTTGAAGCATTGATTCATACTGATACCATCCCACTTTTTCTTGACCTGTTTTAATTTTCAACGGAATACCAGCTAGCTGTTCAACTACTGCAAAAATAACCTCATGTACGACAATTGCCTTCGCTTCGGCATGCTGCGCCACGTACTCTACTTCTTGCAATGTAAACTTTGCATTGACTGGCACAACGATCGCTCCAATACGCTGAATAGCAAAGTAACTGACAACAAACTCTAAAACGTTTGGCATAAAAATTAAAACCTTATCCCCCTGCTTTACTCCCTGCTCTAGTAAAGCATGACTAAAACGTGTCACCTGCCTATCTAAATCTTGGTAGGTTACTCTTCTGCCATGACAAATAACGGCTTCATTTTTCGAATACTTACGGGCATTACGTGCTAATAAATTGGAACTATTCATCTTGCATCTCTCCCTTTAAAGTCGCTAATTTTTCGCTAAACATGCCATGCATTTGTTGTAACTCACGCTTCATCTGCGTCAGCTCAGCTATTTTACTGTCAATCTCTTGAATTTTTTGTTCCCCGTATTCAACCGTTCGCTCTAATTGCTGAATTCCTGAGCGATCAAAATCAAATAGTAAAACCATCTCTTTGATTTCCTCCAACGAAAATCCGTACCGCTTGCCTCTGAAAATAAGCTTGAGTTTCGCTAATTCTTTTTTTGAAAAGGTTCGTTGGTTGGTAGATGAACGATGGGGGCAAAGAAGTCCAAGTTCCTCATAATAACGAATTGTCCGCGTAGACACATTAAACTCCTTTGCTACCTCCTGAATCGTCTTCAAAACCATCTCCCCTTTCCTAATTGGCAACAGTATACCATTGACGTTAACGTAAACTTCAACAAAATTTTCGGAATTAACAGAAAAATAAAGTTTGGGACAGCTAATTTCCCACGGTTTATTCGTTTCTTTTGACCTTCTATCCAACACATTCGGAACTTTATCTCTCATCTTCAGCCTTCTATCCATTAAAAAAAGCCCCTAACACTTTTCATGTTAGGAGCCTAAAGTTTAATTACATTTTTTCAGGTGCAGATACGCCGATTAAGCGTAGTGCGTTCGCAATTGTTGTGCGGACAGCCGTAATTAATGCTAAACGAGCCTCTGTTAACTCTTTGTTTGAAGCATCTAATACTTTTTCTGCATTGTAGAAGCTGTGGAATGCAGCTGCTGTTTCTTGAATATAGTTTGCAATACGGTGCGGTGTGCGGTGTTTCGCTGCTTCCGCTACCACTTTCGGAAAATCACCAATCTTTTTCAGTAAATCAATTTCCTTTTCTGCTGTTAACAAATTGAGATGTTCTGTTGTAGCAGCAAAGCCTTGTTCATTTGCTGAACGTAAAATAGATGAAATACGTGCATGTGCATATTGTGCATAGTACACAGGGTTTTCATTAGATTGTGATACTGCAAGGTCAAGATCAAAGTCCATATGAGAATCGCCAGCTGTTTTTACAAAGAAGTAACGAACTGCGTCAAGGCCAACCTCTTCTACAAGCTCACGCATTGTTACTGCATTCCCTGTACGCTTAGACATCTTAAATTTTTCACCGTTTTTGTAAAGCTGAACCATTTGAATAACTTCCACTTCTAACGTATCTCGATCATAACCAAGTGCTTGAATCGCTGCTTTCATACGTGGAATATATCCGTGATGATCAGCTCCCCAAATATTGATTAATTTATCGAAGCCACGGACAATTTTGTCTTCGTGGTAAGCAATATCTGGTGTTAAATATGTGAATGACCCATCATTTTTAATTAGCACACGATCTTTATCATCACCAAATGTTGTAGAGCGGAACCAAGTAGCACCATCCTCTTCAAACACATGTCCATTAGCTTTTAATTTATCTAAAGCTACTTCGATTTTCCCGTTTTCATATAGTGACGTTTCAGAATACCAGACATCAAAATTTACACGGAAGTTTGCTAGGTCTGTTTTTAATTTATCTAATTCTAAAGCTAAACCGTGCTGACGGAAGAAGGCAAAACGCTCATCATCTGATTTTGCTAAAATTGCATCACCATGCTCTTTTGCTAATTTACCTGCAATATCAATAATATCTTGCCCATGATAGCCGTCTTCTGGCATTTCAGCTTCCATTCCTAATGCTTGTTTATAACGCGCTTCTAATGAATAAGCTAAGTTATTAATTTGATTGCCTGCATCATTAATATAATATTCACGAGAGACACTGTAACCAGCCATATCCAACACATTACATAAGGAATCACCAACAGAAGCGCCACGAGCATGTCCTAGGTGAAGATCTCCAGTAGGATTTGCTGAAACGAACTCTACTTGAATCTTTTCTCCAGCGCCAGCATTTGAGCGGCCATAGTCCTTACCTTGCTCAAGCACCTGTGTCACTACCTCTGTTAGGAAATCTTTACGCACTGTGATATTCATGAAGCCTGGGCCAGCAATATCAATCTTTTCAATATCTGTGCCTGTTGTATCAAGATTTTCTAAAATAGCTTCGGCGATAGCACGTGGTGGCTTTTTAGCTAACTTCGTTAATTGCATCGCAATGTTTGTTGCATAGTCACCATTTGCTTTATCCTTTGGTGTTTCTAGGTGAATCGATAATTCTGTGCCAGCCTCAACGAGACCAGCTTTTTCAACAGCCTGCACGATCGCTGCTTTAATAGCCTGTTGTACTTGTTCTACTGCGTTCATCATTGTACCTCCGTAAATGTAATATCTAATGTATAGTTGCCAACGGATTGCCCACCCATTAGTAAATCGTACTGTACATGGAAATCTCCGCTTGTTGCCAGTTTTGTAAACGTCATATTTTTCGTATCAATCACGAGGGGCATAGAACCGAACTCACTTTCATAATGCCCTTTTTGTTGTTCGATTATGTTCAGCGGTAATCGCATATTAACCGCTCCAGCACGCATAATTAGTGCCTTCTCATGACCTAACTTCATCGTTGTGCGGACGATTTTATCCTCCTGCACCTCATCATATTTCAAATACAAGCTTCCTGCCTTTTCAAGTAGCTGCCCTTTGAGCCACATTTCATAACTTTCGGACTCCCCATCACTTGGACGAATAGTAGAAATGAGCTTTATGTTCACTTGCGATCTTACTTCGTTCGCCATAACGGATGCCCCTTTTTAGTCTTTTACTATAACCTTTTTATTATAGGATGAATACTTATGGTTTTTCAAGATAGAAGTGATGTAAAGCGCCTCAACAAGTTTATTCGAGAAAATAAAAACCCTCTCCTCCCAATAACGGAAAGAAAGGTTTTTATTTTATCTATACCATTTTTTTATAATCAATTGTTGAACTATTAACAATAAAGCACTGACAGTCCAATAGATCGGGATAATCGCTGGATTGAACAGACTAAAAATGAGGATCATGATTGGATTAATAAATACCATTATCTTCATATTTAAAGGTTGACTTTTCTCTAGGGCTATACAACTTTGAATGAAATAAATCAAACAAGCAATCATCGAAATCCCAATATCAATCGTCCCTAAATTCATCCAAAGGAAATTTTCACTGGCAATCACTGAATCTAGCTTAATTGCGTAGTACAGTGAAAATAATATCGGTAATTGAATAATGATTGGTAAACAACCTAGTAAAGAGCTTTTCAATGAATCTGAAGTTAGCTCTTGGATTTGTTGCTGTACCATTCTTTTTTCAGATTCGCTTTGACTTTTCTTATATTTGTCTGTAAGCACATCTAATTCAGGCTTAATGGTCGTCATTAATTCTTTTGAGTGCTTTTGGTGCTTAGCTGAACGAATAAATAACGGCATAAGAATTAATCTGACTGCAATCGTAATGCCAATGACACTAAGTGCATAGCTACCTGTAAAAGAATGGATGAAATGAATGAGGTTAATAATAGGTTGTGCTAAAAATGTTAACAATGGTTGTCCTCCTAGTTTTAAAGTTTAAATCAAACTAGGAGATACACTTTCTTCCTCATTGTCTTCGGACATTCTAATACACAGTACAAACCACGTTAGCATAGGTGGAGTCCAAGTATTCGTGATAGTATAGTCAACTTCAAACTCCTCGTCCTTCACATCTTGAACGGTTATTTTATTGACGAGATACAGATGCAAATGAACACTTAATACAGTTAAAACCAAAGATGCTAATAGCCAAAAGTATTCCATTGTACTGACAAAAATAAATAAATCATTCATGAGAAGTGACCAAATCATAATACCCCTCCTCCCTTTATTAAAATTGAAGAAACATACATTTTACCTAACTTATTTACGCTTCAAAGTAAAATAAGTTTCAATTTTATGCTAAGGTTCATTCTTCATTTCAAAAATATAAAATGGGGCTAGCTCATAGCTAAACCCCATTCAACCAATCTTATTTATTTTACCCAGCCTAAAATCATTTCACGTAATAATTTTGAAGCTGTGTTTGCTGTCATTTCTGAAGAATCGTAGATCGGTGCTACTTCAACTAGGTCGAAACCTACTACATTTACACCACTTGCTGCAATAGCATGGATGGAAGCGAGTAATTCTTTCGAAGTAATACCACCACAGTCTACTGTACCAGTGCCTGGTGCGTGTGCTGGATCTAAAACATCGATATCAATTGTTACATACACATTGCGTCCAGCTAGTGTTGGTAGGACCTCTTTTAATGGTTCAAGCACTTCAAATTTTGAAATGTGCATGCCGTTTTCCTTTGCCCATTCAAATTCCTCTTTCATACCGGAACGAATTCCAAATGAATAGACATTTTTAGGTCCTATATGTTCCGCAATTTTACGGATTGGGGTAGAGTGCGAAAGTGGCTCTCCCTCATATTCAACACGTAAATCCGTATGTGCATCAAAGTGAATAATAGCAAGGTCATCATATTTAGCTGATACAGCCTTCATTACTGGCCAAGACACTAGATGCTCGCCACCCATGCCGACAGGAATCTTGCCATCCGCTAATAATTTCTCTATAAATTTCTCAATTTCATCTAAAGAACGCTGTGCATTACCGAATGGTAGTGGAATATCTCCTGCATCAAAGTACTTTACTTCCTCAAGCTCACGATCTAGATAGGGACTGTACTCTTCAAGACCAATGGATACCTCACGGATGCGCTGTGGACCGAAACGTGATCCTGGACGGTAACTTACTGTCCAATCCATTGGCATGCCATAAATTACTGCCTGTGCATCGTCATATGTAGGATGACTTTTTATAAAAACATTTCCTGAATAAGCTTCATCAAATCTCATTGCTAGCCCTCCATATAATTAATCATCATTTTTCGTCTTCTTCTATTATGGCTTACAGGATTGTAATGAAACCTGTATCCTTTTATCCTCGTATACATTATTGGAACGTCTAGCAAATTTCGATTAAAATCTACAAGGTGCGATTTTTTGTCGAATGCCAGCATTTCAAGTAGTACAAAAAAAGTATAGATGTTTTTGAATAAAGTGCAATAGTTTTTAGTTAGAATTTCGATTAAAGATGAATGTTCGAACACATACTAAAGCTAAGTTCGAAGTTGTGAGAAAACGAGGTGAAGTCGGATGAAACGAAAAAGCTATCATCGAAAGCAACAACGTGTAAAGCGCACACGCAAAAGCCTTACGTTATTTGTGGCCTTTACATCTGCAATTGTCGTAGCGTTTGTCGCACTCCGCATCTATGTTCAAGTGGCTGGTGCACCGCCTTTAACCGTACCAAAGGCTTCTATTTTCTTAGATGAAAATGAGAACCAAATTGGGGATCACTTTACAAATCAACGACGATATTGGGTCGGTCTCGATGAGATGTCACCTTACTTAAAGGAAGCAGTTGTTGCTGTTGAAGATAAAGATTTCTATCAACATGGCGGTTTCGACTATTCACGTATTGCTGGTGCCATTTTAGTGGACATTAAGGCTGGCGGCAAGGTTCAAGGCGCTAGTACCATTACGCAACAATATGCTCGTAACCTTTATCTTTCCCATGAAAAGTCTTGGACACGTAAATTAAACGAAGCCCTATATGCTTATAGATTAGAAGTTTTTTATGACAAGGACGAAATACTAGAGGGCTATTTAAATACTGTGTATTACGGTCATGGCATGTATGGAGTAGAAGCTGCCAGTCGTTTTTATTTCGGAAAATCTGCCAGTGATTTAACGCTTGCTGAAGCAGCAATGCTAACAGGCGTACCAAAAGGACCAAGTATTTACTCACCAATTGCCAATTTAGATAAGGCTACCAATCGTCAACATGTTATTTTAAAACTTATGGCTGACCAAGGAGCCATTACACAAGAAGAAAAAACGCGCGCTGAAAATGAACAGCTCGTCTTAAAAAATGATAGCTGGGTTGCAACCAAATCTGTTGCCCCTTATTTCCTGGATGTGGCTTGGCAAGAAGCCAGTGAAATCTTAAAATCCAAAAACCTTGATATTAGTGAAGGTGGCTGGACGATTCAAACAACGCTTAATCTGGAGCATCAAAAAGCAGCTGAAGAAGCAGTAGCCAAAAATATGCCTGCCAATGATCTGCAATCTGCGTTTGTAAGTATGGAATCTAAAACAGGAGCTGTCACCGCGCTAGTCGGTGGTCGTGATTATTCAGTAAGCTCATTTAACCGAGTTACACAAGCTAAACGTCAACCAGGCTCTACAATTAAGCCGATCTTATATGCAGCGGCGCTAGAAAATGGTTACACGCCACTAACTTTTTTAGATGTTGGTGAAACAACTTTTACTTATGATAATGGACGTGGCACTTATGCACCTAAAAACGTCAACGGTCAATTTGCAGATCATGATATGACGATGGCACAAGCTATTGCTATCTCAGATAATATTTACGCAGTAAAAACCTTAGAGGACATTGGCTTCAAAGAGTTTCATGATATGGCAAACCGTTTTAATGTAGGAATTGGCGCGAAGGATAATTTATCAATTGCACTGGGAACGATTGAAACGACATTATACGAGATGACAAATGCATATAATATTTTGGCGTCGCAAGGACAGCAAACAACACCAACAACCATTGTATCCATTAAAAATGCACATGGAGATGTTATCTATGAAAACAAAGATGTAGCAAGCAAAGCTGAAACAGCCATTTCTAAAGAAAATGCATACATCTTAACAGAAATGATGACAGGTATTTTTGATCCGGTTTTCAGTGACTATTCACCCGCTACAGGAATCAGTATTCGTTCACGTATGACACACACATATGCTGCTAAATCAGGTTCTACGAATAGTGATCAATGGTTAATTGGTTTTACACCAAAACTAACTGCTGGTGTATGGAATGGCTATGATCAGGGTAAAAACCTTACCACGAAGGAAGATACTGCTGCCACAAAGCAAATCTGGATTGACTTTATGGAAACTGTCAACAAAGGTACAAAAAATGAGGATTTCAAAAAACCTAAAGGTGTAGAGGGCGTTGTCATTGATATTGAAACAGGTAAATTAGCGACTGACGCTTGTCCTAAACAGCGTCTAGTCTATGTAGAGTCGAAGGATGTACCAACTGAAAAATGTACAAACTTCGATATTCTCGACAGTAATACATGGGGAGAATTTTGGAATATGCTACCGTTCTCTATATTTAAGGACTAAAAAACAAAGTAATGTCGGAAACCTTTTTAAACCTAATACGTTTTAAGCAATGAAGGCTCTCGACAAAGTAACTGATATACGAAAAATAAGAAAAGCTTTCTCTTCCCCGGAGACGTGTCCGTGGGAACAGAAAGCTTTTCTTTTTTATGGTCCGCGAAGTATGAGCATCATGGGGCATTTGGCTTGGGTTTGGGTTGTTCAAATGCCGCATAGCGCTCATCACATTCGCGATACCAAGTGTCCTAGCTTACTAAAATGTAAGCTCTGCCTCAAGTGTACTTTGTTTCAAACACACTTTCAACCTAATATCGAAAGCGATTGCAAAATGTCACAGATTGTTCAATCATTACGAGTCTATTCGACAAATAAGTCTTGACTCAATTGCTCCTCACTACGTTCCCACAATTCTGGATTAAGTTGCTTAAGGAAAGAAGCTAACACTTTTTTAGAGGGTGCATCCATATGCTCTACAATAATATGACGTTTCATAGATTTATCCATTTTGTTTACATGGTCAGCTAAAATTTTATAACCACGACGCTTTTCGCGATTAACGACCATTTCACAAGCCGTTACACCTGCATAATATGGCCCATCCTCTTTATGATCGATAGTCACCCATACTAGCCAATACGGTTTTCCACCCTCTGAATCAGCACGGTCCATTGTAAATTTAATACCACGCTCTACGTCACTTCTTGCATGCATGGCACCAATTTCAACAGAAGCTGTCCCCTCTTCTACATCCACTATTACAGGCGATACATTCTCTAATGAAAGTGAACCGATACCAAATCCTTTATGTCCATCTGTTGGATCATTTTTTATAATGGTAAAACCCATTTTTTGTTTTGGTTTTTCTTCATTTGTCATACTTAAATATCCTCCATTCTGCTATTATAAAGGAAAGCATATCCACGCATATTTTGTCGAAACAATCACTATTTTCACCATTGCGTATATGCCTCAACGCAAGTAAGAAGTTTATACTTTCTTATAAACTAACTATACAACATTATTCTATAAAGGAGGCAATATTATGCCATACGTAACAGTGAAAATGCTTGAAGGTCGTACAGAGGAACAAAAACGTGCTCTTGTAAAAGAAGTAACAGAAGCAGTATCTCGCACCGTTAATGCACCTGCAGAAAATGTAACAGTTTTTATTGAAGAAATGTCTAAAAACCATTACGGCGTTGCAGGCGTTCGTTTTAGCGACAAATAATAGTAAGATGGGTAGAGCACAAGAGAGCGCTCTACCCTATTTTATAAGATTTCATGGGAGTAATATTGTCAGACACAACTTATTTTTCATCTTTACCTAACATCATTAGTATTTGCTGTTTGATCGTTGGATGTGAAGAATCGTCCTCTAAGAAATCTAATGGGAAATAGATTTTATGATCTCGTTTCATACGCCCTGAGATAGCATCCACAATAATGGATTCACGTGAAAGCTCCCGTAGCTCACCATTTTTCATTTCTAAAAAAATTGGTACACGCACTTCTTCCTCTCCTGGTCTGTAAAAATCATATGGCAGATCTGCTGTTGTATCATGTATAAGATAATAATCGGGGTCTAATCCTGCCTTTTTGAAAAGCTCTTGGAGTTTTTGATATTTATTGAGCTCTACTCCCGGGTCTAAATCAATGTATTGAAATAGCTTACGATTCACAAAGCGACGGCTTAGATCACTTAGAATGGCATCCTCCTCTTGCATCCATAACTGAAAATATGTAAAAAGTATACTCTCGTCTAACGCAAGATAATCCTCTAATGTAATAACATTTCGGAAAAATGCTAGGAAATGAGTAGGCTCATGCTTAAATGTATAGCCCGCTAAGCTTAATTGTTTTACTCTTTTTAATATATTATTTAAAATTACCTCTGCACTTCGTGAAACAGGATGGAAATAAATTTGTAAGTACATTTGATAGCGACTCATTATATAGTCTTCCACCGCATGCATGCCTGTTGCTTTGATGACTACTTGGTTTTTTCTTGGACGCATTACTCTTAAAATCCGTTCCATATCAAAATGACCGTAGCTTACACCTGTAAAATAAGCATCACGTTGTAAGTAATCCATACGATCTGCATCAATTTGGCTCGAAATTAAACTAATTACTTGCTTATTTGGATATGTCTTTTCAATTACTTGGGATACCTTTTCAGGAAAATCAGCTGCCACTTTTTTTAAGATCGCATTTACTTCCGTATCTCCCAGCAAAATTTGCCTTGTAAAATATTCATGATCAAGCTCAAATACATTTTCAAAGGCATGGGAAAATGGGCCATGACCTAAATCATGTAAAAGGGCTGCACATAACACTAATAATCTTTCACTTTCATCCCAATCTGGACGCCCTACAAAGATATCATCTACTATGCGACGTACAATTTCGTAAACCCCCAAAGAATGACTAAAGCGGCTATGTTCTGCTCCATGAAATACTAAAAATGTGGTACCTAGTTGACGAATTCTACGTAAACGCTGAAATTCTCTTGTACCCACTAAATCCCATATCACTTGATCTCGAACATGCACATAACGGTGTACTGGATCTTTAAATACCTTTTCTTCTTCTAATTTAGCGTTTGCATATGTCATTTTGATAGCACCCCCATTTTGTTATAGTTCTATTATATGCGATAAATCTTGGACTAGCATACTTATTGCCATTTTTCTATAGATATTAACAACCTATTTCAATTACCTTAATCATTATTTTTATATTTATATTGGTCTAATTTCTCAACATATAAAAAAGCAAAACAAAAACTATCCCCCAAGTAGAGATAGCTTTTAGTTTTACTTTTTTAATTTTGCTAAAACCTTTTCCATTAGTTCATCTTCTGTTAATGCAGCAACAGGTCGGCTATTTACAAAGGTAAAAGTCTTTTTGCGTCCTGGACCACAGTAAGAATGACAGCCAATTTCGATGGTTGCATCAGGATCGATTTCCTTTAATTTTGGAATTAACGTCTTTAAGTTAACGGCCTGACATTCATCGCAAACTTTAAATTCGTTTGCCATTTTGTCAACAACCCTTTCTATATAGTATTTTTCAAACATAATCTCGCTCTATTGCACACATGACCTTCACATATTTAAGTATGCAGCATGTGCACAAACCTACATCGGGTATTGTATCGTACTTTTCCCCTTCTATTCAAGCATAATTCCTTCTACATAGATGAATAAAAGGTTAAAAGATTGGTCATGCTAGTCTTAAATAACAAGTTCCAGATAAAGGTGGGAGGATTTTAATATGAGTAAAGTAAGACAAGATGCTTGGTTAAAAGAAAACGATGAATTACTAGCAGAGGCTGTAATCCGTCATGTAACAGAAGGAAGCACACAGCTTAATGCCTTTGAGGAAGCGGGCGATGCATTAAATCGTACTGCGGCAGCATGCGGTTTTCGTTGGAATGCCGTTGTTCGTAAAGAATACGAGGAACAATTAGCAGAAGCTAAAAAGGAAAGAAAAGAGAGAATGCGAGTGTTAGGAGCGCCAGCAAGACGCCGTGCTTCTAGTATGTTTACCGTAAATAATAGTGCTGCAGAAGGAAAATCAATTCCGCTATCTGCCCTTTCTCTTGATATTGTCATAGCTTATTTACTACGTTTACAGCATTCTGGTGAAGTAGGAAATGAATCTTCAAAATGGCGACAACTTGTACATGTAACATCTGAGAAAAATAAAAAACTAGAGAAAACCATTACAAAACTAGAAGAGGAAAATCGAGCGATTCGCAAAGATTACGAGCAATTTGTTCAAATTATGAATCGTGCTAGACGTCTTGTTACGCTTGATGAAGAGGAAGAGCGAATTGCACCTGTTTTTAAAATGGAGAAGAACGGAAATCTTGTCACTAGCAGTTCTATTTATCAACCAGAAAATGGCGATGCGCTAAATTAGCCGCATCGCTTTTTCTGTTTCATATAATCAACCAACTTACTTACGTTCAAGCATTTTGGTGTTGCGCTCAAAAACGCGCTGTAAATAAAAACCATACAACGTTAATTCTTCGTCATAAAAGGACTGTGGACGTACTTCCTCGGCCCACTGATTAAGTAGTTGCTGTAGACGAATAACAACTGCTTCTACTGTTAAATGAGGGTCTATAAGCTCTGATAGCGAAGCCATGACTTCAGGCACGATTTGAGGGTAAGCGAATTTTGTTTCCTCTTGTTGCAAGCTTGCTTCATAAAAGTCACGGATAAGTGCCGCGCGTTGCGAGCCACTCCCCTCAATACATAAATAAATTTGCACTGCTACCCCTTGACGTAAGCGTCTTTGTGAAATACCTGCAAATTTTTTCCCATCAATACTTAAATCATACGAACCTGGGCAATAAGAGCCCACTATTTCATAAGCCTCAATTTTTTCAGCTATTTCTGGGAACAACCCCTTCACAAGGTCCACCATTACATCATAGCCATCATTTATACTGAGCGACTCTTTTTGTTCAGACAATACAATGGAAATATTAAGAATCCCTTCATCTAGCACAACCGCTAGTCCACCAGAATTACGAACAATAGGATGATAGCCTCTAGATTCTAGTAATTCCATACCTTGCTGAACATAAGGTAAACGATGGTCTTGAATACCTAGCACAACAGATGCCTCATGAACCCATGTACGAATTGTTGGCGGGGACATCAATTGGCCGACTAATTGGCACAATGTATCGTCCGTCGCAAAAGATTCAAGCGGTGATCTTTGCTTCGCACTAATGGATTGATCATAATAACGCCAAATTGGCTGTTGTAAAATATGTTTCATATTGGTACTCCTCTTATTACATCTCTTCTCTTTAGAATACATGATCTTAAGATGGTGTCAAATTCGTGAATTACTATCATGAACTTAGGGATTTTGTACAAACTATGATAAACTATTTTTGAATGGTATTCACTTATAAAGGAGTGTTTTCAATAATGAATGAAGCAGCAATTACGTTAGATGGTTGGTACGCTTTACATGATTTCCGCTCAATTGATTGGGCATCTTGGAAACTTGTTTCTGCTGAGGAACGTCAAGCAGCAGTAGAGGAATTTATTGCTTATTTAGAAAAACTGAACGAAGCAGACGTAGCTAAAACAGGTGCTCATGCTTTCTATGCAATTGTTGGTCAAAAAGCTGACTTTATGATTATGACATTGCGTGAAACAATGGATGAGTTACAAGAGCTTGAAGCAGAATTCAATAAATTAGCTATTGCAGATTTTACAATTCCTACATATTCTTATGTATCTGTTGTAGAGCTTTCAAACTATTTAGCTGGCGAGTCAAATGAAGATCCTTACCAAAATCCGCATGTACGTGCGCGTCTATATCCTGAACTTCCGCGCGCTAAATATGTATGCTTCTATCCAATGGATAAACGCCGTCAAGGAAACGACAACTGGTACATGCTATCAATGGATGAGCGTAAATCATTAATGCGTTCACATGGAATGATTGGTCGCGGCTATGCTGGTAAAGTAAAACAAATTATCACTGGCTCTGTAGGCTTCGATGATCACGAATGGGGCGTAACTTTATTTGCTGATGACGTACTGCAATTCAAAAAATTAGTATATGAAATGCGCTTTGACGAAGTGTCAGCACGCTATGGCGAGTTCGGGGAATTTTTCGTCGGAAACCTTCTGGATAAAGATAAATTGGTTAAATTCTTAACTGTTTAAAATCTAATTAAAAATGCGAGTCCATATTGACGGACTCGCATTTTTAAATTTCGTTTTCTTCTGCATTCTCGGATTCGAATATTAAAATAATAATATGAATAAAAATCCCAGTTAGAATCATAAGAAAAACTAAATACCAATTATATGGTTGATGATAATATTCTGCTATTCCAACTGCCAGAAAAGCGCTGATGATGATTGCTACAAACATACTAAAAATACGCATGGAAACGCTCCTTCATAAAAGCAAAAATAAAGTCATTTTTAGTATGTCACGCTATATTTTTAATATACTTACTAGGTAAGAATAATTATGTCTTATTGAATAGCAGCTAAAACAAGCATTGTAAAGTCATTTTTGCTAATGCTTTGCTTTCCATACTAGCAAATTTATACTCACAATATAAAAAAGTGCCATCTTTTAGCGATGACACTTTCTTCCCCCCTAACACGTTTCTTCTACATACTTCATTAAGAGCTCTCGTTCTTTACTTTTAAAATTAAGATGACCGTTTGAATAAAAAAACCAATCACTATTATAACAATAAAGAGATACCAATGGAGCGGCTGTCCATAAAACTCCCCTAATAAAAATGCCAGCACTGCACTTAATAAGATCCCAAACCAAACGCCAATTTCCATAAGCCATCACCTCACATGTATTAGATACACATGCAATTCATTGATCTCACGTTCCCCTAAATCTATTTTTTTCTATTTACCCTTTTTGCTATAAAAACTATCGGGACTTGCAGGATTTGAAGTATTTTCTACGTACTTGTCGTTATTACTACTATATGCATAGTAACTTTAATATGTGATTGTCTTTCTTAACAAAATTGAACATGACTACTATACCTTCATGCATATACTGTCTGCGAGGAGGTATGAAAATCGCTGTTATTAAGACGAATGATGCACAGACAGCCCTACTCGCAAGACTAATGCGTGCCGAAGCAGAAGGCGAAGGAGAGTTAGGCATGCTGATGGTTGGGAATGTTGGCGTTAATCGTGTAAGAGGTGATTGTTTAGATTTTGGTGATATTCGAACAATTGAACAAATGGTTTATCAGCGTCCGGGAGGCTTTGAGGCAACACAAAAGGGTTATTTTTATCAACGAGCACGTGATCAAGATATTCGACTAGCTAAAAGGGTGATTCAGGGTGAAAGATTTCATCCAGCTACCCGCTCTTTGTGGTTTTTCATGCCAGCAGGTGATTGTCCTGCACAATGGTATGGCCAATGGAATACTGGCAGGTTCAAATCCCATTGTTTTTTCTCGCCAACTGAACAAGATTGTCCTCAAATTTAAAAAGAAAGTAGGTTGATAATTGATGATGCCTTATTATTGGACACCAACAACGCAACAACAAATGACTCCTCCCCCAGTCACACTTCCGAGCGGACGACCACCCGGCCGTGAGGAGTCCTATATAGAAAATATTTTACGTTTGAACCGTGGAAAACCAGCTACCTTCCATTTTTCTTTTGAGCACGCAGTAGAGCAGGGAAAAAACACAAAAACTGTTCGGGGTGTGGTAGAAGCAGCTGGTCGAGATCATGTCATTATTCGTGAGCTTAAGTCTAATCATCGTTTTCTTTTCCCTATGATTTATTTCGATTTTGCAGAGTATGATGAGGAAATGGCTTACTTTAATCAAAATCCATAATTCTATCTCTAAGTAAAAATCCGCAATACACTCACTGACCAAAAGTCGATGGGCGTATGCGGATTTTTATCCTTCGCTATGTTCAATTTTCATTTAAATACGTTAAGGTTGCTTTACCTAAGGTTTTTGCTGCAATTAGCATAGCACGTTCATCAAAATCAAAGCGTGCATGATGATGCGGATAGGCCGTTTCCCATTCTGGCTTTTTAGCTCCTGTGAAGAAAAATGTGCCTGGTACTTTTTCTAAATAATACGCAAAATCTTCCCCAATCATAAATGGCGGACATGTTATTACTTGATCTACCCCTGGTACAGTCGACGCCAATTGTGCCAAAAACTCAGTTTCTCTCTGATGGTTATAAACAGGTGGATAACCCCTTGTGTAGCGATATTCGTAACTTGCCCCAAATGCCAGACAAGTCGCATTTAATACTGCTTCTAGCTCTTGCTCCATTTGTATGCGTACTTCTTCTTCAAATGTACGAATTGTCCCCGCTAAAACTACCCGATCAGCTATAACGTTAAACGGATTAATTGCCTCAAAATGACCGATTGTTAAAACAGCTGATTTCAATGGGTCAATTCGTCTTGAAACAAGCTGTTGAGCATTGACGACAAATTGGGAGGCTAGGGTAACTGCATCAATAGAATGATGAGGCTCTGCGCCATGACCACCCTTTCCTTGAACCGTTATTTCTACTTTATCCGCGGTAGCCATGATGGCTCCATCTTTCACTAATATTTCTCCTAATGGTGTAGGTGCCCATAAATGTGTACCAAAAATAACATCTACTCCTTCTAAACAACCATCCTCAATCATTGGCTTAGCTCCACCTGGCGCCACTTCCTCTGCATGCTGATGAATAAATACGATAGTGCCTTCAATTTGGTCCCTCATCGCATTCAATGCCTTAGCTAGCCCAAGCAATGTAGCTGTATGTCCATCATGTCCACATGCATGCATTTTTCCAGCTATTTTAGATTTGTAAGGTACATCATTTTCTTCATGTATCGCTAATGCATCAAAGTCAGCTCGTAATGCCACCGTTTTGCCAGGCTTTCTGCCACGTAATATCGCTACGACGCCACGTCCTCCCACTCCTTCTCGAACCACATGACCCAATTCTCTATGAAAAGTAGCTATATAGGATGGCGTTTCGACTTCTTCAAAGGATAATTCAGGGTATTCATGTAAATGGCGACGAATCCCTACCATCTCATTATAGTTAGCATCCAGTAATGTAAATAGTTTTTCCATACTACGTAACCTCACTTTTGGTATTTTCGAAATATTGCAAGTAATATTAGTAGTGTACTATAAATTCTTACAAAATGGATAGGATTTAAATCCCTATCTTTGAAAGATGACTCATAACAAAGAAAAACCCCCCTACAAATAATGTAAGAGAGTCAGCTTAAAATTAGCGAGCATGCTTGAGAGCAGTTAAAATAATAAGTAGCCATCCCGCTAAAAATAGTACGCCACCAATTGGTGTAATAGCTCCTAATACTTTAATACCACTTATCGCCAGAACATATAAGCTCCCAGAAAAGAAAACAATACCAAGGTTAAAGAAAATACCTGCTAGATTTAATTGTTTCACTTCACCTAATAGTTTAGAGCTCATTAACAGACCAATGATTAGTAATCCTGTAGCGTGAAACATTTGATATTGAACAGCCGTTTCCCAAATACCTCGACTATATTCATCTAAAATTTCCTTTAAAGCATGTGCACCAAATGCACCGAATGCTACTGCTAATAGGCCATGAAGAGCACCTGTCACGATAAATCTTTTCATTTTCGTTACCCTACCTTTAAAATGGATTAAAAATCAAAAATGGAATCACCATTTGCTCCATCTTCTTCAATCTTTGTTGTATATAAAGTGGATGGTTTTGACTCTGACACAAGCATTTGCGGTACATGCTTATGAGGAGTGATAGATGGTGCATCACTTGAAGAATCTAACACCACATCACATAATGCTCGAATGGCTGTAAGTGCCTCACGAATTTGCTGATCATTCCCCGCATTTGTTGCGTTAGATAATTGTTTTTCAAGTTGCTGTATAACGGCCTGATAAGAAATCATTACATTCTCCCGCTTTCTACTTTTGGTACGAATTTTAAACAATCTACACCCGAGGATTGCTTCACAACAACGGATGGTATTTGCTTTGTTTTAAAGCCATAAGCTGCACATGCGCGTGGGTTTTGAGGGTCCCAGGTTACTTTAAAAAATTGACACTTAAAACAATTCACCTTCATCAATGTCCCTCACTTTCTTCTATATTAAATGTAACATGATTGCTAAAGCGTATAAAGCAAACGATTTGTGCCAATCTATTCTAAACACCAATCAATCGGCTGCTTGCCCCACTCCACTAATTGTTGGTTAATCTTTGAATAAGGTTTACTACCAAAGAATCCTCGATAAGCACTTAATGGACTTGGGTGTGGCGCTTCGAGTATGACATGTGGTGTTTTATATTTTCGGATTAATTGCTTTTTGCGTTGCGCTGGTTTGCCCCACAATACAAAAATTAGTGGTTCTTCCCTTGCAGCTAATAGATCGATAACAGCATCGGTAAATTGCTCCCACCCTTGTTCTTTATGGGAATTCGCTTGTCCTGCTCGAACTGTAAGCACCGTATTTAATAGCATAACACCCTGTTCAGCCCACTTTGTTAGCGTTCCATTTTGAGGAATTGGACAGCCTAAATCATCCTGTAGCTCTTGAAACATATTCCGTAAGCTAGGAGGATGTGGAATACCTGGTTTAACAGAAAAGCTTAGCCCATGCGCTTGATTAGGCCCATGATAAGGGTCTTGTCCCAAAATAACAACCTTCACATCATGATATGCTGTTGTATAAAATGCGTTCATCACATCATCCATTGGTGGATAAATAGTTTGTGTCGAATATTCATTTGCGACAAATTGACGTAGTTTTTGATAATATGGTTTTTCTAATTCTTCTTTGAGTACTTCTTGCCAATCATTCGGGAATACTTGTTTCATCGTTCTTTAAGCCCCTTTCTCTTCTTACAACGGTACAAAAAATGAAAGATGAATTCAAGCATCAGTTGAAACTGACCATATAAAAATATAGTATTCTGGCTATTTTTATAGAATCAGAATCGGACTATACTAGATGTTAATTTTATAACTCTTAACGATAAAGGAGATCCTTTACATGACTCTAAAAAAAACATTAACAATTGCAGGTTCAGATACATCAGGCGGTGCAGGAATGCAAGCTGACCTTAAAACATTCCAAGAGCACGGTACATATGGGATGGTGGCATTAACAGTTGTCGTAACAATGGACCCTAATGGCTGGACACATAACGTCACACCTTTGCCAACCGATTTACTACAAAAACAAATTGACACAGCTCTTTCCACAGGAATTGATGCCATTAAGACAGGGATGCTCTCCACAGAAGAAATTATTCGTATTGCTGGAAAGGCTATTGCAAATTCAGGGACTTCAAATATTGTCATCGATCCTGTTATGGTATGTAAAGGTGACGATGAAGTACTGAATCCAGGTAACACAGATGCCATGATTCAGCATCTTTTACCACTAGCAGCAGTAACAACACCAAACCTTTTTGAAGCTGGACAATTAGCTGGCACAGGTACACCCAAAAACATTGACGACATGAAGATTGCCGCTCGTAAAATCCATGAACTAGGGGCTAAAGCTGTTGTCATTAAAGGTGGAAAAGCTCTAGCTACTGAAAAAGCAATAGACTTATTCTTTGATGGTGAAACATTCTACTTATTAGAATCTGAAAAAGTTCCATCTACAAATAACCACGGTGCAGGCTGTACTTTTGCTGCCTCTGTCACAGCGAACCTTGCGAATGGTCTTACTATTAAAGATTCTGTTATTGAAGCAAAAGAGTTTGTATCCGCAGCTATTGCACATGGCTGGGCGCTAAATGAATATGTAGGTCCTGTCATGCATGGTGCGAAATCTCGCTTTGGTGCTCCACACGTAACAGTAACAGAAATATAAGGATGAAAGGGATGTCTCAAAGTCATTTGAGACATCCCTTTTTTTACATATAATTCTCCATCATTTCTAGCCGATAATCCCATGGATCATTCATAGATATAAATTGCGCTAACGCTTTACTTTCCTTTTTACGTTCTGCACGGGCCTTCGCTCGTTCTGAAGCTGTTTCATGCAATTTTGTCTCTTCTACTGTTTCAGGAATTACTCGTGGGACCAGTGCTGGTTTGTTATTTTCATCCAATGCCACGAAAGTTAATAATGCAGTCGCTGCCACCTTTCTCTCCCCAGTTTTCAAGTTTTCAGAAATGACTTTGACAAAAACCTCCATAGAAGATCTTCCCGTCCAAGCTACATACGATTCGAAATAAACCGAATCTGTTGGGCGAATGGGATGTAGGAAATCGACTGAATCAGTTGAGGCTGTAACACAATCTCTTCTGCTATGCTTTGCAGCTGAAATGGAAGCAACTTGATCAATATCGCTCATCAACCGTCCGCCAAATAATGTATTATGATTATTCACATCGTTTGGAAATACACGACTTGTACGCATCACTCTTGATTCCTTACAATATTTAAAGTCCTTATTCACTCCAGTTCCCCCTCTAAACATCTTGTTTATTCCTACTATAATGCTATATTTAAATGGAAAAATCAATGTAATTATTAGAAAATTACAAATACTAAACAATTATTTAATGATGAGTATTTATCCGATAAAGATTAAAATTGGACAAGATACGTTAATGCCTCATACCCCATATATTAGCTGTATGGGAGGGGAAAAAATGAAAAAAAACAAGGTAGAAGACTTAACGGAAGAATCAGGTTTACTAGCTGGAGAAATCACCTCTTCAAAAGTTGAAGTAATTGCCTCCATCATATTAACACTTGGTTACTCATTATCCACCCTTGCCACAATATTGGCTCTGCAGGAGGAGGAAGAATTGGCACAAGCCAAAACTACTGAAACCCAAGATCAAAATCTTTATATGAAGCAAATGTTTAAACAATTACAAAATGTTAATAATCGTTTAGATACAATAGAACGAAAGCTCAATCGATACTAACAAATACATAGCCTACATTAATTTTCAATAAAAAACCGCGACTCTCCGTCATAAAGAGAGTCGCGGTTTTTATTATACTATGATAATGAGCTTCATTTTTCTTCCCTTTTTCACAGCTACCTTGCATCACCTGTTCAAGGAACGTCATCTATTGTACCAAGATAGAATTCATTATTTCTGAAATAATACTACTTCAACAGGTGGAGCTGTTTACACACACGAATTAGGAAGAAGTCATGGTTGCAATATCTTTTCATATGTGAAAACGGATACAATGCAAAACGACACAGTTTGTACATATTTATTTTCACACTCCCTATATTGATACATTACAATAATTTTTTCAAGAATATTGCTTAAGGACTTGTCATAGATTTAGAGATGATGATTTATTTCCCTGGATGCTAACACTTTCAAAAAATTTGGACCAAATGGCGCTAAGGTTTGTAAATATAAATCATCAATTTTTTTATCAAAGCAATCAATTTCCCTTTGCGAATTTTTTTTACTATACTTAAAAGAGAAATGATCGAGAGGAGTGTTAAGATGCAAGAAGTACAAGTAGAGACGTTGCAAAAATTGCTGAATTCTTTCGCCAACAAAGACGTTTATATTCATCTTGAGACGACAAACGGATCTTATGCAGCACACTATGATGAACAGTTTTTTAATGCAGGTGCTTTTATTCGCAATGCTAAAATTAACTATGAGCTTGCTAAGGTTGTAGATAATGCACCTCATCGTGTGGGTTTAAAATTACCTCATGGCTGGGTTTATGCTCAAGGCATTACACATTTTGAATTAGATGATTTAGGCCGTTTATTAATGGCTGGACTAGACTACTCTGGAAAATTGGCGATTGCGCTTGAAATTAGTGAAACGCCATTTACTTACTAAGGGGGACGACTATTTGAATTTACAACCACAACGTCATATTTTAATTGTGTACCCTCACCCAGATGATGAGGCTTTCTCAGTTGCGGGAACCATCGCCTACTATACAAAGAAAATGAATACACCTGTTACATATGCCTGTTTAACATTAGGCGAAATGGGACGTAATTTAGGTAATCCACCCTTTGCTACACGCGAGTCTTTACCTGAAATCCGTCGTAAGGAATTGGTTGCAGCGGCAGAGGCAATGGGTATTCAAGATTTACGCATGCTTGGTCTACGTGATAAAACAATAGAATTTGAAGATGATGAGAAAATGGTAAAATTAATGGAAGGGCTAATCGAAGAACTAATGCCTTCTTTAATTTTCACATTTTTACCTGGCTTTGCTGTTCACCCAGACCATGAAGCAACAGCACGGGCTGTAGTTGAAGCTGTACGTCGTATGCCAAAGGCTGCTCGTCCACAAATATTCGGTTGTGCCTTCGCCAATGATACGATTGAAAAAAATGGTGAACCACATGTGGTCTATGATATTCGGGAAATGCGAATGGACAAATTAAAAGCATTACAAGCCCATGCGTCTCAGACTGGTTGGATGATGCAGGAGACTGAAAAACGTATTGATGACGGCCAACCAATGAGCGAGAGCTGGCTTAATGTTGAAAAGTTCTATATTGTTGACCCAGATAAATATGTAAAATAAGTAAAGTACTGTTCTCATTTTGGAGAACAGTACTTTTTAATTAGACAGCTCTTACCCTCTTCATCATATGCACAATGATCGTGATGAAAAAAGCAATCACTAAGAAAAGAAAGAATAAATAATGAGGGATGTGGATATTGAAAACACTTACTAACATTTTTAAGCCGATGACACCTATAATTATGAAGGCTGTTGCTTCAAGCTCTGGTATTTTTTCAATGATGATTAAAAAAACACCTGCAATCGTCCTCATCATTAATATGCCTAACATCCCACCAATTAAAAGCACCCAGACCTGATCTGATATCGCAAACGCAGCAAAGATTGAGTCAATTGAAAAAGCAATATCCATTAGCTCAACAGAAATGACAGTTGCCCAAAACGTGCCGAAAAGACGCACCATCCATCCTGACCTCTTTACCTCTTTTACACTATCCTCATTCCCTATGTGAAGGAAATGAGCTACACAAAGCCAACCTAAATACAAAGCACCTAATACTTTAATAAACCAAAATTCTACTAGATAAACACCTATGCCAATAAATAAAAATCTAAAAAAATAGGCACCTAGCATACCATACATTAATGCCCGTTTTCGCTGTTTATCTGGTAAATGTTTCACTAGTACCGCTAATACCAGTGCATTATCTGCCGACAGCAAACCTTCTATAATAATTAATGAGGATATTAGTCCCCAGGAGACGGGGTCCATTAGTACTTCTTGCCACATCGCCAAATCAAAAAACTTCCAATATGTTGATAAAATTCCTTGAATGATTTCCACTACATACCCTCCTACTTGTCCTAAGCTAATCTAGTATATGCTTGACCATTTTTGTTATGAGAGTCGTATTTTTTAGATTTGAAACAACAGATTTTCTCCCCTTAAATTGAGCTAATTATAGGTCTGAGACATTGCTTCTTTATAAAATAATTAGCTATATCAAGATAAAACGCTTACATCATAAAATAGACACGGAAAATTTAGAATTTACTAAAAATTAATCACAAAAAGCAAATAAAGTGTGCTATCATAGATAAATGTTTTAAACGTATAACGGAGGATGAATACTATGGAAGTTGCTGATACTAGAACCGTGCAAGTGGAGAATGTCCTGATTGCACATCATTTTTTAAAAGATGTAGTTGTGCACACACCACTACAAAAAAACGACTATTTATCCGAGAAATACGGAGCTAATATTTATATTAAACGCGAAGATTTACAGCATGTACGCTCATTCAAGCTTCGTGGTGCCTATTATAAAATTAAAAAAATCGAGGATGAAGCGCGCAATGCTGGGGTTGTCTGTGCAAGTGCAGGCAATCATGCACAAGGTGTAGCTTATGCCTGTGCCCAATTAAAAATTCAAGCAAGCATTTTTATGCCACAAACAACGCCGAAGCAAAAAATAGACCAAGTACGTATGTTTGGTCGTGAATATGTGGAAATTATTTTAGCAGGAGATACATTCGATGATTCTGCTGAAAGCGCGTTGAGCTATTGTGAAGAGCATGGTAAAATCTTCATTCATCCATTTGATGATTTTGATGTCATTGCTGGTCAAGGAACGGTAGCGGTAGAAATTATGAATGATATGGAGGAGCCAATCGACTACGTATTCGGAAGTATTGGCGGTGGTGGCTTAATGTCAGGCGTGTCTGCCTACATTAAAAATCTCTCTCCTACTAGTAAAATTATTGGTGTGGAGCCTGCTGGTGCTGGTAGTATGAAGGCTGCCTTTGCTGAAGGTGGCGCAGTTGCTCTTGATTGGATTGATAAATTCGTTGATGGTGCTGCAGTAAAATGCGTCGGTCATCATACTTATGATGTTTGCCGTCGCTATTTAGATGATATTGTTCTTGTACCTGAAGGCAAGGTATGTACGACCATTCTAGATCTATATAATAAACATGCGATTATCGCTGAGCCTGCAGGAGCATTATCAGTGGCAGCTCTTGATTTTTATAAAGAAGAAATTAAAGGTAAGTCAGTCGTTGTCATCATCAGTGGTGGGAATAATGACATTGGACGAATGCAGGAGATTAAAGAAAAGTCACTTATACACGAAGGCTTACTTTACTACTTCATCGTCAGCTTCCCTCAGCGTGCCGGAGCATTACGTCAATTCCTCACTAGTGTACTTGGACCAAACGATGACATTACTACCTTTGAATATACCAAGAAAAATAATAAAGAAAGTGGCCCTGCACTAGTCGGCATTGAGTTAGGTGATCGTGCTGAATATGAAGGACTACTTGCCCGAATGGATGAATTCGGCTTCAAATACAAAGAAGTAAACAACGATATTCAACTATTTGGCTTACTCGTTTAAAATCAAGAGCCTCACTTCTCTGAAAGTGAGGCTTTTTTATGTGATAAAATTTATCAATCGTTTTATTTCCCTAAATAAAAATTATTAAAACTAGTTGATGTTGAAAAAACAATATCGTCTGCGGAAAGAGACATTCTGGCAAGGCGAGGGATCGATATCTGTTCCGCCAGCGTCCAGGTGGCATCTGATGAGCCGCTAAATCCCCTAAGAGCTGACTCCTCTCCAATCAACCCATTTGAAACTGTGTCCTTTCATTTTCTATCATACTAACAATGTGGAAAAACGATGTGTGACAACGCCCCTCCATAAAGAGTAGTGAGGACCTTTGCTAAATTGATGAGCTGGATTGGAGGGCTACTTGACTCCCATGAGATAGATCGGAATCCCACTTAAGAAATCAAGTATTTTCACCATTCATAAAAATACTTTTCTAACACTATAAAAAAACGCCCATACAAGTGTATGAGCGTTTCGATATTAACCTAATAGAGCACGGTCTGAATTCATTTTTTCCCCACGAATACGTTCAAACTCGGACATTAAATCAGGAATTGTTAATTCATGTTTGCGATCTTCACCAACTTCTAAAATGATTTGGCCTTTATCCATCATAATAAGACGATTCCCTAAGTCTAATGCTTGCTGCATATTGTGCGTTACCATTAATGTGGTTAAATTATCTTTTTCCACTAAGTATTTCGTAATACGGGTAATTAATTCTGCACGTGATGGATCAAGTGCAGCTGTATGCTCATCTAGCAATAAAATAGATGGCTTTGTGAAGGTAGCCATTAAGAGCGACAAAGCTTGACGTTCCCCACCTGAAAGTAAACCTACCTTAGCAGAAAGACGATTCTCAAGATTCAAACCAAGCATCGCTAGCGATTCTTTAAAAAATTCACGACGCTTTTTGTCCACACCATTGCGTAGCCCTCTATGTTTATTTCGAGAGTATGCTAATGCTAGATTTTCTTCAATTGTCATCGTAGGTGCAGTTCCTGCCATTGGGTCCTGGAAGACACGCCCAATGTATTGAGAGCGTTTATATTCAGGCAAACTTGTCACATCATTACCATCAATCAATACTGTACCGAAATCGGGTGTTAAAGCACCTGAAATCATATTCATCATCGTTGATTTACCTGCACCATTACTACCTATAATTGTCACAAAATCACCGGGCTTTAAATGTAGGTTGATCTCCGCAAGTGCAATCTTCTCATCAGGTGTTCCTTCATTAAATACCTTATTAATACCATGTAATTTAAGCAAGGCCGTTACCTCCCTGCTCTACTTTTTTTACTTGTGAAAGTTCTGCAGCACGTTTAGCTTTACGTTTACGTTCTTTACTCTTATTAATAAATTGCGGTAAGATCAGCGCCAAAATAACGATGATCGCTGTAATTAATTTCATGTCTCCTGAATCAAGGAAATCTACACGTAATGCTAAAGCTAATATAATACGATAAATGATGGCTCCTGCAATAACTGCAAACGTTGTACGGATAATAGTTTTAGTCCCAAAAATAGCTTCACCAATAATAACGGATGCGAGACCGATCACAATCATACCAATCCCCATACTAACATCAGAGAACTTCGAATATTGTGCGATTAAAGCTCCAGAAAATGCGACAAGCGCATTGGAAAGACCTAGCCCCAAAATGATAAGTGTATCTGTATTTGCAGAGAAGCTGCGAATCATTCGTTTATTATCACCAGTTGCTCGGATAGCTAGCCCAACTTCTGTCTTTAAGAACCAGTCTGCTATTAACTTAATTAAAATCGTGATGATTAATACAACAATCAGCACACTCCATGTACCTGGTACATGCTGAAAGCCTATGCTTTTTAATAGGTTATTGATAGCATCATCGATCCCTAAATTACTCCAAAAAGATTGAAACTTTGAAAAGATTGTTTCAGAGTTTAGTAGTGGAATATTCGGGCGACCTATCGTATTTTCTGCAGTTAACCCCATGATACGTAGATTAATTGAATATAAAGCAATCATCATTAAAATTCCTGATAAAAGCGGATTAATCTTTCCTTTCGTGTGAAGAATTCCTGTCATACATCCAGCAATAAATCCAGCAACAATTGCCACTAAAGTCGCTAAGATTGGGTGGTAGCCAAGCAAAACCATTGTTGCTGCAGTTGCCGCCCCTGTTACAAAGCTTCCATCAACCGTTAAATCCGGAAAATCTAACACCCGAAATGTTAAATATACACCAAGTGCCATAATTGCATAGATGATTCCTTGCTCCACTGCGCCAAATAATGCTAAAAACATCGTTGAATCATCTCCTAAATCTCTTTATTATTTATATCGCTTGTAAAATGAAGATAAAGCGGGGATAGTTCTCCCCCGCTTCGTTTTACTGTTCTAGAATTTCTGCACCCCAAGAATCTTTCATTTCGATGCCTAAATCATCTGCTACTTTTTTATTGATTAATAGTTTCAGATTTTGAGGATATTGTGCTGGTGTATCAGCAGGTGTTGCTTCACCTTTTAAAATTTTCACAGCCATTTGACCTGCTTCATAACCGATATCGAAATATTCAAATCCATAAGCCGCTAAACCACCACGTGCCACAGAATCTAATTCTCCTACGATTAATGGTAATTTATTCGTATTGGCAACATCAATTACCGATTCTAAAGCAGAAACTACTGTGTTATCAGTAATAATATAGAAAGCATCTACTTTACCAATTAGAGATTCTGTCGCTTGCTTTACATCTGCTGAAGTGGATGCTGATGCTTCTACCACCGTTAAACCTTGTTCATCCATAACCTTTTTCACTTCTGAAACTTGGGCAACTGAGTTTTGCTCACCCGCATTGTAGACCATCCCTACTTTTTTCGCACCAAGGTCTTTTAAGAATGCTACTGTTTTAGAAATCGTTTCAGGATGTAGATCAATTGTGCCTGTAATATTTTTCCCTGGCTTCTCCATTGAGTCAATTAGCTGTGCACCAACAGCATCTGTAACCGATGTAAAAATAATTGGAATATCACTTGTTGCTGTTGCAGCTGCTTGTGCAGAAGGTGTAGAGTTAGCAAAAATTAAATCTACGTTTGCACTCACTAGATTGTTAGCAATCGTTGTGTTAAGGCTGTTATCTCCTTGCGCAATTTGTGGATCGTATTCAACTTTTAAACCAGCATCTTCAATTGCTTTTTTAAAGCCTTCCGTTGCTGCGTTTAACGATGGATGCTCAACAATTTGAGTAATCCCGATTTTATATGTTTTATCGTCTGCATTTCCGCTCTCACTTGCATTGTTTTTTTCATTTCCTTTTGAATCTGCTGTACCTGAGCCACCGCTACCACAAGCAGCAAGAAGCAACACTAATCCAAAAAGAAGGAATGACAACTTCTTTACATTGCTTTTCACAAATAATCCCCCCGATTATATTCTCGAATATCTATCGCACTTTATCCAAACAAAGTGTGAATGTATCGCTATATTATCGTTATTATCGAGCTCCGTCAACAACATTATGAATGTTCTGACTTTTAAAAGTGACAAAATATTTTAGTTTTTCATTTAATTTGGCGCTTTAAACCGCTAAACTACGCTGTTTTAGTTAATCGATTTCTTTTTTCAACATAGTAAAAAATATTTATGACAATTTTGCGACGATAGGACATTATAGACAAAGTCTGACATTTGACTTCTACTAGATATCTATAATAGAATATTTACTTGTGTGAAAGCACCGTGGTTCGTAACCATCCCACGAAAAAATTAGGTTAGAATTAATTCCAATGAGTAATTTTAATTAAAACAAAAACTCAGTGTTATCAACGTTTATCAACTTTCTTCAAAAATTCACGTTAGGTTTAGCTAAGATTAGTTTTTGTTTCATTTTACACATTTTTTTCACAAGCAAATATTATGACCACCCCATTTGGAGTGGTCATTTTTTTATATAATTAAGATTTTGGAGGTATATATTATTTTAATTTTTCCTTCTCTAAAATATCTAAAACTCTTTCAACTAAAGCGTTAGCATCCTCTGCCTGTTTTATTGCTTTTTCTGTTTGTTCATCAGACTTTTCCCATCCAGTTATCACTCTTTCAAGAATTTCATTTTGCATCCTTTTGTTATTTAGACTCAAATTAATAATAGTTAATCCAATAGCAATAATTGAAAAGGCAGTAGCTAATATTTCTGCATTTTTCACCTGGATATTCAAGAATGGTAATGTTAACAGCGAAAGAATAGAAAGGGCTAAACTTATACTTTTGAAAAATTTTAAGCTCTTTATTACTTTACTATTATTAGATGAATAAGTATCTGATAGATATTGAACAATATCTGCAAGGACAAAAAATGTACCTGATAACGAGATTGCAAGGACAAACATTGAATTTATAACAGTAATACCAAAGATACTTGATATTCCTATAATCATAAATGTTACACCAATCATAATAACTATAAAATTTATTTCTGATAATCTTGCAGTAGAAAATTTTTTTGTATCCTGCATGTAGTACCTCCATATTTTTCAATTACTAAAAGCTTAAAACCTACTAAATTTTAGCATCTTTTTGGATATACTGGTACTATTCAAAACATTATATTTATTATTCCCCTTTCACCATTCAAGCCAGTTTTCTAAGTATGGTCTACTACATATTTCTGTTCGACTATCACGCTCATTCAGCCAATTATAGAAAGGCACAGGACGCTCTCTATCTGCTGTTTCTTCTATAGATGATGAATTATATTGCTTCATACTAGAACGTTCTACAGCCTTATTAAACGCTCCTACAAATACGGCTCTTAATGTGCTTGTAACTGTTAAAATTCCCTCTTTAATGTCCATAGCAATTTTGAATAGAACGTTCTTAGCTTTTATAAAGTCAGGTGCATTTTCAACCTGTGCAGCCATTACAACCTTGTGCAATTCATCTTTCAAGTTATCTGCTAATGGCAAGCTATTCATGAAATCAAATAGCATCACCTGGTACTCATTCATCCATTCCTTATGAGTTTCTTTTTCAGCGTGAGCATTATTATATATTTCTTGTAAAGTGCTTGTTTTAAAAGATAAATGATTAAAAGATTTAGATGATTGGTTTTCAGATTGTTGCCCTTCAACCTTACTCTCACAAGGCTTTTCAACATTTCCACGCTCGGACATTGACGGTGGGACATTGTAAGGCAAAATAATGTAGATGCTTGCTCCTTGCCCACCCTTGCTTTTTACAGTCGTTTCTTTCTTAACAATCCCTAACAATTCCAGTTTTGAAATAGCTCGATAAACTGTCTTTGTGCTAATCTCTAATGCTGCAGCAATTGTGGCAGCTTTCAAATGACAAGCTCCTGGATGCTCTAATGCATGGCTAGCAAGCTTGAAAACGATGGCACGTTCTGATTCTGTTAAATCGTAGTAATGAGCAGCCATGTGATTTTCTACAGCTGTGTCCATGTCTGCTACAGATTCAAATGTTTTATAAGTTGCTAAATATTCAAATGCCATCGTTTTCACCTCGTTATCACTAAATATCGATATTACAACATATCGTTATATACATATTAATATCGACATATCGATATGTCAACATAATTGAATAAAATATTTCTCAAATAGCGATATAGTGTTATAATGGTATTAATAATTTATCTGATAGGTGGTGGAAAAATGATTGAGGTAAAGTTAAAGAAGATCATCGAGGAACGTGGAATTTCTCAAAAGCAATTAGCCGAAATGACTTCAATTAGACCAAATGCAATAAGTGAAATTGTAAACAATCAACGTAGCACCATTAACCGCGAACAACTTGCAATAATATGTAAAGCCCTTGAAATAATTGATATGAACGAAATACTTGAACTGAAATAATCTGTGGGGTGATGGGGATGGAATTAAACGAGTTGGTAACAAAAATCTCGAATATACAAAAGAAGGCACTGAGAGATGCTCTTAAAGCGAAGTTAAATGAAGGTTATACAATTGATGAATTGTATGTATCCTTTGATACAAAGACGACTAGAAATAAAGATGGCATTAAAGCAGTCGTGACATATGAAATAAAAGAGAAAACAGATAACTAATCAGGGTTGTCGATATTTTGTTTTATCTATCCTCTAAATACCTATAGGACGGTGATAACGTGGATAAAAAACGATGCTATAATTGCAAAGCTATATGTAGTGATTCAGCTATAAAGTGTCATTTATGTGGGTGTAAAAATTTCATTAAAAAAATAAATGATCAAAGTAAAACTATTCAATGTTCACTATGTTGTTCACCCGTTCCAATTAAAAACGGGAAAGGTTATTGTGTTTACTGCGATGATGAAATATACGATAACAGATAACTAACATTGGTTGTCTGTTTTTTTATATGTACTATTGGTAGGATTTTCTATAAAATAAGATTACAAATATCTGTAAGGGGTGCATGACATGGATACAATTGCAGAAACAATAAAATTTGCTGGCTTTGGTAAGAAAAAGGCAATGGCTAAACAAATTCAAATGTTCGATGATCGCTTAACGGATCAAGGTGAAACGCTACTAGCTGTATGTGCATCCGTTAAAGGCATCAAACAGCTTTATGTAACTGACCAACGTATTTTATTACATGAAATCAAAGGCATTGTTTCTAACGATGAAAGAAGCATTCCTTTAGCTTCAATTAGCAGTATTAACATTTCTAATAAGCTTGTTTACTCTACTATTGAAATCGTATCTACTGGAAATAAGGCAATCATTGACGATGTGCCAGCGCATATTGCACTTGAAATTAAGAGTGGGATTGAGAACCTTAAAGCAATGGCAAAAACATCTTCTGCTCCTGCAGGTAAAGTTGAAAAGGATATGTATGAGGTAGCCGATGAAATTCGAGAATTGAAGGAACTATTAGAGGATGAATTAATCACTCAGGAAGAATTTGATGCGAAGAAAAAGCAACTGTTAGGGATCTAGTCACTCAAATGGGTGGCTTTTCTCATGCAAAAAAACCGCCATAAAATATGGCGGTTACCAACTAAGGGATACTTGAATGAAAAGTTAAAGCGTATTTATAAATAAAAAGTATAATTATCATCAGATTCTAATTGTATAACTTTCCCACGCAAAAACACGTGATAATGTACCTTCAATTTTCATTTTTTTATCACCCCCTTTCTATTGATCCTGAGTATTTTATATAGTTTCTGTTACAATTTTTTATTTCCATTATCCCAACTAGTGTAAAGTGTAAATACAATACCTAGAATAAATAAAACAGTTGCACTAATATTTTCTTGGTTAATGGAAATGTCAAACTTAACTTCAATCATTCCTACATAAACACCCAGCAAAATAATAAAACCTGCAAAAATCAAATCACGCTTTAAATTTCTCATTATACATATCCCCTTGTTGGTTTTTTTGGCTGGAAACCACTAACCAACTTCGTATGAAGATTATGTAATCCGAATGATACATAGCAACAAAAACTACAAAGTAGTTAATAGTTTGCCAGTTATATACCAATTTACAGTTCTTTGGTCATTTTGTAAAATCTTTAGTCTATGAAAACAAAAAAGCCCAGGTACTCACTGTTAAATGAGCGCCTGGGCTTTACTATTAGTTGCTACGTTGAGCGATGATAATTTTCAATCCTTCAAAGTCACCACTTGTCATGCTTCCATTATCGAATTTTTCTAACCAGGTTTTATCAATCAACTCTTTATCGACTGCTTGTTGAATATAATCACGTACTGCAGCTTTTGCGGTTGTGCTTGTGAATTTCATAATATCATCATCCTTTTCCGTTTGTTGTTCTGATTCATTTGATTCCATAGCTTTTTTAATACGGTTCAAGAAACTATTCCAACGGTTCTCACTTAAAATTCTATGTGGACAATATTTACCGTTCCAATCCTGGTGTTTCTTCACTCGCTCAATTCCCCAACCGTATTGCTTCAATAGACTGGCGATATATTGTACGGCGTTTTCCTCAGCAATAGCGTAACGAGCGCCGCCATTTTTGCTGTAGCAAATTTCCACGCCAATAGACTTTAGATTTCCGTTGCCTTGTCCGTCACCACAATGCCAGGCGTTACGATTGAACGGAATAGCTTGAATAACGTTTTTATCGTCTACAGCGACGTGGTACGATACTTGATTGCTGTTCGTAAGCATGTATAAGATTTCGTTCTCTGCAGGCGCATCATTGGCAGTATTGTGTACGGTTATGAATTGCGGTGCCATGATGAAAGGTGCCTTTATTGGATACTTTGTTGAAGGTAATAAGATTTGTCTGAAAGTGTAACTCATTTAACCTCACCCTCTCCTGTTTTATCCTTAACGATTGCTAAAATATTTTTTACAAAGTCAGGCATTGGCAAGCCCATTTTAGTACCGTTTTCCGTGATTGAAATAAATTCTAGTACACAAAATGCAATGGCTGCCCCATCACCTGCGTACTCGATACCAGGGATCACAACGGACAATAAATAAACTGATCCAACTAACATTAGATAATAGATTTTGCGTATGATGCCGTTAAAGCCTGTACGACTATTTAAGTTTTGATTAACTACCCCACACATGATGCCAGTAGCATAGTCAATAGCCATGAAACCGATTAGAACCGTCACTGCCATTCCTAACCCATCGACTGAATACGAAACGATTGTGCCGATTGTTCCACTTACTACAGCAATCCATTTTTCCATCTGAACACTTCCCTTTTACATAATAAAAAGCACCCTCAATTGAGAGTGCCTTACTATTTTTAAAACTCTATATCGCTTTTTTCTGAACGTGTTGCATAATATGTTACTTCCTTGTTATTAACTACTTTCTCATATTTTGCGATAGCTTCAAGGGTAGGATGATCATTTCCCCATCCAATTCCACCATTTTTGCTATAGTCATCTAAATTAATACCTGAATCCTCAGCCCATTTAAAAAATAACTTCTCTTTAAAACCATTCTCTTCATAAGATCTAATAATAGAAAGCAAATCGGAAATATGATTTTCGACAGGATATCCAAGATGATAAGTGATACTTGTATCGTTCCCACTTCCATCATATGAAGATCTTGTTGTATCAATCAATTTCCAACCTTTTTCTAAATACTTGTTTACATCTCTTTCAGTAGCAGTTGCAATTTTAGTATATTCCATAATTAGTACCCTCCCTTTCATTTACTTCTACTTACGAGCAAAATAGGAAAAGGTTTCAAAAAAGGAAAATAAAAATAACGCTAGCCTACGCTGCGTCTTCTGCATCTAAAACTTCATATACCATTTCTTGAAGGTTTGATAGTTTTGGTACCTGTTCCCTTTCATAGTTCCCATTCTCCACATTTTTTGCCCACAATTTTACCAAAGCTGAATTTGTTGTAAACATTACGCTGTACCTCCTGCGATAATTGACGTTAATTCAAGAATGGCTTGTTCTAATTCATTGACTTTCTTTTGCAATTGAACATTAACTTCTTCTACAGTAGGTACTCTGTCAACATACTCGTACCAGACTCTGCCTGTTTTGCTATCAGCTTTTAGTATTGCAGCCTGCGAAGTCGTTGATTCATCTACTGGTAATGATTCCAGTTTAATAGCTTTATCTTTATTTTCTTGGGACAGATATTTTCCATCGAAAACCACACTTGCTAAATTATTTTCACCTTCGAATACGTAGATCATAGTATCCTCTCCTTTTAGTATAATGTCCTAAAGATTGTATTTGTCTGCATAAAATACAATCTTCCATCAGATCCTTTTGTTAAATCTTTCATGCCTGTAAAATCGTTGTCGAACAACTTAACGCCAGTATCCTTATTAATTTTATTCAAACGATTGTCTATTAATAGATAGAGATATTTTTCGTCCGCGAATATCAGACTAATAGTAGAATTAGCTTTAAATCGTTGAAAACGGTTAATATTTTCTTGCTTTATAGCGCCGTTACTTATATTAAGTCTTCCAAGATGATACGTGTATGATGTAGTAGGACCCTCCCTTTGGACGAAGTATACATACTTATTATCTTTACATGATACCCATTGAATTTCAAAGCTTGTTGCAATAGCTGCTATCGAGGTGAATGTTTCCAGATCTATTTCTCTAATTTTTTTAACGTCGTAAAGTATCATAAATCCGAACATTCTACCGTCAGGGGTAATGTCTATTTTTGTATCAGAGCTTCCACTAGTGGTATCGAACGGATTTCCAGATTTTACAACTGATAAATCCACTGGCGAAAATGCTTTAACAAAGCCACCATAATAAGACACATAAATTAACCCATTATAATAAACTACACTACCAAAATCGTTGCCTATACTTACTATCTTTTCAGTAACCATAGTTTCTTTATTTATTTTTGCTAATTCATTTCTATTAATTGTACTTCCTCTACCCACTGGTACAAATAAATGTGTCTCATTTTGTACCACACCACTGCTCATCGCAATATAATAATCACTAGATCGACTTATTTGCATATTAGTTCGAAGATCATACTTGTAAACATAGTACCTATTTGCAAGATTGAAAGAGAATATATACGCATATTTGCCATCCAAGTCCAAAAGCATACTAGTGCTCAAGTTGGTTAGATATTGAACATAAAAGTTTTCGTCTAATATCTCAAGTTGCAATTTATCTTTTAGAGATGCAGATTCAGCACTTTCAAAGCTGACAGGCAGTCTACCGTTTTCATCTAGCTCGACAAGTCCACCTGGTTGACCTTTACTGCTTTTGAACTGTTCATAATCATCTTTTAAGTCCGTAATGGTGTCGTCTAAAACATCCATATTTTCATTTAGATCATTAACATTCACATTATCTGTGAGACCAGGCTTTTTTAGATTTAGATTTTGTGTATATTCCATTAGCTCACCTCATCCCATATTTGTAATTGGTCCCATGTTATATTGCTAACATCACCCCATGTTTTGTTACTTAAAAATTCCCAAGCATTAAAAGTGTATGTGTAGTCAAATTGCAGATGGGCAGGCGCTACCATATCGATAGACTCTTTTAAGCCATTCATGTTGTTTGGGATGCCTTTTGCACCAACAAATTTAATCTCATACACACCTGGCGTATTTGTTGAATTTACCTCTACTTCACCATTGCTGAATGCAGCCGCAACTAATTTAATAGTGTCCTTTGTTGTTTGACCAAACGCTGCAATATTGCGAGCGATAATTTGTTCGCGACGCTGGTCATAGCGCAATGTGCTATTTGGTTTAATGCCAAGATCTCGTTCATAAATAGGTAGTGCTTCAATAGCAGTATCTATAAAAATGTTACGGTTCACTATTTCAAGCTGTTGCTCGGCATTTCTTAACTCTCTATCATCTGCAGTTAATATTGTTCTAAAGATGTTTGATTTACGTTCATATAGAGGTAAATATTTAATCATGTCTGATAGATAGTCTTCAGTAGAAACAACAATACTTGTAATCATTTCGGACTTTGTCTGCATGATTATAGGTGACTGTACCACTTTCACACCTTGCGTCTGCAGCTCTGTTATTATCTCGTTTGTTACACCTGATAATGCAACAGAAACACCATGTGTCTGCAGCTCTGTGTCGGTAATCATCAAAGCAAGTCGAAAGCATTCCCATTGGTGCGCTGATAGCTCTCCCCAGGTAAAGACTGATACTTGGCCCCACTCAGATTGCGGTATAGCATGCATTTGCCCTCACCTACCTTTACCTTAAACGGACAATTAAATAGTTTTTAGGGATCTTGTACTGACTTGAAACATCGATATTCTTTGTAAACTCGGCCTGCGATTTAAACAATAAATTGCCACCTGTTGACGCATCTGAAATGCCGATGTGCGATATATCTCCCCAGTTTTCAGTTGCTATTGGAAATAAAATTTCAACGTCATTCGATGTTTGACCATCCGTTGGTGTAGCAAACACCACCGGCTGCCTTACATAACCTGTGGCGCTTACCTCCGTGTCACCTACAAATAATGCGACAAATACTGGTAGTGTCCTTAAATTGTCCGTTAGTACCTTATTTTTTAAATACACTGTCATATGATTCATTCGTTAACACCTCCCATAATTGCAACTTCTTCATTACCTATTGAAATATTCGCGATGCCATCATTCAGTAATAAGTTTTGATAATCCAATACCCCTTCACTATCAATGATCTCACTACCTGTTTTCGCATAACTAACGTAGGATTCTTTGAAAGCAATTCTTTTTAGATATTCAATCATATTTTCCTTAATGTTCGATTTAGCTACGGGCTCGGTATATCCATCTGCTAAACTCAATGTAGCTGTGAGATTTATTGGAACACCAATAGCAGGTATAATGGCTAAATCTTCGACCCCAAATGGCATTTGCTCTGATATATGGTCGTAAACTTTTTGAACTAACTCTGCATTGGCGGGTTGTTTATTTGCATCGATTACGACCACTTTCATAGTTAATGGGCCGTTATATCTTTGGATTACCCTTACATCTCCAACACCTGTTACTTCTAAGGCCCATTCTCGATAATGATATTTGTTGCCTGCCTTACCTGGACGCTGAAACTTATCATAATAGCGCTGGCGTAAATCTTTGTCTGTTTCTTCATCATATCCATCAACAACAGGCTCAGGATTATAGACATTTACAAGGCCATTGATTGAAACAGGAAACTTTGTAATTGTGTTCGCTGGCACGTTTCCTATTCGGCCAAACTCGTTACACTGAATACGAACATGCGCGAAGCCACTTTCATTAAGAGTGACATTTTCAATTACTGTATATAAAATCGTATCTGTCCCTACTAATTCACCAGTTTTAACAAGTGTGCCAGCTGTACCTGAAACAATAACGGTTGTCGTAGCCTGTGTAGCAGGTTTACGGATTCGCCCTGTTCGCTGATAAACAAAACGCGTTAATTCATCACCTGTCAAATTCTCTACATCTAATTTTTCTTGTACTGCAGCAATCTTCTTTTGTTGTTCAGCAAATTCTACAGCAACAGGCTTCGTCACATCATACACGAAATTCCCTTTTGATTTGTCGTAATCATCGCTAATGTTAGCTATCATACGCTCATGTATGACTTTTTCATCTTCCATTTAGGCCACCCCTTTCAATGGCTCGTCAATCTCAAATGCACCTTCTACTGTGATAACTTTAAATTTTATCCGCATCCACTTCCCATCATGGCTGAATTGCCATTCCTGAATATCCTGAATGTGCGTATGCTCCAATAAGGATGCTGTAACTTCTCGTTTAATTTCAGCTTCGATAAAGGCGCGTGGTAGGCTAGAACCTATCAGATCCTCCAACATCACACCATAAGGAATGTCTTTGTAAATTCTAAAGCGAAAGCGCTCTGTTTTAAGCACTTTTAAGATCCATTGCTTTAAAGTTTCAAGACCATGTATTTCAACCATTTTTCCATTCTTAAATACAAAATCACCCTTATCAAAGTCATACAAAAAAGACTTACCAAGTGGCGGCAAGTCCGTTTTAATTTCCTGTGTATCAAATTCTAGTCGTGCGATTTTAGGTAACATTATTCGAACCTCACCGCCTTACCTACAACAAAATACAGCTGTTCATCTGCAGTTGGTAACAGTATTACTTCGTCACCCTCTTTGAGCGTGTCCTTTGTTGTGGATTTTACTTTCTTAGCCTCAAAAGTGGTTTCTCCTAAAGTCGGATCAGCAAATGTAATGTCACCTTCTAATTCCAATTCACGCTCATAAGCTTCAAGAACATGAGCAGCAAAAACTAATTTGTTATTACCAAGAATGACAGTATCATTTAAGCGTATTTGGGCATTTGGCGGTGGTGAAATAACAATTCCAGTAGACATTGACACAGGTTTAGGATTTTCTTTATCTTTAAGTATCTTAGCTAAAGTTGTAATCGAATCCATTTACTTCACCTCTAACGTAGGTTTCATTGTGTGTATGCCTTTACTAATCGTATGCAATACATCTTTAATCAAGAAAGTACCCTTAATGCCTGTAGTTGGTTCCTCTAATTTAAACAATCGGCCTGCTCTAAAATCATCATGGCCCATCAATTCAACGCTATTTTCTTCTGATACTTTTGATAACTGCTTTAATTCATTTTCAGCCACCTGTTTAGCACTTTTCTTTTCATTCTGATCTAGCTTCACAACTTTAGTAATACGACCATATTTCTCAGCCATTTTATTATCAGACTTGGTTAAAACTACTTTGTCATTGTTTCCGACAACCTGAATTGTATTAGCCATTTCTGTAATGCTGCGTCTTTTAGAAGGATTCATAAGAGCTGAATGAATGTCGTACTTTGGGCCACCTTCATACAATTGAAATGTGCCTGTTACAACGACATCACCTTGCTTTTCGATGTATAGCTTGCCCTGGCGCATTTCCATGAGGTATTTAACACCTAACGACTGCTCTGCAATAGTAAGAATGTCTTTTATAATTTCACTTACCTTTTTATCGTTGTATATTTGATCGATAGGTTTTGGAATAGATACAATCTTACCTACTTGGATATTGAAGTCTTTGGCGATCTTCTTGATACAAGCATCTGCAGATAGCTTATTAAATTGATAAACTGCATTCGATTTGTTTAGATAAAAGGCATAATCAAAGGCAACGTATGCAATTGGTGATCTTCCATTTTTCAACTCGTCCACAATAATAGCTCGCGTAATTTCTTTACCGTTATTGTATAGGGCCACCATATCGCCAATATCACACGGATTCACAGGGAAGTAATTTGTATCAGTAAAAGCTATACTAAAATTGATTTCGTCCCCCAATTCCTCCATGTTGCTACGCCAGGTTAATGTGCCAAGTAAAGGCGTAATATTCGTCATGGTAACACCTTTAATTAGCCATAATTCATGAGCCATTATTTCACCTTCTTTGTTTCTAAAATGATCTCTTTAAACTCTGATAGGGCCAGCGAATAATAAACATCGCCTGATCCATCTTGAAGTCCAGCCTCAAAGTTTTCGATTGTCATGAGCATATTAATAGGTGTGTTCGACATGATCAGTCGGATTGGCATTCGTTTGTCTATCCAGCCCTCAATGATCTCGTAATACTCCCACCCAAAATATTTATTGTTTCGTGAAAATGGATACACCTTTGAAGGAAAAAAAGAATCAATAGTAAGTGATTTCAAGCCCCTACGTCCAAGTAATTTAATGTCACCCTGATTAATTGTTGTAAAGACTTCATTGCTCACAGGACTTGGTATTTTAAAATCAGGTGGCACTATAGGAAGTTGAATAATTTGTTTTCGATCCATTGTGCTTAAAAAAATGTCCATTTATTCAACCTCCTATAAATTAGCCAGTCGTAATTGTAATAATGGCACTAACTCATTGGCTACTTCCATTGCTGTTACGCCTTTGGCATTTAAGTTTTGGATAATAACTTGTACACCACCGCCAGTATTTGAAGCTGTTGGTTGTGGCGTAGCTCCTGTAGGTGTAGGCGTCGTTACTGTTCCTGGTGATGGTTGCACCATTTGATCCACATTATCGATTGATCCACCAGCTGCACGAATCCTTTCAGATTGTCGAGCAGGTATAACCATTTCGTCTTTGTGTAATTCTGCAATATAACCGTCATAAGGAACACGATTTAAGCCAGTAGCATGTGATCCTGAAACGAATTTACCAACGGCTCCTGCAGCCTTTCCGATTGTACTTCCTACTGAGGAAACCCATTTAGGAACTTTAAAACTAGAAATAGAATTTTTAAAGCTATTCCATTTTTGTCCTATTGATTCAAACCAACCAATGGCAGGTTGCACAAAGTTAGATACAGCTGATTTAATACCAGCAAATTTTTCTTTAGTCGTGGCCCATAATTCACCTGCTTTCGCCTTGACTGTATCCCAATTTCGATATAACAAGACACCTGCAGCAACTACAGCGGCTATGCCGACAACTACCCATGTCAAAGGACTCGCAAGCATGGCCGCGTTCATTGCCCACTGTCCAGCTGTAGCTAGCCCCATAGCTGTTCTAAACCCCTGGACCATAGTAGTAACTGTGGTAATAACCTTTAATGTTCCCATTCCTGCGGCTACAACCCCTGCAGCTGTACCAACACCAATAAGCGTTTCTTTAATCGGCCCCCAATTTTCGCGCACTGTATTTCCAAACTCAAATGCTTTTTGTACGATGCCTTGAATCTTAGGTACCAATTCATCTGCTTTTTGAGCAACACCTTGCAAGAATTCCTGTGCGCCAGCTCCATTTACAACATCAGCTATTCCGACCTGTAGTTCACGCCATGAGGAAATCAATCTATTTTTTAGGCTACCTTCCACTTTGGCGGCTGCGGTATCTGTAGCTCCCTCAAAATCCGTCATGGCGTCTTTGGCCCCGAGCATTGCGTACATTGCCCCTGCTTCGAGGTCTTCCCACTTGGTACCAAAGAGCGCAACAGCTAATTGGTTGGCTGTTACCTGGTCATCCATCCCTTTTAACTCAGCTGTTACAGCACTTGCAACCTCAGCAACAGTCGCTTCACCTCGGTTGAAGGATTCCCATAAATCAAAGGTAGATTTACTCATGGCTGAAAATGTTTCGTCTGTTGATTTCGAGCCGTTCTTAACTCGGATTTGGAACTCTTTCATGACATCATTCACATAATCCAAGTTATAAACACCTGCCTTGGCCCCTCGCTCCATGATTCCGAAATATTCCTCAGCAGAATATCCCATATTGCCAAATAAGGACGAATACTCTGCAACATTATCAAACATTTCGTTACTAAAATTAAGCCCTCTCTGCCCACCTGCAGTGAACAAATCGAACGCTTTGTCTGCAGAAATACCGAACGCTTCCATCATATTGTTAGCACCGCGAGTGACTTCGTTCACATCCGAATCAAATGTCTTAGCTAATAACAATGCATTGGAAGTAACTTTACTAAACTCCCCATTATCGATGTTATGCATATTTTGTTTTACTCTCGCTAAAGCATTAGTTACTTCATCGATATTTTCACCGTACCCTTTGCCGAATACTTCTTTTGCAGCACTTCCGTATACTTCCATCTGCGAAGCTGTAGCACCTGTTTGGACCTCTAACATATCCAAAGAGCTGCCCATGTCTAAGATAGTTTTACCGACACTAGCCCCAAAGGCTGCAACACCTGCAGCACCTAAGGCAGCTGCACCAGCACCCACCGTTTTAAATATCCTAGTTGCACCTTGCCCAAATCGTTGTATCTGATTACCTACTCTTGTAATACCTCGGCCAAAATCATCAGCACGATCACTCGCTCTTCTTAAATTGCTAGAAAAATCACGATCTTGCAATGTAAGAACTGCAGATATAACCCTATTTCCCAATTTCTCACCGCCTTTACAAAAGAAAAAAGCTAAAGCATTAGCGCTCTAGCTTTCATTTCTTCTAAATATTTTTCAATGCTAGCCGTCATGAATAGCTTTTCGTCATAAGGTAAATTCAACAACTCGTCAAGCTTACGTCCTTTTTGAATATAGTGATGAAGAAAATAAAAATCATCATCACTATCAATTAGTTTTTTACGGCTTTAACTCCGCCTTTTTTGTATCCTGCTAATTCGAAAGCAATATCTGATAGCAAAGCGATCTCCCCAGGCTCAAAGATTTTAGCTACAATGTCAGTTGGCAATGTGCCTCCATACACTTTTTTCAATTCAGGATCTTTTAAATTTGGTTCAACCATTGTGTTATATACCATGTACTCGTCTGCGTCAGTATCATTGTTTTCATCTCGACCCATTTTCATAGTATCTACACATAAAGATTTTTCAGGTTTACGCAAAACTACTTCCACGCCTAAGCGTTCCACAAGTACAACCTCTGTAACATCATCCTTCACCTGATACTTTTCTTTCTCTTTCATTAAATCCGTAAGTGTTAATCGCTTAATTTCTTTTTTTGACATTATAGTTTCCCTCCAAAATATGTGTTTTAAGCACTAATCAAATCAATTGGATCATAATCTGCGAAATTAAACGGTAATTCTTCCATCCCAATTGATTTTTGTACAAATTGAAGCAACGTAAATTCATTAAAAGTAACTTCATTAATAGCTACACGTTCTGCACCAAACGCGTCAGGATCAGCTAATTTCCCAACAATATTTACATCAGGAACCATACCTTTTTTTACATCGTTTGCTAATAGTGCTGCCCCACGGCTATAAATCTTTTTAACTTTTAAAGTCCCTTCTCCTGACCACCCTGTCATTTTTTTATGAGTTGCTGGATCTTCTGCCATATTCACATCTTCATATCCAATGGCTACTTTGGCTTCAAATTCCTCAATATCAAGCCATTTTTCATTGTTCACCCACACACTGCCGTATGTGCCGTTAATAACTCGATTAGATTTTAATTTACTCATGTGTCAATCCTCCTTAAATCGCAATGTCCATATCTAAGTCCTCGATAGCATCCACAATTTTTATATTGCTTGCTAAGAATACATTCTTTTTAAAGGACATTTCTTTTACTTTTTGGTCGTCCCATTCTGACGTATCTCGCCCGATACCCTCCCAGGCCAACCGCTGTTTTCGTACATCTATTTCCGCCTTATTATCAAAGTTCGGATCAAGAATTCCCTCGCCCTCTAAGCCGTCATAATAAGCATTAATAGAACGGATAAACAACACTTGATTATCATAGATGTTGTTATGTTTGCCGATGTAGTTCTTATCGAATGTGGTGCGAATATCGTCTTTGATTAAGTCCTGAACTTCCATAACACGGATTGATTTAAAGTCCTCAGTCTTTTTACCTGTCGTTGTCGTCAGACTATTGACACCTCGTCCGATTTTAATGTTTTCACCATCATTAATAAGGATTAACTCGCCATTATCAACAGCTGCGTCAGGGTCTTCAATTTCTGTTATAGAATCAATCTCATTCAATTCAAAATAAGTAGATGAACGAGTAAATGGTAGCCCTGCCATGATGCCAGCAATTCGTGCTGTATATTCTGCAGTCGTATACTCTTTTTCACCGACTTTGATTCCTGTTGTGGTGAAATTAATGATTCCTTCATGATCGGCATCATTGTTAGGCAATACTGCTTTGAACGTTTTCTTGTTATTATCACGCTTAGTTTTGATCCAAGTTGCAATGGTAGTTGTGTCCTTGTCTTCAATACCTGGAATGGCCAAATAATTAAATCGCTTATTATTTAAACGTGTTAAGGCTGCGTTGTAATCAATTGCTGTTGTTGGCAAACGTTCAATAATGATTTTGCTTGGTGTACCCATAAACGCTAACTTAATGTAATCTAAGCTTTCAGGCGACCATACCTCTGTTGGTACGTCCTCAATACTTTTGTAAGTCAATGTTTCAGCTGTTTGAGCATCGTCTTTTAAAATCAATGCAACAATACCTAGCTGGCTTCGCTTGATCGCTGTAACGGCTTTACCATTAAAATCGATAATAATTTGTGGTAGGCCCATTCTTTAATCCCCTTCCTCATCATCCAATTCGCCCATATGCTCAATTGGATATTTTTCATAAAAGTCTTTGCCATTTTTAATTTCATCTTCGATGTTGATTCCCGAACCAGGTTCACGGCCATCAAAGAATTGAAGATCAAATTCGAACTGCAACACACCATCAATTTCATCAAAATCAGGTTCGACTATATCCAAATGGCGATCTTCTACTGGAAATTTAAGATCAAATAAATTTCCTAAAGCTTCTTGAACATCTAAAAACTCAATCGCGTTATCATTTTCATCTGTAGGAAAATAAAAAATGCGAACCGTGCAAGACTTTTCAACTTGTGTCAAATAGCCCTCACGCTTCACATTATCTAATTCCACTTTGAACGATGGCCGTGTAAAGCCATCCTTTACAGATTTACTTGATACCTTTAACCCTTTAAAATTTGCTTTTAATTTCTTGGTTACTGTTGCCCTAATATTTTCGAATGTAATCATAGCTTGTTTTTCCTCAACAATTCATCTAGCCATTTTACAGTTTCTTTCTCTACGTCACCCGATGACTCAAATTCTCGCATGCCCTTGTCCAACGGTTTTTTACCATGGACAAAATCACCTGTTTTATTACCCTCATGGTCTACCATCCAGTGACCATCCTCAACCAAATGTGCGTGAGGTGATGAATTGTAAACACGTACAACAAGTTCGCCCTGATAACCAATAAAGACTTTTCCTCGTTTCCACTTCTTGTGGTATCCGCCTGTTTTCTTTTTAACAAGGCTTCGAGATTTCTTAGCTACAGTTGTCCTGGCCTTTGAACCAATTTTACGCATCAATTTAGGAGCTTCTTTAGGTAATTTCTTGGTGGCAACATCAAACAAATCTTGTTGGAATTGTGTTAAGCCTTGCATTTGTATACTCATAGCAACACCTCCTGGACAAAGATCTCTAGCCATTTGTTTTCAAAATAAGGATCTAAAATATATTTGATCTCAAATGTATGTCCTTTGTATTGAATCTGCATTTCTTTTGTAATGTCTTTGCCAGCTGTATAGCGCACCTTAATTTTATGGGTAACGTTAGTAAGAACGGTATCTGCAGCTTGCTTTTGAAGTGACCCTGTTTGAGGTACTATTTCAGCCCAAATTGTTTTGATAGGTTCAAATTTATTGGTTGTTTCTCCGAGTCTATCCTCAACCTCAACATTACCCAAAATACTAATTCTTTTTTTCAGCTTATTGGATTGGTGTTTCGGCATCGTCATACACCTCCAAAATCATAAAAGGTGTAAGGGCATCAAGCGCCTTTTTTAATTCATCTTCTGCAACACGGTATTCATACATAATTCCTGCAACCATCAACACCAAATATTCTTGTTCGGTACCTGTTGCATTTTTCACATACCGCCTGGCATTTCTTAAATAAAAGGACAGTGAAGTGTCTCCCTCACCGTCCTCATGAATATGTTCCTTAAATTGTTCTAATAGTTCGTCCATCTAATCAGCTCCCTGGTTTAGTGGCTCCTACTTCATAACGGTAAACTGCTGGCTCAAATGGTGAATAGATTAATTGGCCATCAATAAGGTTGTAAATTTGGAAGCCAATTTTATTAGTACCTGCATATTTTTCAACTAGCTTTTGAAGCTCCATTCCGCCTTTAATTTCTTGAATGTGGAAAGCTTTAAAATCACCAAAATAAAATACTGGCTTTGTTGGATCAATACCATCAGCTGCATCCGTAAAATCTAAATTATGGCCAAGTAATTTATAGCCTAAGCCATCTGGTGTTTCGTAAAGAAGTGGGCGGCCATTTGCATCCAATAAACCTTCAAGAGCAGTCACAGCAGCACCATTTACAATCCACATTGACTTTTTACGTACTGCAGTCGTTACTTGCCCTTTCATTTTAACAAGTTGAGAATACAGCTTATTAGCTAATCCTGCGGCTTCTAAATTTACTGTTTCACTCTCATAAAAAGTGACTGCTTTCTTAGCTAATGCTCCTGGATTTTCATTCCCTACGTCATTACCATTGAACATATAATTTGTTTCTTTCCGAACATAAGCTTTCTTCAATTCATCAATTACAATCTGTTCAATATTTACCCCTGTGCGTTTTAATAATTTTTTCGTGATTGTAGCAAGGGCATCAAATTCAGCTGGATCTAAATCAATTGAATCGAACTCAATGTCTGTTTCTTCAATTTCCGTTGAACGTTCTTTCTTATTAACATTAGCTTCTGCTTTTTTAACTAGAACTGGATATTTGACATCTGCATCAGTCTCAACATAAGAACCGTATTTTCGTAATAAGTTTTCCTCTTGGGCGTATGAGATTACTTCTTTAGCAATCTGAACTGGAACAGTTACAGAACCATTCCCCACCTCAATACCAAGTGAACGAGCCTCTGACTCCGAAATGTTACCGACTACAAAGTTAGCAAATGCTGAACGAATTTCAGCTTCTCGTTTCTTAGTAGACTTAGCGTTACGTGTTGATAGAACATTTCCAATAGCATTAATTGCAGTTTGTGCCGATTGAGACACAATGCCACTACGTTTTTCAGGATCAGTTTTTTCTTTATCTTCTTCCTCGTCTTCCTCTTCCTCGTCAGGATCATCAGCGCTTCGATTCTCAGGATCTTCATTACCTGGATCGTCTTCTAAATCAGCAAGCGCTTGTTCTGTTTCTGTGAGCTCTGCAGAAATTTCCTCGATCTCAGCGGTAACACCTTCGATTGCATCCTCTGCCATATCACCAGCTTCTAATTGTGAGCGTAGTTCTGTTAAACGTCCTTTTAAACGTTTCTGTAATGCCTTTAATAGTTTTTTATTCATGTTTGTTTTCCTCCAAAACTGAGTTTATTTTTTGTATTAACTTCAATCGCAATTCAATCGACTTATTGGCTTCTTTGGAGCGCAATGTTACTTCTGTATCCTCATACGCTGGAATACTTACGACACTAATTTCATGTAACTCTACGGTGTTAATTGTTCGAACAGGTATTTCAGGTTCATAATCCCATGTTTCACTTGTAGGAACAAAACCGAACGAGCATTGCGAAATATCGCCACGTCTTAAACTCTCTGATAAATCCCTAGCCAACGTTGTATTTGGCAAATCCACTTCGAATTTAAGCCCTCTAGCGTCCTCTGACAAGCGCAATGTTCCGCTCTTGGTTCTTCCTAAGACATTGTTCCAATCGTGGTTAAATAAAGCGCGTATGTCGTCATTTGAAGCAATTGCATCAGCAAAAGCACCTGGCGCTATAATTTCTGTAAACATGCCCCATATATCTGTTGGAGAATTAAATACAGCTGCATAACCTTCAATCACATTCGACTCACTATCGCCCTGGCTTCTTGTTTGGAGTCCTTGAATATCAAGTGTCCGAATCTCCTTTTGCTTGGCCACCATCGTCACCCCCCTTCAAGCTGTCGTCTGTCGCTTTATTAATGTCTTCACCTGCAATTAAATCCTTCGAAATATAAAGCTTCATCGATTCTTCAGTGAATAAGCGATCAAAGCCAAGTAAATTATCGCGAGCATCGTCAGGTGTTGCGACCATTGTTCTAACGAGGTTGTAAGCAATATTTGTTTTCGTGCTGTATGGTACAAAGTCCAAAATATTAATCTTGAATTTCAGCCGTAAATTCGAATTTGGGCCAAAAAAAAGAAGACTCAAATGGTCTTCAAAGTTTTGCATTATGGATTTAACAGACTTGTTGTGTAAGTACATCATGGCTTTCTCTAAATCTGTCTTTAACATGGCTCTGTAAGTTTCAACATCGATATTTAAAAACTTTCCAAGATCTTTCTTATAGACATTCAAGTAAGAAAGTATTTTGGCATCATCGATTGGGCTTTTCAATTCATCAATTAAATATCCTTTCCCTAAAGGAATGAGCTTAATTGTACGGCTATCGTCAATTCCTTCTAGTTGGTCCAGGATCGAATTAATTAAGATGGATTGAGCGCCATTTTTCGGATTGATATGAGCATCTAGTTTTAATAAGAATGCTAGAATACCGCCTTTTTTGTACTTATCTGTAAGTACCTTTTCAGCACTCATAACGCCCTCTAAGGTATCCCTTCCTAATTGTTTTAGTCCAACACCTTTCAAGTGATTGAGACCTATGTTTTTAATATGTCGGATCATTTTAGAAGGTATTTCAGTACCGTTAATTTTATAACGCTCCACTAGCTTATCGTCTAATTCAGCTTCAACATTCGAAACAATATGAATCTCCTTCCCTGTAAAAAAAGGAAATACTTCACCCTCAACTAAATAGGTATTTACCATAAGCTTCATAAATTCTGTGCCTGTTAAATATTTATTTGGATTGCGTAGTAATTTTAAAATATGATGGTTCGTAATATCTTTGCCTGTTTCCTGGTCTTCTACTACCACCTGGGCCAAAGCTATTTGGTTACTTATGTCTTGCATCAATTCATATACATCACTGGAATGTAAAATGTTTTCGTCATCGGCAACCCAACCATTTACACGAACACTTCCACCTAATGAATCCTCTATTAAACCTCGCTTTTCAAGCTGTTTTACTAAATACCTTGAAAACCTATCTCGTATTCGCACTATCTCACCTCGCTTTATCGATAAATTGATTTAATATATTCATCTAGTCCATCCATGCTTTCAGCCATCATGTTTAATGACTCTTTATGAGCAATTAAAAAAGCGACAAAGCCGTCTATATGTTCAGGGCTTTTTCGCTTGGATGGTGTTTTTAAATTGTTTATATTCGTTATTACTTTGGCATTGGATGCACAGAAAATAAGTAATGGATTATCTGTTATCACTTTATCCTGTAATAGTAGTATCTCGAAATCATCAAACGGTTCATTCATCACAGCTGGATACTGCGGAACTTCTACACATGGTATTCCTAGCATTTCCCACTGTTCAACGAGCTTTTCAGCCAAAGCAGGATCATAATTTATTTGCCTTAAATCGAAATTATCAAAGACCCACTCTACATATTCGTTTACCATATCTTCACTTACTGTTTTACCAGGGCATAATGTAACGAATCCTTTTTCGGCAAGCTCTCTGTACGGAACATTTCGCTGCAGTTCCTTTTCTTCAATCCCAAACTCAGGAATAAAATACATTTGTTTTACTTTTAAGATTGGTTCGCCATCATCATCAAATGTCGGTACGTTAATATCCACACAAGTTAAATCAGTTCGTCTTGATAAATCGACACCCACCACGCATGTTGAACCTTCAAGCTCTCCAAGATCATCAACAAGCATTTTTTCCAATTGGTCAAGATCGAAATAGGTTTCGGCATAATTGACGAATACATTTAAGTGTTTAGATAAAAATTCAGCACGGTTAAAGCTGTTATTTTGAGCCTCTAGAAATGCATTTTCTAAAAATGTCATGTTTACAGAAACACCGATATTCGGATTTACCATGCGCCACACTTCGCGATCCTCCCAATCGTAACCCTTGTTTGGTTCATAAATCATCACAAACCATGAATCATCATTATCATTCTTCATAGCTTCTTTAGCGTAGGCGTGAATTTGTGCGCCCAATGCTCCTGTTTGCTTTCCAGCAGTTGTAGTGATGATATTCAACGGTTCTTCCTGGGCAATTTGAGCAGATCGCAAGTTATCATATTGTTCACGGTCCATTTGTGCATGGACTTCATCGAAATAATTACAATAAGGATTTTTACCCTCGTTCCCTGCATTATCTTTTGTTAAAACCTTCAACGTGTTAGCGTATTTTATGCCGTCTTCTACAAAGGTGTATTTAACAGATCGGATTGTATCTTCTTTACCCTTGTAAATTCGGGTACCTGGACGTAAATCAGGGCTGTTTTCAATCGTTAGGCCAATAGGAATAGCAGCATTTTGACATTGTTCAAACGTATTTGCTGATATGTAGAAGTCAGCGCCTTTAACACCCTCGCCATACATTCCATAAATTACAGGACTACCGCCCATAATCGTCTTACCGTTTTTCTTCGGCACCTGCAGGTAGGCATTTCTTATTACTCGCACAGCTTTTCCAAATTCATTTTCTCTTTGCCATCCGTAAATGTTAGCAAAATAAAACTTCTGCCAGGACTCCAAAATCAAAGGTTGGCCAGCCCATCGCCCTTTAGCATGTTTCAGAAATGTTTCGGTGAAATATAACATGTCATTGGCTTTATCATTATCAAACCAAATATCTCTCCGCTTCTTCCATCGTTTATAGCGCTTCACCATTAGTTTAATACTGTTCGGATAAGCTTTTGGATTAGAATCGAACTCTTTTACAAATTCATCAGCATAATTTACTTCAAAATCTATCATGATCTCATTTTCCTTTGTCTAAATTGAACAAGCTTGCTACTTTCACTTTCAGGCTCAGGATCTTTTTTCTTTTCCTCGTCACCTTTCGCAAGTAATGTTCCTGATTTTTTAATGAGATCTTTATTTTTACCATCTAATCCAAGTTGGCCAAGTAATCGGGCTAATTCTTTTCTAAGCTTTTCAGTATTTTCACCAATGTCTTTTGCATTTTCATATTCTTCGAAACAATCCAAGTACACTTCAATTAACAAATCCAAAGCAGGCGAATAGGTTCCAGCCTCCACCAATGAGTCTATTATCCGTTTATGCTGCAGTTCACGATTAGAAGGTTTACTTTTTGTCACACTTTCATTTTCTTCTACTGTGACATTCTGAACTAATCCCAATTGTTCAAGCCAATTATAGCGACTTTTCCACTTTCTAACCGTAGACTCTGCAGCACCAACAGCCGTTGCTATTTCTGCATTTGAAAGACTTCCTTCACTCTCTTTAAAAAGCTCAAATGCCTGTTCATGTTTTTTGGTCAATACCTATTCACCTGCCTTTGTCACACTTAAAATTTTTTCAAAAATTCATTTTGAGGCGCGCAATTACATGCTCATACGGTCTACAGCAAAATGGCCAAAATTATAATTTGGTAGGGGGGCTATCACCATTTGAAATTATGTTTTGGCTTCGGTTTTGTCTCATGTTCAACAATCATGTGACATGTTGGGCATAAGGTTGTGACGTTACCAGCATCAAGTTTCAAGTCTGGCCGAACGTTAATCGGTATGATGTGGTGATGCTGTGCGCTCTTACCAAACACAAACTTATTACATCGTGTACATCTTCCCTTATCTCGCTGATAACATTCAGCCTTTAAATCCCTCCATGCCTCTGTGCTATAGAAAGGTTTATTGCTGGCACCTACATTCCTTTTCTTTCGTCTATGCTTATCACAGTATCGACCTTTATCGATTAGCTGTCGGCATCCTTGTTCACTACAGTATTTCATTCTGCATCAGCTACTAACTGTTCCTCAATATACTTGCGGATTGTCTCAGGCTTCTTTAGATTACCTGGTACTTCGATATTGTTTTCTTCTGCAAACTCTCTCAGCTGTGTAGCAGTCATTCCCTCTAAATTAAATACTGGTGTGTCAGTTGATGGTTTAACTTCTACATATAGCATCGACTCAGGTTTCTCAGTTACTTCGAAAGATGGCCTCATACCTGCAGGTACAAACAATACCTTCTTTGCTTCACTATCCCAGTATTCAGTTCCATTAGCTGTTGTGCGAATTGGTACTTTCATTGTTAATTGCTCCTTTCAACGACATAATAAAAAGCCACACCTTGTTAGATGTGACCAATAAAAATCATTTTAGATTATTAATATAATCATCAACTAAATTTGAATGATGATCATGTATTAGTTTTTTAATTTTATCAATAATACTAATTTGTTTATCATTACTTAATTCTTTAAATTTATCTCTCAAACCTAATCCAATGAAGAAACAACGTGTAGCTGCCTCAGAAGCCAAATTAGCACCTTTTAAATATTCTTCAGAAGAAGTTTGTATTTGATTATTCCGATCATATTTAGATATTTCGTCTCTAATACCATCTATAGTTTTCTCGTTAAAATAAATCTTAGAATTATATAATCTAACATGCATATATAAATACATTTTTGAATAATAAGGTACATGTGGTATTACTTTATCAATAAAAACATCTAAATCTATTGCATCTAAATTGAGTGAATCTGAATCTGTACTAGGTCCTTTTCCAAAACTTGATGCTGCAATTTCATTTAATGTTTCTTGTACAATATTTATTGAATTTAATTTATCTTCTATCAAGTTAATTTTTGTTCTTAAAAATTCAGCAGATTCAATCATCACTTGGCTTGATTCAGACAAAGCTTTAGAATCTAAATTTTGTGTAACTTGTTCTATTTTAATTGCCGAATCTGCTATTTTTTCACTAGAAAGATTACTAGACAAAGTTTGAAATAAGGTAAAGCCAATTGCAACAACAGCTAAAATAATAGATACAATCGTACCTGCAAATCCCCAATGATCAATTACTTCACTATTTCCTCTATATTGATAAGTAAACAAACTAATTGATCCTAAACAGATTATTAAAAGCCAGTATAATAAATCCTTAACTTCTATCCAACTGGTTAAGGATTTTTTCTTTATGTCCTTTTTAATAAGTGGTGGAATTTTTACTATTAAGGTAAGGCTTACTATGGCAATAATCAACATCGATGGAACTACTAACAACCACCATGCATTAAATTCAACAGAAACTATATCTTCCATAATTACTCCTTTATCAACAAATAATAACAGATTATACTATTATTTCAGGAATAATGGAATAGTAAATAGACTACACCTTTTGGAGTAGTCACAATTGCTCGTTTCCGACATACATTTACTATTTCAACTCTAGGAATAATAAAAAGCCACAACTCATATTTTGAGTGTGACTTTTAAGTATTAATTAAAACCTAACTGACTTGCTATGCCAGGTAGGTAATAGCTTAATATAACTAAAATAAAAACTCCGAAAGTAATTATTGGCATTGTAATTTTAAACAGCCAATTAGGCATCTTAGTAATCTTTTTAAAGATAAGTTGTACAATTATTACTAGCGCCATTACTCCAATTACAACAAGGATATGATTTTGAATTATCTCAGGTCCATCTCCAAAAATTTCTTTAAAATCTGGCATTAAACTCCTCCTATTGAAACAATTTTACATAATTATATAATTATTCTTTCATATTCTCAAACTAAAGGTCACCATTTAAGAGTAACCTTTATTATTTGTTTCCGACATACACGTACAAGTAACGTGCTTATTTCGTAATGTTTAATATTTGTTAGCACATTTCCGTACGCTTTATTACCCACCACTTCCACACTTTATTAAGAACGCGACTTCCTTTTAATTAAATCTGATATTAGTTCAACCAGTATTTTTGTATTCTCAGATAAATAATACTTGTGTACATAACCATCATCATCTGTTGGAGGATTTAATATTTCGTTAAGATCATCTTTGGTTAAATGAGAGAAATACACACCACCTGGTCTACAAATATACTCTTTTACTTCTTTCATAAAATTCGTTAATTCATATTTGTCCATCTCATTTACTATCATTCGCTATCCCTCCCATCAAAACGTTGATGGATTGAGTATAGCATAAATAAAGAACGTTCGTTCTATTTATTGATAATAAAAAGTCACACCTTTTTAGTGTGACTCGGGTGTTGACGTTCCAGCAGACGTCTATTTTGTTGTTCGCCCGTTTATCAAACGGGACTTCACGTGTGAGTTGGAAGACTCTTGATGTAAAGTAAATCCAATTACTCTACATCTACACTATATAATATTTACAAAGCATTTAAAACGACATCTTTACGACACAGTTATAACTGTAACCGCAATCCATCTGTGCCGAAAAAAAGGACTGACATCGCATGAACTGCCTCTTTCAGATCCCGTTGAGCAGTACGTTCATGTACATTATGCAGTTTTGCTATTTCTGCGTAAGTCTTTCTTTCATCGTTTATATAAAAGTGTAAAAGCGTTTCATATCTTCGCACCGCTTCTGTACCCAAGTGTTTACAGTCCATTTTGTATACCCTAATCATATTGTCGATAAATCTCATCATTGCAAGCGTACGAGCTTCGCTTCTTTTTATAGATTCTAATGTAAGATATTCTTTATCAGGTGAAATTATTTCTTCTTGCTCCTCACCCTCTAAATCCATGTTTTCTTTCATTTCATCGCAATACACTTTTAAGTGACGGTAATTCTTCAACAATATTCTTGTGTTAAAAAGTCGTCTATCCAATCTTTTAGTTTTTTCTTCTTGTTGAAGCTCGTTGAATTTGGCTATAGCAACTTCTGCTATAGCAGCTATTTGTTCTTGTGCGATGCTACTCATCGGCACACCTCCAATTATTATTTATCCTTCTAACATTCTGTTTAGTAATTACTCAATGAAGATAAATATGCACCTTTGTAATTGGTACAGGTGAAAATACTATAATAGCCATTAATATTCCAGTAAAAATAAGCATTGTTGCTATTACTGATCTTGGAGGCATATAAACCTTAAATACAATTAATAGTCCAAGCATAAACCAATACATAATAAATAATATTTGTAACAAAAATATCACTGTCTGCATTTTTCACCTCTCTTTTCATGTTTGCTTCTGTACAATGTATTTAACCAGTCCTCAACTACGTTAGATACGTATCCCTCTCAATTGTTCTTGTTTTCCGCTTCGAAACGTTTTTAGGTTGACCATATTTCTCTTTTACTTCCTCTCGAGTCATACCGTGTTCAATTCGGCAGTGAGCTGCAGTAATGACGATGCCTATATGCTTACAACCTTCCACAGGACACTTAATATATTCACCTTGAGCAGCACTCCAATATAGACCCGACATTACTACACCCCTCCCTCCAAAGTGGCACGCATTTTATCCATTAACTTATGAACAGCATTTGTATACTTGATCTTCACCTCGCTATCCCCGATTTCATCAAGTACAAGCAATGTTAAATTAAATTCATTCACCAATGACTCAAAACGCATTTTGAATTTTATCTCTGCAGGATCAGATGACTCATTCACTTTGCTCCTAAGTTGGTCCAACTCCTTTTGCACATCATCTGGAATAATCTCAACAGTGGCCGCTTCAATTGGTTTGGCTTTTAAGCTCTCTTCTAACTTTTTCGCCCTGGACTCAGCAACGGCCAACTCTTGTGTTAACCTATTAATCTCTTTTTCCGAAACCTCATTCTCACCTACATGTTGTTGAACATCTTGCAGCTGTTGTTTAAGGTCCTGAATATCTTTTTCTAACAGACTCTTTTCTTTTGCGGCATCCGCTTCACGCTTGGCCATTTCCTTTTCAAGTTTCTGTTTCTCTTTAACAATCTTTTGAAGCTCTCTAGTAGACATTTCATCAACATCGTTTTCTTGTAAAAATGCCTCTCGATCTTCAGCATCAATACCCAATAAAGCCACTGCTTTCGAATAACTCAAATTCCCAAACGCTTGGGAATTTGAACTATACTCTACATGGATTTGCATTAAGTTATTTGCTGTCGATTGACTGTACTCTACATTCTCCTTCAACCATTTTCCCCACTCACCATGAGGTAATTGGTCCTTTGCCTCAATCAGCCTTTTTCCTATTTCAGCCGAAGCCTGCAACATCATTGTTTGTGTTTGGAATTTAATTGCATTGATTTCAGCTGCAATAACATCTGTAGACCGTTCTGTAATTAATTGCGTCATACCGCTTTCCTCACTTTCTTAGTTAACTTTTGCTTTTTAAATTCTTCAATAAATGCTTGGACATCTTCTGTCGCAGGATTATTCTTGGTTCCACGTACTTGTGAAACCTTCTCATTTTTAACTTCCACAGTGTAGAATGATTCCTCAGGGTTTTCGGTTTTGCGAATAAATAGTATTGTTGTCTGGCCATCCACATGCCGCTGCGCATACCCTCCAACACAATGAGACAATTTATTCCCTTCATCGATAATTTCTTTGGCTGTATGCGGGACTACTATTTTCAATTGGCCAAGTTCAAACTCATAATGCTTAATTTTTTCGTATCTCTCTTTCGCCTTCTTACGCATAAGCTCGTCTTCGTAATGTTTCACACGTTTAATAGTCTCTTCATGTGCCTTACGCAAACTATTTGGGAAAATAATCGCATCATCAATATGAACCTTTAACTTTTGACAATCCATCAAATAATCACGCCAAGTGATCAATACTTGATGGCATCTAATAAAATGTTTTTTATCTTTTCCGAATTGCTTGTTTGCATAATTAAACAAACGATGGAGGGAAGTGAACTTCCTTATAAATTTCAATGTTTTCATGTCATCTTCTACAGCGAAGCTCTTCATGTAGTTTTGCAATTCATCTATATTCATTTTCGATTTTTCTTTCCGCCATTGCTGCACTACCCAAGCTTTAAAAAGAAAATCTTTTGTGTGATACAACGAACTTGCGACGTTATTCTCCATTAATAATCGAAAGTCTTGCTTCGACATTTTGAAAATGTGATGTAATTTAGATTTTGACCAATTTATTGCACTAAAAGTTTTAAGTCCATATATTTTCGCTAATACGAAACTATCTAATCCAGCTTTCGTTAGGATTTCTACACTTGGGTATTTTGCAACCAACGGTAGGTACTTTAATACAGCTTCATAATCATATCGTTGCCAAGCACTGTATTGAAAAGGCGTTCCACCAATACCATCTTCAAATGTTTCACCCATGATTCTTCTGGACACAAAGGATCTATTCTGTAAGAAGCCAGGCGTACTGAATCCACCCTCTGCCCACCATCGACCACTCCATCCACCCTCGATTTTTTGGCAAATTTTATTTTCATAGTCGTATACGAAACGCGCAACAGCTGTATACTCTGTACTCACATTCTTGAAATCCTCTCTATAATCTCGAGAAGCATATAACCATTCCACCGTTACTACAGATGGATCTAATACAGATTTCTGGCAATGTAAAATACAAGCTGTATCGATTAAAGTCTTTCGCCCCAACCATGCCTTTTTGTATTTACATTTCGAAAAACATTCAGGGCATTCTCCTTGTCCATCTTGCTTAATCGGATCTTCAACAGGGAATGTACTTCGACAATGTGTACAGTAGCCTGTCCGATTCTTTCCACTGTTTACAAAAATATATCTGCTCAACAGCAACGCTTTTTCTTCCGCTTCAAATTGCACATGTTCAGGTACTTCGGTTGGAAAATGCGCAAGCAATGATTCAATAAATGCATCGTGTTCCATCGATGTCGCCCCCTTACAAAAATTCGTCCAGCGAGGCTTCAAAACGTTGTGTAGGTTTTGGAGCAACAACTGACTCTTTTGGTGTGTGATTTGATAGATTTGGTGTAGCCACCTTAACAACTGGAACTTTTTCTTTTGGCTTAATATCAAAATAACTTAGGACCGCTTCTAATCCTTGCTCTGGTGTTAAAACCCCGCAATTATTAACCTGCTGTTTTTCAGCTATTTTACGCATTTCCTTCATGCTGCCAATAATCGTTTTGCCTTTCACCATGATTTTTTCTGCAGCTGATGGGTTGTCCTTTATAAAATCCAACAGGAAATTACCTATTGCCGAAATGTAAGGATGCACCCCTTCCATTCTGAGTTCTGTCATTAATTTTGTTTTCGCTTGTTCTACCACTTTTAAAACCTCCTGTTCCTTCGCTTGGTATTCCGCTTCAAAAATATTCATTTGCCCTTCTTGTATCATTTCAATGTGATGGTCCATCTTCTCCATCCCTATCGCCTCCACGATTTGTATTTCTTTTGGCAAAATTGTCAATTCGCTTCATACGCACGTACAAATAAGCTCCTGAAACAAAATCAGAAAACTTCACTTGCATGTCTTTGAATTGATAATCCTTGTACCACTTTTCAAAAATTTCATGTGCCGATACTTCATCCTTAGCAATCTTTTCTGCACGTCTACGAGTCAGCTTTGTATCCGCCACTGTAACTGTTGGTTGCTTTAAATTGCGAGAAGGTGTATAACGCTTCATCGTTTTGTTACCTTTTTCTTTTGTGATATAACGAGCCATTCCCTCAAAGCCAAAATCATCACTTTGCAGTCGTCTTGACTGAGTACGTCCTCCACAATTCCACAACTTTTCAGCAACATCACGATTAGGAAAATTTGTAACCATGTGATGGTGAGCCCTCACTTTACTGCCGTCCTTTGTATGCTCTGTCACATAGATATACTTCAACTCAAAATCCTTGTACTGCTCCTGCTTATTAAGCCAATTTTTCATTCGTCTGATAAGATTTGTCATATCCTTTTTGGCCTGCTCAAAATCTACTGGCATTTTCCCTTGTGGGTAAGTGTACGTAAGCCAAATATCCACATAATTTCTGAAATTTGCGTTAATAAGTCGTGTAACATGTTTCTTAGTGTTTTTATCATTCAGATTCTTTTGTGCTTGGCTACTCTCACTTTTCTTTTTACGTAAACCCTGTGGTACTTCCCAAAAAGGGTAGGCTTCAACTTCCAATATTTCTCCACTCTTAATCGTTTTCACACGATACCCAGCTAAGGATTTGGCACGTAAACTCTCAATATGTTCTTCTCTACTATCCTTTTTCTCTATTGCAAACGAATCCTCGTATGCTGCTAATACATGCTTAATGTTGTGTTTTCTCTTCATGTAACTCTCTCCCCATGTTGTTAATAATCTATTATCCTTGTCATATTTAGGGCATCGTCGTAAACCTAATATCTATTACAAGGACGCTAATTGACTAATTACCATGAGGGTTGCTATACTAGCGTTAAGGTATTTGGCAATAGTCAAATAAAGCCGCACCTTCATAAGTACGGCAAAGGTTTTAAAGTTACTAACTACTGGACATAGTTAGTGATTGGAATCAAATTCACAAGATTTACATGCTGTTTAATCGTTGGAGCGATTAAGCAGTTTTTTTATGCATTTAACAATTTGGATTAACATCACGTCTCACCACTTTTGCTAATTTTCCCTGCTTGCACAAATGACTAGCAATCTCAAATAATTTGTTGCAGCGCTGTTCTTTTAAATAACCTTCTAGAGACTTGATATAATTGACTCTATCTGTCAGAACTTCTATCCGCTCCTTCACTAAATCGAAATCCCCTTCGTGAAAATGTAAATTAATAGCCGTTATCATATCTCTGCAACAAGCACTTTCTTTTGAATGCTCCATTTCTAATGCATTTAATCCACCTGTACCAATTACTTTTTTATTAACAAAATCTACGAATACTAGATTTTTTAAAGCTTGTCCGTATGCTGTTTGTAATTCCCCTAACATCTTTGTTCCTCCAATTCAAATTTTTATTTTCACCAAATCTCATTTGCCCTCATAACCAAAAATCGAGCTATAATTTTCATCTATAAAGTTTGCCATCTGCATTGCATGAAACGACCACTTTTCCCCTATTCCTTTTGGATAATAAACAAATCCACCGTTTTCGGTATCAAGTATTTCTCTAAACTTTGAAGGGAAAAGGACATTATCTTTAATCCAGTCACGCTTTTTCTTAATACGGCTTTCTAAATCCTGCATCGTCCAGCAAATACCACTTAAACTCTCCTGTTTAAGTTCTTCTAGTTCCACTTTTTTCACCATCACATAACCTTCTGGAACTGGAATTGTTAAATTGACTTGAAGTTGTTGCATTTATCATCACCTCGCTTCCATGTATTTTTTTAACGTTGCATCCGTGGCATAAGTATCACAGCACATAGGTAATTTGGTATAATTCACCTAGAAAGGTAGGTGATAGAATTGATAATCATTAACATGATTGATGGAGAAAAAATTACTGTTTCTCCTGATACAGTTTTAGTTGGTATTAACAACTATTCTTCTGACAAAGGATTCTACTTAAAACAGAATTATGTTGGCGATATAGATGGTAACTTTGATAAAAAAGGCTCACCACTTAGCACTACTGATGAAAGATTAGGAATTGGCGGATTCTTACTCTCCCATCAAGCATTTTCCATTGGTGAAGGTGAAGACAAAGAAATATATTTTACCTCTGCTGTTAAATCTATATCTGTAGTTGACTAATTATCAGTCCTCTCTAATTGAGAGGGCATTTTTTTCACTCTCTATTAATTGATAAAGAACATCAAACACAGGCTCCAATCTCTGAAACTTTTTCTGAAACAAAACATCTCTTTTGAATTTATGGATAAGACAATCAAGCTCCCCATATGTTGAGCAGTTCTCTTTCATACATTTCAACAATGAATCAGCCCGTTCCCGGATCACTTCTTGAGTATCTGATAGCCAAATCTCAAATTTTTCTTCCACACTATTCACCTCACTTTCGTTTTGATTAACATTGCTACCGTCTTATCAGCTATAAGGACTTATATACCGTCATTGGCTCGGTATCACATCACTTTGGTAATTTGGTATAATTCACCTAGAAAGTGAGGTGATATACAGTGATAAACACAGCCAGCGTCTTTAAAGATTTAAATGACTATGATAAAACACTAGTAAATATCGCTCTTGATTGGGCTATCAAAAATTGCCATTTATATTCTTGTGGTGAATCTGACGAAAGACGTACCAGAAGTAATACGACATTAGCTAAATTTAAATTCGAAGCCGAAAATTACACTTTTCCAAAAGAAGAACTAGATGTGCTAAATAAAGCTCTGAATTATTTTCACACCGAGTTAATCAAACGCAATATAAGTCCTTATGACGAAGATGAAAAAACTCTTGATATAATGCATATTTCATTGAGGAAAATTACTAGACAACTTGAAGATTTTGTATTTGTTGACTATCAATCTTAAGTTAAAATTTCCTTTCAAGCTGATTGCCCCGCTCCGGATACAATATTCGATACCATATGAGCATTTTTTCTCTCATTATTTCATTCAGCTCTTGGCTGTACTGCTCCATTTTCGTTTTAAATTCTTGCCCATTTCGCTCTTCAGGCGAATGGGCTTTTCCGTATGCCAGAACCTCATCCATTTTTTGGTGATGCTTTTCAGATAACTCCCGGAACCTTTGTTTATTCTTTTCTGCATCCATCCTCTCACCCCACTCCCAGTAATCTAACGTTGCTACCGTCTCATCAGCTATAAGGACTTATATACCGTCATCGGCTCGGTATCACAGCGCTCCACTTATAAAGTCGCGTTTATGCGACATAATCACCAAAAAAAATTACCATTGCTTCTACCTTAGAAAGAGATAACCGTTTGCAGATGAGGTTCACTTCTTTAACTGTAAATGTTTCACCCCGATTACGCATCTTTCTATAAAATGTACTTTTGTTCATTCCAATAGCTAAGGACATCATTTCAATATTCATTCCGTTTTCAATAATTTTTCTCTTCAATTCATTAACATTCATCTATTATCCTCCTTCCCTAAGAAAGATGTCGCATATATGCGATTAATCATATCTTAATTGGTAAAATTCTCTTTGTCAATCATTTTTCGCACATATGCAATATAATTATCTAACAGAATACTAAAAGTTGCATATATGCGAAAAAATATTTAGAATAATAGATACAGATGGGAGGTGAAAATACCATGAACATGGGAGACAAAATTAAATCTAGGCGGAAACAGTTAAAAATCACTGCTGATCAACTAGGGGATATGATAGGGAAAAACCGAGCCACCATATATAGATACGAAAAAAACGAAATAGAAGATATGCCTTATACCATAGTAACTAAACTAAGTAAGGCATTAAATCTCTCCCCCTCATATCTAATGGGTTGGGATGAAAAAGAGGCCTTCCAAGCTGTTTCTGAATACGATTATATCCCTACACCAGTTTCAGCAGGAGAACCAATCACCATTGATGGAATTTCTGAGAAAGACACCATCACAATTCCAGACGAATTACTAGGTAGATATGCAGGAGATAATGAAATATTTATCATGCGAGTTAACGGAGACTCTATGAATAAAGTTATTCCTCATAAATCTCTTATAGCTGTAAAACCAATCAACATCGCAGATCTAGATAATAACGACATCATTGTTTATAGCAACGGTTATAGTTTCTCAGTTAAGAGATTTTATAGAGATGGTGAACGATTAATTTTCAGACCCGAATCATATGATACTAGCTTTACAGATTACATAGTTAGTGAAGCATATGACGATCTACGTCTACATGGTAAAGTAGTAACTTACATTGTGAATCTTGATTAATTATTAGCGCTAAAAATTAATTAAACAAAAAGAGCAGGCTCATTCGTCTAGCTCTTTTCTTATATCACTGGAAGGAGAATGTGTATGGCGAGTTTCACAAAACGCGGAAAGACTTGGCAGTATATTGTCAGCCGTATGGTCAATGGTGAATCAAAACCTATACGCAAGGGCGGTTTCAAAACGAAGAAAGAGGCACAGATCGCAGCTGCTGAGGTCGAGTCTAAATTAAATAAGGGTTTTAATCCTGTTACGAAATTAGAACCGATTGATGAGTATTTTGAACAGTGGGTGTCTATTTACAAATCTAATACTGCACCACCTACAAAAGTACATTACAAAAATACATTGAAGGTAATTAGAAAGCACTTTTCTAACACCCCCTTACAGCATATCAAAAAGAGTGATTATCAATCTTTTCTTAATGAGTACGGAAAGACCAAATCTAAAGAAACAGTAAAAAAAATCAATGCTCATATTAGGGCCTGTGTACGCGAAGCTGTTGATGAGGGTATCATCCCCTCTGATTTCACAAGAAATGCAACCATTTCTGGCCAGGACTCCAAAAAGAGTGATGAAAAGCATATTAACTATACTGAAAGTAAGTTGTTATCCAGTTATCTAATTGCATCATTAAAAGAAGTTAACAGGCCTGTGTATTATATTATTTTATTGGCTTTGAAATCTGGGATGCGCTTTGCCGAAATAATCGCACTCACTAGAAATGATTTTAATTTCAAAGACAATACGATCAACATTAACAAGACATGGGGATATACAAACTCCTATGATGAAGGTATTAAAAAGACAAAAACAGAAAGTTCAAACCGCATTATTAAAATAGACAAAGTAACGATGCGTCTGTTCAATCATTTTTTTGAAGTGACTCCAGAAAACATTCATAAATTGGTGTTTTATAATCCAGCTTCTAAATACAAAGTTTTCAGCAATACAGGTGTTAATAAAGCATTAAAAAAAATACTATGTGAATTAAAGATAGAAGAAATTTCTATTCATGGTTTACGTCATTCTCATGCCAGCATTTTATTTTATAAAGGAATTTCAGTTCAGTATATTTCTGAAAGACTTGGCCATGCAGATGCAGATACAACCATTCGAATTTACACACACCTTATCAAAGAACTTCGTGAAGAAGATGAGAGAAATACAATGAATATTTTAGCCGCTTTATAATTTTACACATAATTTACACATAGGTATTTACAAATCCGCATGAATACTGATATGATTGCACTTGCTCTACGTGGTTCGTAACCATCCCACGAAAAAAAACTAAGGAGAAATGAATATGAAAATAAAATTTTTAGCAGCAAGTGGTATCATTGCAGCTCTATATATAGCTGTAACCATGCTTGTTGCCCCATTTGGTTTTACAGAGGTACAGTTCCGAGTATCTGAGATGTTTAACCATTTAGTGGCCTTTAATCCACGCTTTGCCGTAGGGATTATTATTGGTGTATTGATTTCTAATCTCTTTTCACCACTTGGCATTTACGATTTAGTGTTTGGTGTAGGTCATTCAATGATTACTCTTGGCCTGTTTATTTTAATCTGTAAATTTGTCAAAAATATTTGGGCACGTTTAATTATTAATACATTGCTCTTTACATGTACTATGTTTATCATTGCCTTTGAGCTGAACTTGGCTTTAGAGTTGCCATTTTTCTGGACTTGGCTAACCGTCGCGGCGGGTGAATTTGTTGTATTAGCTGTAGGTGCACCGATTATGTATGTATTAAACAAACGCCTTGACTTTAAAAATTTGATTTAACTGACGGATCTTTTTAGATTCGTCTTTTTTCTTGACACTATTCTGAAAATACTCTACAATTCTTTCTAATAAATGCAAGGAAGAAGAGTAGTAGCAAGCATTGTTACTTTTAGAGAGCTGGTGGTTGGTGCAAACCAGTAGTACAGACTTGTGAATGGACTTCAGAGCAGCCTTATCAAATGTAAGGCCGTTTCGCTCCCCGTTACCGGAGCAGGAAAGCGCGCAAAAATTGCGAATGAAGGTGGCACCACGGTTACTCGTCCTTTTTATGAGGGATTGGAGTGGCTTTTTTTTTGGAAAAATTAGCATAGAGGAGTCGAGTTAAGATGAGTACAGTAGTAGAAAAAAAGGGATATTTCGGTGAATTTGGTGGAAGCTTTGTTCCAAAGGAGCTTCAAAATGTTTTAAATAGACTAGATGAGAATTTTCAAAAGTATAAAGAGGATGATGATTTTAAGCAAGAATTAGATTACTATTTCCGTGAATATGTCGGTCGTAAATCCCCTCTTTATTTTGCAGAGAATTTAACAAAGCAATTAGGTGGCGCAAAAATCTATTTAAAACGTGAAGACCTTAACCACACAGGCTCCCATAAAATCAATAATGTATTAGGACAAATTTTACTAGCTAAACGTATGGGAGCAAATCGCGTGATTGCCGAAACAGGGGCAGGTCAACATGGTGTAGCAACAGCTACAGCGTGTGCCATGTTTGGAATGGATTGCACGATTTATATGGGCTTGGAAGATACAAAACGTCAGGCATTGAACGTATTTCGCATGGAACTTCTCGGCGCGAAAGTTGTAGCTGTCGATAAAGGGCAAGGCCGCTTAAAGGATGCAGTAGATGAGGCATTCGCTGACTTAGTAGAAAACTATGAAACAACCTTCTATTTATTAGGCTCAGCAGTTGGACCACATCCCTTCCCATCAATGGTTAAACATTTTCAATCAGTGATTAGCCGCGAAAGTCGTGAACAGATATTAGAAAAGGAAGGAAAGCTGCCGACAGCTGTTCTTGCCTGTGTAGGAGGCGGTAGTAATGCCATTGGGGCATTTGCTGATTATATTGCAGACGAAGATGTTCGTCTTATTGGAATAGAGCCAGACAAAGCTGCTACCTTAAACGAAGGAACACCAGGAGAGCTACACGGCTTCAAATGTTTAGTACTTCAGGACGCAGAAGGTAACCCACTCCCTACCTATTCAATAGCAGCTGGTTTAGATTATCCAGGTGCGGGACCTGAGCATAGCCATTTGAAAACAATCGGCCGTGCTGAGTATGTGACCGTGACAAATGAAGAGGTTTTAGATGCCTTCCAAGTACTTTCTAAGGTTGAAGGTATTATTCCTGCTCTTGAAAGCTCACATGCAGTCGCACATGCTCTAAAATTAGCACCAACTTTATCACCTGATGAAAGCTTAATTATTAATATCTCTGGTCGTGGCGATAAAGACGTTGAACAAGTCTTCCACATGCTAACTAAATAACTCAAAAAAGAGCGACTTCCATTTACGGAAATCGCTCTTTTACCTATACCAATGATTTAGGATAAATTTCTGCTACATTATCTCGCAGCTTCGCTTTCAGGAATTTTCCGACAGATGTCTTTGGAATTTCTTCTAGAAAGACGACTGCATCTGGTACCCACCACTTGGCAAATTGATTTTCTAAAAAAGCAAGAAGCTCTGGTTCAGTTACTGATTGTCCCTCTTTCAATACAACGCAAGCTAATGGACGCTCCTGCCATTTAGCATGGGGCATGGCAATGACAGCCGCTTCTAAAACGGCATCATGAGTCATCAGCGCATTTTCCAAATCAACAGAGGAAATCCATTCCCCACCTGATTTAATAAGATCCTTCGTACGGTCCGTAATTTTAATAAAGCCATCTGCTGTTCGTACAGCAATATCACCAGTATATAACCAACCATCTCGATAGGCATCTGCTGTTCGCTCATCACGATAGTATTCGTTGGAAATCCATGGGCCTTTTAAACGTAATTCCCCCATTGTTTCGCCATCCCAAGGTACCTCCCCCGCCTCATTAATAATACTAGATTCGATACCTGCCATTGTCATCCCTTGCATCGCTCGAGCTTCAATACGCTTTTCAATCGGCCAATCTTCCATCCATGACATATAATTAGACAATGCCACGATTGGTGTAGTTTCCGTCATGCCGTAGACAACAATATAAGGAATCCCATATTTTTCTTCAAATGTCCGAATGAGTCGAGTTGGTGAAGCCGATCCACCACAGCATATCGCTCTTAAAGAACTAATATCTCGTTCTTTCTTTTCCTGCTCCTGTAGGGCACCTATCCAAATGGTTGGAACACCAGCAGTTAATGTAACCTTTTCTTGTTCGATTAAATCCATTATTAATGCTGAAGTAAATTGCGGACCTGGTAGAACTTGTGTAGCACCCACATTGACACTAGCAAAAGGCAAGCCCCATGCATTTGCATGAAACATGGGTACAATCGGCATCACGACATCTCTTTCCGCAATTCCCATAGAGTCAGACATACTCAGCATGATACTGTGTAATACTAAACCCCGATGGGAATAGACAACCCCCTTTGGATTCCCTGTTGTGGCGCTTGTATAGCACATACCGGCAGGTGTTTCTTCATCAATATCCTCTGGAAATTGAAATTCTTCATCAGCAGTAGCTAATATGTCCTCATAGGATAAAACATTTTGTAATGTAGTCTTTGGCAAAGCTGGTTCATCCGTCATAATGATATAATGTTTCACTGTATCAAGTTTTGGCGCAATATTTTCAATGATCGGTAATAAATCTACATCTACCATTAAAATCTCATCTTCTGCATGATTAATAATATAGATCAAATGCTCTTCTGATAAACGAATATTTACCATGTGTAAGATTGCCCCTGAGCAAGGCACAGCAAAATAAGCTTCTAAATGTCGATGCTGATTCCACGCAAAGGAGCCGACTTTTGTTCCTCTTGTCATCCCAAGCTTCGTAAGGGCATCTGCTAAACGACGCGTTCTTTTTGCCCACTGCCCATATGTTAAACGATGTATTTTGTGTGGGCTTGTCCGTGAAATAATTGATTTTCTTGCAAAATAGCTCTCTGCTCGTTTAAAAAAACTAGTTAAAACTAATGGTGCTTGCATCATAAAACCCATCATCCCTTCATTTGTGAATTTCCCCTTGTGAAATTATCATAGCATCAATTAAACTGAATACTATTAATATTCCGAATATTATTATATTTTAATTTCATAATTTAATCTATATATTCCAATAATTTTCTTTTAAATATAAAAAAACGGATGAAGTCTAGTCTTCACCCGTTGCCTATCTATTATGAAATTGCTTTTTTATGCAGTTTAATTTTCAATTTTTCTAACATATCTACCGTCATTTTAGCTAAATCATATTCTGCTTTGAAGCCCCATTCTTTTTGAGCCGCTTCAATATTTAAAGAGTTTGGCCAGCTATCTGCAATGGCCTGACGAACAGGATCTACCTGATAGCTCATTGTGAAATTTGGTAAGTGTTTCTTGATTTCAGCCGCGATTTGCGAAGGTTCGAAGCTCATGGCTGTAATATTAAAAGCATTGCGATGAACAAGCTTACTACCGTCTGCTTCCATTAAATCTACAATAGCTTGTAAGGCATCTGGCATGTACATCATATCCATAAATGTACCTTCCTGAATATACGATGTATATTTGCCTTGTTCGATGGCTTCATAGAAAATTTCTACTGCATAATCTGTTGTACCACCACCTGGAGGTGTTACATAAGAAATTAGCCCTGGGAAGCGTACTCCGCGTGTATCAACACCAAAACGATTGAAGTAATAATCGCATAATAACTCACCCGCTACCTTATTTACCCCATACATAGTTGTTGGTCTTTGCAAAGTATCCTGTGGTGTATCTTCCTTAGGTGTAGACGGACCAAACGCACCAATTGAGCTTGGCGTGAAAAATTGCATATTTAACTCACGTGAAACTTCTAACGCATTCATTAATCCACCCATATTTAAATTCCAAGCTAACAATGGATTTCTCTCTGCTGTAGCTGATAATAATGCTGCTAAATGCATCATCGTATCTGCACCGAAGTCCTTTGCTAAATCATGCATTCTTTGTCCATCTGTCACGTCCAATATTTCAAATGGGCCCTTAGTATGTTCAAGCTTTCTAATGTCTGTAGCAAGTATATTGTCCTCTCCATAAATACCACGAAGTTTTTCTACTAGCTCAGAACCAATTTGACCAAGTGCTCCAGTAACAATAATCTTTTTCATTTCCCAAAACCTCCACATGTGAACAATTGTACTTTCTGAAAGTACAAAAATATATTAATAAACATTGATTTAATAACACTTTCAATGAAATTCATTATAATGTGTTCGTTTTGAAAATACAACAATTATATTAACAATATTCCTTACAAAGAACATACAATCCCTTATTCACAGTATATGAGGTCATGAAAAATATTGTGCTACAAAAATATACAAAACACATTTGTACACCTCAAAAACACAAAACTTTTGCACTTTCATAAGCTAGTTTTGTAACCATGCAAAAAAAGAATCTTCTTTGCTATTTTTTGCAAAGAAGACCCTTTTCGAATATTATTCTTTAATATTAAATTATATCGAAAAACGTTTGACAGCTATTTGCAAAACTTTTGATACTTTGCGCAATTCCTTAATATAATTATGGAACTGTTGCTGAGCTGTTAATTGATCAGCTGTTAACGTAGCTACATGCTTAGTAGACACGGCATTCGTATCAGATAAGGCTGTCAGCATACCTGCATCCTCACTTACCTTCTTCGTGTGATTGGCAATCTCTTGAACCGTAGCAGATACTTCCATAATATAAGGCTTAATAGTATGTACTTTTTCTAAAATTTGATCAAAACTTGACGCAGTTTGTCCTGTAACAGCTACACCTTTTTCAGTCGCCACTAAAACGCCTTCCATCATTTGTACCGCATAACTCGAATCTAAATGGATGTTCTGTACAATGGATGTAATCGTTTGTGTCGATTGAACAGTTTGCTCTGCAAGCTTACGAACCTCATTAGCCACTACTGCAAAGCCTTTACCATGCTCTCCTGCTCTAGCGGCTTCAATTGACGCGTTTAAAGCTAATAAATTTGTTTGCGCTGTTATTCTTTCTATTACTTCAATCATTTGATCTATCGATGCAGCTCGCTCTACTAAATTAAAGATAGCTGTATTAGATTTTTCAACCGCCTGCTTAATAGCTTGCATTTGCGTTAAATTAGCCTGTACAATTTCAGTTCCGCTTTCTGCATCTCTGGCCGTTTTTTGTGCAAAACTTTCTACAACCTGAACCTTTTCTAAAATAACCTGTACATCATTTAAAACTTCCTCTAAGGAAGCCGTATTCGAAGCTAATTTACTAGAAGAAGCAGACGTTGACTCTGAAATAGATTGTACATCCTTCGCTATTTTTAATGTCGTTGTTGATGATTGCTCAGAGGATTTCTGCAATTTCCCAGTCATTTCTTCTACTTCATAGGCACTGTCTGTCACAGTATGGAGTAGTCGTTTCACCTCTGTTACCATTTGATTGTAAGACAGAACTACTTCACCAAGCTCATCATGAGCTACATAACTTGCATTGGCAGTGAAATCACCTTGTTCTGCACGTTTTAATAACGACTTTAGTTGACGGGTTGGCACATTGACTGCCTTCGTTGCGATAAAACCGATAAGGATAACAAGCAAGACAACCGCTAAGCATACACCACCTAGTAACAAGTAGCCAAATTGCACATCTTTCTGATAAGCCTGCTGTTGATCTTTTGCTCGTTGAACCAAATAATTTTGCGTATCTTCTAATAATGCATGACTCTCCTGACTAATTGGTAAAAATGTTTGCACATAAAACTGATCTAGCTCACCATGGTTCAATTGCTTAAAATTCTCAATGGCTTCTTCCTGCTTCTTAAGCAATGACTTATACTTCTTAATTTGATGACTCATCTTTTTATCAATTTCTTGGCTATCTAGATGCTCTAAAGGCTGGGCCATGTTTTGTAAAATGGCTGTCATTTCTTTATCGTCACCCTTCGAATCTACTATAAAATCCAATCGACGCTGTGATTCTTCTAGCTCATTTAGCCATCCAATTGGGACAAGTCCCTGTGTGTAACTCTCACTTGCATGCCACGACATTTTCCTTAAATAATCTACACTGAATACACCTAGCAATACATTCGATAATACACAAACAATCATGAGTACAAGTAACTTGTCCTTCACCTTAATGAAACGGAAAAAATGCATGATCCTTGGCTCCTCCTCCAACTCTTACCAATAATGATAGTATAGAGATATAAAGCCAGTGTTATATTTTTGTAAATTTTAATCGAAATATTAAGAATTTATACCCATCATTTAGTTTTATTTAGGTAATTTAACTCGCTAAATTAGCCAGATTGTTGCTACTTATTCATACTACTTTTAGGAAAACATTCGCAACCTTCCATACATTGTCAGCGTTCCTAATAGAGAATGGAGGTGTTACATTTGACGCAATTCAAGAAGTTAGATTGGAGTTTAGTAATAAGTCTTCTTTTACTCGGCGCTATTAGTTGCCTTTTTGTCCATTCTAGTAGTGTAAATTTTGAACAGTATTCAAGTTCCTTTATTATCAAACAGTTTTTATTTTATGTCATCGGATTCACCATCATGTTTGGAATTTCCTTGCTTGATATTGAACAATTGAAAAAGATTGGATGGCCATTTTACTTCCTAATAGTTGCTTTAACGGCTGGTCTTATTGTTGCACCTGAAAGCATTGCTCGAACGATCAATCAGGCAAAATCATGGTATCAGATCCCGTTTTTAGGTTCTCTCCAACCATCGGAATTTTTAAAATTCGCTTTTTTAATAGTTGTGAGTAAGGTCATTATTGCTCATCAAGAGAAAAATGTTCGCCCCTCTTATCTAGCAGATTTTTGGTTACTTATAAAAATCGGGCTAATTGTCCTTCCTCCTACGCTACTTGTTTATAGACAACCCGATACAGGTATGGTCATGCTGTATATGGCAATGATTTTACCAATGATTTTCTTTTCAGGTATTCATAGAAAGCTTCTTGCCATATTTACGGCCGTTCCTCTAGTTATCATCAGTACGATGGTAGTGCTCTATGTCAGATTTAATGAATTTTTTACAGAGAAGGTTTTAGGTGCTCTCTCAGGACATCAGATTTCTAGAATTTATGGATGGCTTCAGCCTTATGAATATACAGATTCTTCTTTTCAAGTACGCCAAGGCTTTATGGCTATCGGATCAGGAGAATTTGTGGGCAAGGGCTATCTACATAACAATGTCTATGTACCAGAAAAACATACCGATTTTATATTCTCTACTATTGCGGAAGAGCTAGGTTTTATTGGAGGAGCATTTGTAATAGCACTACTATTTTTTGTTATCTATCGTATTGTTGTTATTACGGTAGTAGCGCGAGACCCCTTTATGACTTTAATGGGGGCAGGTATTTCAAGCTTACTAGCCTTTCAAATTACTCAAAATATAGGCATGACCATTGGACTTTTACCTGTCACAGGTGTCACCCTACCCTTTTTAAGCTATGGCGGAAGTTCGTTATTATCCAATTTTATGCTTATCGGAATCGTCATGATCATTCATAATTCATATAAGGGGTATATGTTTAAAGTAGGAGACTGACAAAATGCAAGTAGAGACATGTACATGCTTTTCTCTACTTGCAAAGTTAAGGGGTATTAACTCGTTAAAAACTTCTTCATACTTGCATTATATTGATCAATAAATAGCTTTGCTTCATTATATGGTAATTTTAAAGCAGCTAAAGCGGCACCACCTACCGGTAAGCTATAAGCACCCACGAAGTGATACTGATTACTACTCTTTTTATCTATAGCGATTAATTTTTTAGTAAATAGCTCCAATTCATTAAAAACGCCACCAGCTAGCACTACTTTGACTTGCTTATGTGCAAACGGGTTTTTATTATAACAAGCGTCTATACTTTGATAAAAAACATGGCACACTTGATCAATAATCGTATTGGCTTCTCCATCACCACGTTTAGCACATTCAATTGCAACCTTACTTAAAGGAGATATGGTATCCCTCGGATGTCCTTCACCATATACCACTTCAATTATCTGCGGAACGGATTGTAATCGAAAATATTCTAATACCGCTGCTGTTAGAAGCGTTTCAGGACCTCTTTTATCGAATGCTTTAAATACCGCTTTTAATGTGCGAATGCCAATATCATAGCCACTGCCCTCATCATCAAAAATATAACCCCATCCTGCTGTACGTTCAATTCTTCCAGATGCATCTATACTGAGTGTAATCGCACCCGTACCAGAAATTTGTACAATGCCTGGCTGCCCCAAGGTTCCTGCATACAGCGCGTTCATTCCATCATTCGATAGTGATAGTTGACAGCCTTTCGGTAAAAGCGAGGTTAATAATGCATAGGTAATTTTCTCATTATTATTTTCTGTTACACCAGACAGGCCCGCATGGCACTTTGTAATGTGTTGAAATTCGTGAGGCTGTTGTCTTTTTAAATCATTTATTAATTCTGTTATCGTCTCTGTAAAATGCTCGAAGCTCATGGATGTGGGATTACTTTTGCCTGTTTCAGCTAGCGCCATAATTTGCCCATGACATGTTGAGATTGTTGCAATCGTTTTCGTTCCACCACCATCTATTGCCAAAACATGCAAGTGCCTTCACCTCTATACAATTTTAATTGTAGATACAATTTCTCCTACCTCTATCCCTGCATCATTATGCACAAATGCAGGAGACAATGCTTTAATACGCTCAATTGTTTCTTGATTTTTATACTGCATTTGTTCCAATACAGAAGCAATTACATTCGGCCATGGACTTTCTGAACCATTCATAATTTTCAAGGCGAAACTTACTCCTTCATTTCTAAGAGCAAAACAGTATACGCCCTGTGCTCCGCCCTTCGCCACAATATTAGAATCCTTTAATAATGCTGTACAAATAAAGTTTTGTGCTGCAATGATATGATTCTCTTGATTCATTACTGCTGTAAGCTTTATTACTGCTTCACGAATTAGTTCATCATCAATCAATTCTGGTCGTGCTAACTTTAAATAGGCAATGGCCATGTTTTTTAGCGGAATTGCAAAGACAGGTGCACCACAGCCATCAATCCCTGTACGAATTCTCTCTATCTCATATTCACTTAAATAGGCAATATATTTTTTTATCATCTGTTGCAGTGGATGTTCTGGATGACAATATTGCTTGACATCATAGCCATTTGCTAAACATGCAGTTAAAAATCCTAAATGCTTGCCCGCGCAATTATGAAAGAGTTTCCTCTTTTCAAATCCCTGTTGAATATACTGTGTTTTAGGTTCCTCATTTAATGGATAGGATGCTGCACAAATTAAATCACTTTCATTCATAGGGAGTTTTTCCAGCAAAGAGATTAATGCCTCTTGATGATAAATTTCGCCTCTTTGTGAAGCCAGAAATAATGCACTTTCATTTGAAGTAATTCCGTATTTTTCTATAAAATCAGTCATAAAAATGGGAATGGCTTGAAATGGTTTTGCTGCAGAACGAAAATACACAGGCTCATAGTCTTGACCTACAGAGACGAATTCTTCCTTCGTTAGATTCACAGCACTCATTTGTCCATAATGCACATTTTCCATTAATCCTGAACGATACTCCTTTAAAAATTCTGAGTAAGCCACGAATCAACCAACCTTTCTTTAAACAGACAGCAACTGCTTTTGTGCTTGTAATGCCGCTCCTTTAACAACCCCTTCTTTTAATTGATTGGAAAACTGTAAATCAAAGTAGGGTTGTAATTCCTTCCATATATACTGTTTACACTTTTCACTAAGTAGTTTTTGAAATGTCACATTGTGCTCAATAATTTCTCCACTGACGATGACAGCCTCTGGTTCGTATAAACAAACTAGATTATTGATGGCTATAGCTAGAAAAGTAGCTACATCTTGTTGAATATCGATCGCCCATTGCTCACCTTGATCAACACACTGCAAAATCTCTTCTATTGATTGAATATTAAGATTTTTAGGTGTTCTTTTTAACAGCGTAACTTCAGAAACATACATCGATAAGCATCCTCTTTTACCACAGTGACACATTTCACCAAAGGGATTAATCGTTATATGACTTATTTCTCCAGCTTTATTTTGAATGCCACGATACACTTCTCCATTTAATAATATGGATGCTCCTATTCCCGTTCCAATTCCGACTAAAATACAATTTGAATACTGTGGCGTATAGATATCACCAATTTCAGCAATGATTTGCATTTTTAATTCATTATCTACGATGACTTCACAACCAAAAACACCATTCAAATCTTCTCTTATAGGGCAGTTTTCCCACTTCAATTGCTCAGAGGAAACGATAATTCCTTCCTCGTTATTGATTACTCCTGGAATTCCTATCCCAATGCCTAGTAATTTATCCTGAGCAATCTGATATTCTGTCATGATATTTTCTATAGATCGTTTAAGTAGATATATAGCTTCTTCGTATTGATGCTTGATGCTACATTTGACTTCCTGAAAGGCAATAAGCTTCCCTAAGAAATCTAGTATACCTATCCGAATAGAAAAACAGTCAATTTCTATCCCAATCGTATATAAAGCATCTTCTCGCATATGAATTAACGTAGGACGTCTACCAATGGCTGTTTCTTCCGATACCCCTTCAAGAATAAAGCCTTCCGCTTCTAGCTCCTGCACAATACGAGTAATGGTCGTAGGGCTCATTTTTGTATATTTTGATAATTGAATTCTTGAAATTGGCGCCATCTGCCTTATTGCGTCAAGCACAATATATTTATTTTGTCTTCGCATTTGTACTTGATCTTGCTTTTTCAAATTAGATTCAACCCCTATTTAAACTTTTCTATGAATTGTACAGCTTCTTTGATGTCTTTTTCGGGATTTGATCTCACTTCTCGTTCAATAGTTAAATAGCCATTGTATCCGATTTCTTGTAAAGCTGAAAAATAAAGCTCGAAATTGACATCTCCATGACCTAATGGAAGTTCTCTAAAAAACTCCCCATTTTCCACCATTTCTTCTATTTTATCATGAGATGTTCCAGAATCGTATCCTAAGTACCCGTACACATCTTTAGGATTCGTTGACTGCAGTTGAATACCATCCTTTACATGTGTATGTACAATATATTTCTTTAATAGTTTGACTCCAGCTACAGGATCATCTTTTGTTACCATCACCATATTGGCTGGATCAAAATTAACCGATACACCGTTCGTTGATAGCTTATCTAAAAACTCTTTTAATGTTTTACTCGTTTCTGGCCCTGTTTCAATCGCAAAATAAGCATCTAATGATGTAGCATATTGTCCTAATTCTTCACAAGCTTCCAGCATTGTTTGATAGATTGGGTCATTTTCATCTTCAGGAATAATACCGATATGGGTTGTAACAATGGATGTTCCTAGGTCCTTGGCTAATTGCAGTATTTCTTTCGATTTCTTGATTTTCCAGGCATTTTCTGCTTTATCTTGGAAGCCATGTCCTCCTAAATCTCCACATAAGGCGGAGATTTCTAGACCTAACCCTAAAATATACGCCTTCAATTCTGCTCTTTGTTCAGCATTTAGGTTATCGGGGTCCAGCTCACCTGAAACGGCATACATTTGTACCCCCTGTGCCCCAACTTCTTTCGCCTTTAATAAACCTTCACGAATAGGTAAACGAAAGCTGTCTACTATCACACCGATTTTATTATCCAATTTTACCATTTTAATAAACAACCTCCTTTCCTTCAGTTGCAGAAATATAAATACCTTCTAAGATTTTCATAATTTCTACCCCATCCTCCACAGGTGCAACTGAATCATAATGATGAAGGCAACAATCAACAAATGAATTAATTTCATTTTGAAAGGCTGTCGCAAAATCAAAAGTTAGATCGTTAATTTGAGGATGAATATTTAAAATTGTATTATGCTCTTCACTTACAATTTTTAATTCAGGCTCTAGCTCTGCTCCACCGTTCGTGCCATATAGCTTAATACTTATTTCATCTTTTAAAGCATGTAGTGTATAGGAAACGTCTACCATTAGCGATGCTCCATTCTCAAATGTAATGAGGGCATTTGCTAAGTCTTCTACTGTGTTTTTAGTTGCATCATAGTCTGCAGCCTTGTAGAAGGATAAATTTTCTATATGATTTCGATTTCCTAATTGATTGTAAGTATGACCTGTTATACGTTTCACTTTTGGTCTACCCATTAAGTACCAGCATATATCAATTACATGTACCCCTAGATCAATTAAAGGTCCGCCGCCAGACTTATCAATTTCGGCAAACCAGCCTCCTGGATTCCCTAATCTTCTTAGGCAGGAAGCTTTGGCATAATAAATATCGCCCAATTTGTTATCGTCGATGAAGCTTTTCAGTACTTTGGTATTTGTTGCAAATCGTCTTACATAGCCCACTTGAAATACTTTCTGATGCTTTTCTGCAACCTTTTGGATATTTAGAGCCTCTGCATAAGTCATAGATAGCGGCTTTTCTATTAGAACATGTAAGTCATTTTCCAAAGCAAGAATCGCCAATTCAGCATGCGTATTATTCCATGTACAAATACTGACAGCATCCACATTTTTATCTGCGAATAGCTCTTCTTTTGAAGAAAAAACATGTGTTGCTCCAAATTGGGCTGCTTTTGCTTTGCCTCGTTCAATGGAAGCATCATACACGCCATATAATTCAACGTATGGATTATTCGTATAGGAACCTAAGTGAAAATCTGAAATAGAACCTGTGCCAATGACACAAACTTTTAATTTATCCATGTGCTTTCCTCCTTTAGAGCTTGCATTCATTCCATAAACGACGTACATTATCCATCCCTATTTTTGAACCTACTTGGCAATCTTCCATTCCTTCAAACTCAATAGTAAGATAGCCATCATATCCACTGCCTTTTACGAGTTTAATAATTTCTCGAATATTTATATCACCATGCCCGACAATAGCACCTCTGATGTAGTTGTTATGAACTGTACGGAACCACTCGCCCTCACCTGGATTTTCATAATAAGGACGAATATAAAAATCTTTGAAATGCACTGTAGCAGCATAAGGAATGTTTTTCATAACACCAATGAGAGGCTCTTCATCAATACATAAAAAATTACCGATATCTAAAGTTGTTTTAAAGTTGTCTCTGTTTACCGCATGAATTAATTGTTGTACACGATCACTTGTTTGAACATTAAAGCCATGATTTTCAATCGTTGTCGTAATATTAAATTGTTTCGCGTAATCTGCAATTAACTGACAGCCTCTAACCATTTCTTCAAAATGCTCGTTGTAATAATGAATGGATGTTTGCTCCTTTGGTAAGGTAAAGAGAGTAACGTCATGGCGCATAATGTGAATACCCATATGATGTACTACATCAATATGTTTCTTTAAACGTTCAACTTCTTCTAAAAAAGCTTCCTCCGTATCCTGAATAAAGTTAGCTGGTAACGAATAGGCGGATAACTCTAATCCTAGCTCTGCTGCTTTATCTTTAATTTCAGTTGCAAGTTCATAGTTATCTACAACCGTAAATTCATAGGGCACTAATTCTACATGCTGACCACCGTTGTCTGCTACCCATTGTAAAACATCTAGAACATCCATCTCTCCCTGTCTCATTTTTTTAACCATACTGTATGTGCTTAACCCTATTTTCATTTATAAACATCCTCTCCATTAGTTAACAAAGTGACATGCAACACTTTGCTCTTCGTTAATTTTCCTCATTTCTGGTATAGCTTGCTTACATATATCTGATGCAAAGGGGCACCTTGTGTGGAAGGTACAACCACTCGGCGGATTTTTAGGATTTGGAATATCACCAGTTAAAACGATCTTCTTTTTTCGTAATGTTGGGTCTGCAATCGGTACGGAAGCAATGAGCGCTTGTGTATAGGGATGCTTTGGTTCATTAAATATGGTTTCTTTACGCCCAATTTCTACAATGGATCCTAAATACATAACCCCAATATAATGGCTAATATGTTCTACAACACTTAAATCGTGAGAAATAAAGAGATAAGATATTTTATATTCTTGCTGCAATTGCTTTAATAGATTCAATATTTGCGATTGTATAGATACATCCAACGCAGACACAGGCTCATCAGCAATGATTAATTTTGGCTTTGTAATTAAAGCACGAGCAATACCCAAACGCTGTCTTTGTCCACCACTGAACTCATGTGCATAGCGATCAGCATGTTCAGCATTTAATCCAACGACTTCCAGCATTTCAAGCACTAGTTTTTCACGCTCTGCTTTCGAAAGCTTTGTATGAATTTCTAAAGGCTCTCCAACAAGCTCCTTGACCTTCATTCTTGGATTCAATGAGGCATATGGGTCTTGAAAAATCATTTGAACAGTTTGCCTTAAGTGCCTTAATTCGGACGGCTTTGCAGTAGCTACTTCCTTCCCATCCACCTCGATACTTCCATTCGTTGGTGCTAGTAATCTAGTAATTAATCTGCCCGTAGTAGATTTCCCACAACCACTTTCCCCAACTAAACTAAATGTCGTACCTTCTTCTATTTCAAAGGAGACATCTATAACTGCGTTAACATATTGCTTTTTTTGAAATAACCCTCCGGCTATTTGAAAGCTCTTTTTTAAATTCTCCACTTTTAATATACTGTTAGGCATTTACTTCCACATCCTTTTTCACATATAGCCAGCAGCTACATTGGCGTGTAGCCGAAATTTTTACTGTCGGTGGACTCTCCTGATGGCATATAGACATCGCTTGATTACAACGTGGAGCAAATTTACAACCATTCGGCATATTTTGTGGGGATGGTACTTGACCATTGATAGAATCTAATACCTCTTTGTTATCACCAATTTTAGGTACAGATGCAATTAAACCTTTTGTATAGGGATGCTTGGAGCTAGCAAATAATTCAAAGACATCTGCTTCCTCTACAACCTGCCCTGCATACATGACCACTACCCTATCGCACATTTCCGCCACAACACCTAAATCATGTGTAATTAATAAAATAGCTGTCTCATTTTCTTCCTTTAGCTTTTTCATTAGCTCTAAAATTTGAGCTTGTATCGTGACATCAAGCGCAGTGGTTGGTTCGTCGGCAATAAGTAAATTAGGGTGGCAGGCCATAGCCATTGCAATCATTACCCGTTGGCGCATTCCTCCTGAGAGCTGATGTGGATATTCATAAATGATTTCCTCAGCTCTTCCTATGCCCACGCTTTTTAACATTTGGATTGCATGATGCTTACTTTCGTTTTTCGGCAGTTTCAAATGCATTTCAATTGCTTCCATTAACTGCTTGCCTATTTTTAAGACAGGATTTAAAGAAGTCATGGGCTCTTGAAAAATCATGGCCATTTGCTTGCCACGAATCTTCCGAATTTCTGATTCGGACATTTTCGTCAAGTCATGTCCATTAAAATGTATAGAGCCATTGACGATTTTGCCTGTAGTACCGTGAAATAATTGCATGATGGATAACGATGTTAAGCTTTTTCCACTGCCCGATTCTCCCACTAAGCCTACTATCTCCCCTTTACGGATGGAAAAATTGACACCTCTTAAAATTTTGATTTCCTTATTATCACGCGTAAAGGACGTTTCTAAGTCACTTACTCGCAATACATGTTCTGGCATAGGCATTCTCCTTAATTATTTTTTATTTTTGGATCTAACACATCTCGTAATCCATCACCTATTAAGTTAAATGCTAGTACGGTTAAAAATATGGCAATACCTGGCATGATGACTACATGCGAAGATGTCCCTAAATAGTCACGCCCACTACTTAGCATTACTCCCCACTCAGGCATTTCAGGGCTTGCACCTAAGCCTAAAAAACTTAAACCAGAAGCTGCTAAAATGGCTGTCCCTATACGCATTGTGACAAAAATGATTAACTCACTAATTGTTTCAGGGAAAATATGTTTCCACAGCACTCTAACATGCGATGCTCCCATAGATTGTGCTGCTTCTACATAGACATTCTCCTTCGCATTCAATGTAGCACCTCTGACTAAACGAGCAAAAGATGGCACACTAAAGATCATCACAGCAATGATGACATTATTAATACCAGGGCCCAATAAGGCTACAATGGCAATCGCTAATAATAAATCAGGAAATGAAAACAACACATCACAGCTACGCATGATGATTTTGTCAACCCACCCACCGAAGTAACCGCTAATTAAACCTAAAATAGTTCCTAGTATTAAGCCTAAAAATACGGCACTGAAACTCACCATTAAGGATATTTTTGCGCCTACTATTAAACGACTAAAAATATCTCGACCATACTCGTCCGTTCCTGCCAAATGACTTGTACTTGGTCCCTCTAATAAAGCATTATAATTCGGTTCAAAAGGATCGTAAGGTGCGATATAAGGGCCAATAATAGCGACTACAATTAACAATCCTATAAAGATACTTGCTACCAAAGCAGCCTTTTGTTTTTTAAAAGACTTCCAAAATTCTTTAAGAGGAGAGTATTTTCTTTGTGTATTTTGCACTTGGCTATTTTGCACAGTAGTTGGTGAAGTCATTTTGTTCCCTCCCTTAAGAATTTAATTGGATTTTTGGATTTAACACGGTATAAAGCACATCAACTATTAAATTGACTAAAATAAATTCAAATGCAAATAACAGCAGTGCAGACTGAATGACGGGATAATCTCGAAAGGCAATCGAATCAATTAAAAGTCGTCCCATTCCTGGAAAACTAAAGACTGTCTCCACTACCACCGATCCTCCTAAGAGAAATCCGAATTGCAGACCTGCTACTGTTACCACAGAAATCAAGGAATTTCTTAAAGCATGGGTCACAATAACGGAGTGTTCTTTCAATCCTTTTGCTCTCCCTGTTCTTATAAAATCAGCTTGTAACGTTTCAAGCATGGAAGAACGAGTAAATCGCGCAATCATTGACATAATGCCAGCCCCTAAGGTCAAGGAGGGCAAAATATAACTAGAAAAGCCATCTAATCCACCTGTCGGAAATAACCCTAGCTGCACTGAAAATAATTGAATTAATAATAAGCCCAACCAAAATCCTGGAATTGAGATGCCAGAAACAGCCGTTACCATACCAAAATAATCAGGCCATTTGTTTTTATTGATGGCAGAAAAAACACCAATCACCAAACCCATTAATGTAGCCCAAAACATGGAAAGGAAAGTAAGATGAAGAGAAGGCATAAACCTTGTTTTAAACATATCTATGACAGGTAGTCCTGTTGTTAAAGATGTTCCTAGCTCACCCGTCAAAAGATTTTTCATATAATCCATGTATTGTTTAAGAATGGGTTTATCTAAACCTAACTCATGGCGTACATTTTCAACATCTTCTAGCGTGGCATCCTTACCAGCTACTAATCTTGCAGGGTCACCTGGTATGAAATGAATAAATAAGAATGTTAATATGGAAATGACAATTAATATCGGTATCATTTCAATCGTTCTTCTTGCTATATACTTCCACATGTGGCCTTCCTCCTTTCTATTTTTGTAGAAAAGGAATTGACGAGCATCAATTCCTTTAACTGTTCATTACTCCACTTTGGCATTCTTCACATCAAGTCCACCTGTAGGGTTTACTAGCACACCGCTCACATTTGAACGTACACCGTAAACAACCTCATCTACCCCTAAGAAAATCCAAGGTGTATCTTGATAAACGATTTCCTGTAATTTTTCATATAGTTCAGCTTGGCGATCTACATCTGAAATGGAGTTAGCTTCATCCATTAATTGATCTGCCTCCGTGTTATGATAGTAAGCTGTATTTGCACCATTCGGTGGGAATGATACGCTATGGAAAAGAGGCTTTGTTGCATTCGTTATATCCGAAGCATACGCTGACCAACTCACATACCACATTTGTAATTTCGCATCATCTGGTGTTTGTGCACCATAGATTTCGTCTGATAAAGTTCCTTCTTCCATTGATTTAATTTCTACTTTTACACCGATTTGACCTAACTGTTGTTGAATAAACTGCATACCCTTCATCGTATCCGAGTTTGTGTTCCCCCAGATTTCAATATCGAAGCCATCTGGATAGCCTGCCTCAGCCAATAATTCTTTTGCCTTTTCAATATTGTGTTCATACATTTTTTGCTGCTTATAATAAACGGTTTTGGAAGGAATAATTGAGTCTAATGGTAAACCCAGCCCTGCATTCACCACTTTTAAATAAGCATCCTTGTCCACTGCGTAGTTAAAGGCTTGTCGAACTTTAATATCATCCAAAGGTTTTTTATAGGTATTTAATGAAACGTAATGTGCAATTGTAGAAGGAACCTTATTTACCTCTACATCTTTACTATTAGAAAGCTCATCAATATTTTGTGCTGGCACTGGATAGATAACCTGAGCATCGCCCGCTTTTAGCATCGCTACGCGCGAGCCGTTTTCTGGCACTGGTTTATAGGTGATTTTAGCAACACGTTCTCCCCCATCCCAATAGCCATCAAAGTTTTCAATTGTTAAATGGTCTCCTTGTACCCATTCAACAAATTTATATGGTCCTGTACCAACAGGTTTTTTAGGTATGTCTGCTGAATTTTCTTTAATCATTTTTGGACTAATCATTTTGGCAACGCCGAATCGCGTAATCATTGGTCCATATGGTTCTTTTAAAGTAACTTTAATTTCATAGTCACCTAGAATTTCAACATTGCTGATTAAGCTAAAACCACGAGAATATAAACGTAAGCTTTCATCATTCATGATTCGTTCAATGTTGACCTTTACAGCTTCAGCATTAAACTGCTCCCCGTCATGGAAAGTAACCCCTTCTTTAAGTTTGAACGTATAGACTAGCGCGTCTTCACTAATTGAGTAGTCATCTGCTAAAACCTTAATAATTTGACCATCTGCATTAAAGCCTAACAATCCTTCTAGCATTGTCTCCTGTACAGAACTCGAATTCGTATCCCCTGTGTTATGCGGATCCATTGAAATAAAGTTTTCATTTACAGCGATAACAAGTTCATTTTTTGAACTAGCTGTACCTGAATCTGTAGTAGACTTGTCCCCAGTATTTGATGCGTTAGAATTCTCTTTCTCTGCGCATGCCGCTAAAAGCAACGTACATAGAATTACAAAAACCAATTTTTTAACATAATTCATCTCATCTACTCCCTTTGTAAAAATATATAAAAATATTTCTTATAACTTAAATTAAGAAATATAATTACCAAAAAACAGTTATTTTCTCCACTGATGAAAATAAGTAGGCAAAAAATAAACTATATTTTCTTACGATTAGACAATTCATTTCAGGAAAAATTGCTCCCTCAACTATCACAATTGCATTTAATCAGAAAGTATAGTTCAACATACAAGGTATATTTATTCCATCGCTGAAAATAAATGATTAAAAAAATATTCCCTCTTAGGATATTTCTTATTATCAGAAAATTAATTATTTTTTAACAACTATAAACTACGAAATCTAATATTTCCACTATTTTTTAAATAAATTTCAGAATTTTATAATTATTTTTATAGAACTATAATAATTATCCCTAGAATTTTTTCTTGCCCCAAAGTCCAATATAAAAGTTCTAAAAGCCCTTATTACATGGCTTTTAGAACCTACATGAATAGTTGCTATAGCGTATTTATACTATTCACAACCACATTTAGTATGCGGTCAAGATCTTCTTGTGCAATATTAAGTGGTGGTGATAACGTTAAGACGTTATTAAATCCTGCTACAGTAGCTCCATTTTTCCCAATGATGACCCCTTGCCCTTTACATGCTGCAATGACAGCATTCACTTTCTCTACAGGTAAAGGTTCTTTCGAAACTTTATCTACCACTAATTCAATTCCAATCAATAAGCCTTTGCCTCGTACATCTCCTACATTTGGGTGATGCTGTAATTCTTGTTGCAGTGTTTTTAGTGCTGCTGCACCAATTTCCTTGGAACGGTCAAATAAAGCCTCTTGCTCAAGAATCTCAATATTTTTTAATGCGACTGCACATGCCACCGGTGAGCCACCGAATGTATTTACATGGCGGAAATAGCCGTATGCATCTGATCCAGTAAACGCCTCATATATTTCACGCTTTACCGCTGTAGCTGATAATGGTAAATAGGCACTTGTAATTCCTTTGGCCATTGTAATAATATCAGGCTTTACACCATAATTCATAAATCCAAATGGCTTCCCTGTACGACCAAAGCCACAAATAACCTCATCCACAATCATTAAAGCGCCGTGTTTTTTGCATACTTCTTCAATACCTTTTAAATAGTTTTCTGGAGGCATAATGACACCACCACCTGTAATAATAGGCTCTAAGATCATTGCTGCAATTGTATCGCCCAGCTCCCAGGTCATCGTTTTGTCTACGGCCTTTACACTCGCTAAATCTAATGGTGCAATAGTCTCACTTTCATGCTCACGATATTGATCAGGTGGTGCAACATGGATAAAGCCAGGTGATAGAGGCTCATATTTATATTTACGCTCCGCCTGCCCTGTTGCCGCTAATGCACCGAATGAGTTCCCATGATAAGCACGGTAGCGAGAGACGATTTTATAGCGCGAGCTTTGTCCTTTTTGCTGGTGGTATTGTCGAGCTATTTTAAAAGCTGTTTCATTCGCCTCTGAACCACTGTTAGAGAAGAAAATAACATAATCTCCACCAAGCATTTCATTAAGTTTTTCGGCTAATTCGACTGCTGGTAAATGTCCCTGAGATAAAGGTGCATAAGCATTTTTCATCATTTGTTCATGTGCTGCATCCGCTAATTCTTTACGACCATAGCCAACATTGACACACCATAGCCCAGCCATCGCATCAATATATTCCGTACCATTTGTATCAGTGATTCTTGCGCCATCAGATTTCTCTACTACATACGTGGCTTGCGGATTATAGGGTTTCATCGAATGCCAAACATATTGCTCATCCTTTGCTAAAACATCGCTTTTAAGATTGATCTGCGTCATCGCCAAACACCCCTTATTATTATTTTAGTTTTTCGCATCGTTATTACTTGGGAACGCAAAGGAGCTTGTTGTATCCTCTGTCTCGTCGGGCCAACGTTCAGAAATCGTTTTTGCCTTTGTAAAGAACCTCGCCTGATCTGGACCAAACATATGCCCTTCACCAAACTTAGATCGTTTCCACCCACCAAAGTTATGATAGCCAACTGGGATTGGGATTGGCACATTTACCCCTACCATGCCCACCTCAATTTCTTCTTGGAATTTACGCGCTGCCGCTCCACTGCTTGTAAACATTGTGACACCATTGCCAAGCTCATGATCATTTATTAAATCAATAGCCTCTTGTAGTGAATCAACCCCTACTACAATACGTGCTGGACCAAAGACCTCCTCTTTGAAGATCGTCATTTCTGGTGTGACATGATTAAGTAAAGTAGGACCAAGATAAAAACCATTTGACGATTCACATACTTTTGGATTTCTTCCGTCAATGACAAGATTCGCTCCTTCACTGACTGCGCCATCGATATAACGTATAATCGTTTCCTTTGATTGTTTAGTGATAACAGGACCAAAATCGACGTCTTGCTCTGTATAAGGCCCTACCTTTAGTTCGGAAATTTTATTTTTCAATATTTCCGTAAATCGTTGCTCCGTATCCTTCCCTACAACGAGTGCACCAGAAATAGCCATGCAACGCTGAGATGCTGCGCCATATGCTGCTCCTAAAAAGGCATTTGCTGTCTGTTCTAAATTGGCATCAGGCATAACAATCATAAAGTTCTTTCCACCACCAAATGCAGCGACACGTTTATTGTGCTTTGTCCCAGTTTGATAGATATATTCAGCAACAGGCGTTGAGCCAACAAATGAAATGGCTTGAATCTCTTTATTTTCTAATAGTTCATCGACTGCTTCTTTATCTCCATTAACCACTGTCCAAATACCGTCTGGTAGACCTGCCTCTTTCCATAATTGGCTCAAATATAATGCTGAAATAGGTACACGTTCAGATGGCTTTAGAATAACGGCATTTCCTACCGCAACAGCCATACTTGTAATAGCCAGTGGTACCATAACAGGGAAATTAAATGGTGCAATGGTTGCTACTACACCAAGAGGCGATTTGGCAGAAAAAGCATTAATATTTCCACCTACATTGACGGAATACTCTCCTTTTAGCAGTTGTGGGGCACTGATCGCCATATCCACAGATTCAATCCCACGGACAATTTCACCTTTCGCATCTTCCTTAGTTTTTCCACTTTCCTGGCAAATCACATTGATAAGTTCTTCCTGTCTTTCTACTAACAGCTGACGGAAACGATGTAGCACTTCTACCCGCTTCCCAATTGATGTTTTTTTCCATGCTGGAAAGGCTTCCTTAGCTAACTGAATAGCATGCTTTACCTCGGCTCTTGAAGCAAGGGGTACTCTTGCAATAACCTCACCTGTTGACGGATTATATACTTCAGAGAATCTGTTACTTGTGCCTGTGACCTCTTCTCCTTGGATAAAATGTGTTAGCGTTTTCATTTCTTGTTGAACTGTCATAATGGACCACTCCTTTTTTCGTCTTATTGTTCAAAATCAAACTCGTCTTTTGTGAAAAGAGAACTTGATTCTTCGGCTTGTTTGATCACCTTTTTCTTTTGAGTCAGCATATAGAAAATCATCACAATGGCCACAATAACGCATGTAAATAATATTTGTGAGCGCATAGACTCTATAAAGAACATCGCAATGAGTAATGCTGTTGTTGCTACTATTGTTAAATATGTTAAATATGGAAATAGCCACATTTTCACCTTTAATAGCTCTGGATTTTCTTGCTCAATCTTCCGTCGCATTCTTAATTGTGAAAAGGCAATGATTAAATAAAGAATCAACGTAATAGCACTACAAGAACTTAATAAAAACATAAATACTTTATCTGGCGACACATAGTTCATAATGACCGCAATATATGAGAAAAATGTTGCGGCAAGTATGGCATTGACAGGTGCACCATTTTTGTTTAATTTTAAAAATGCTTTTGGTGCTTCTCCTTTTTCCGCTAAAGAAAATACCATTCTTGATGTAGCATAAAGTGCAGAATTTAGGCACGATAATACAGCAGTTAAAACAACAAAATTCATAATTTGTGCAGCTGCAGGAATACCAATATAATCAAGTACCGCTACATAAGGACTTGTTAAAATATCTGAGGAATGCCAAGGCAATAGCGTCACTACAACTGCAATAGAGCCTACATAGAAAATTAAAATACGCCAAGTAATAGAATTGGTAGCTTTTGTGACAGCGGCTAACGGTTCATCCGATTCACCAGCAGCAATCGCAACGATTTCTGTCCCCATAAATGAAAAAATAACGATAACGACACCCATTAGAACAGCACCAAAACCATTTGGTAAAAAACCACCCTGCTCAACTAAGTTGGTCATACCAACAGCAGTAAAGTTTGGAGCAATACCAAAGATAATAAATGCACCAAGACCTAGAAAAACGACTATACTTGCAACCTTAATAAGAGAGAACCAATACTCAAACTCACCAAAAGCTTTGACAGAAAGAACATTTGTTAATGTAAGTACTACAGTTAATAACAGACTTAATAGCCATAAAGGAATCCCATCATACCAATATTGAATAATGGCAGCTGCTGCTGTTGCCTCTAAAGCAATGGCAATCACCCAGAAAAACCAGTACAACCATCCAATCATAAAACCTGCCCACGGACCAATGGCTTCATGTGCATAGTGAGCAAACGAGCCACTCGTTGGATTGACTGCCGCCATCTCACCTAGCATACGCATAACTAATACAACGATAATTCCTGCAAATATATACGATAAAATTGCCCCTGGACCAGCTAGGTTAATGACCGAGCCACTCCCCATAAATAGTCCAGCACCGATTACACCGGCAATCGCAATCATCGTCATATGCCGCTTCTTTAATCCTCTTTGTAAATGCGTTTGTTGCCCCATATCTGTCACCTCTTTTAGTAGATTGCTTGATCGCTTACAAAAATCTTACATCTTTCATAACGTTGAAGTAATAGACAAACTGTAAAATTCTATACTTTTGTTTTATACATAATGTAAAATAGACTAAATATTCTTAAAATAATTTTTAAACGATTTTATGAGTAAATTTTTATCACCAAGCAGAAATTATTGAATTCTAACCACAGACACGCATGTCAAAAGGAGGGGCAAAAATGAGCCCATTTCAACTAAAAGTACTAGACGTTTTACAGAATAAATATTTTCAAAATGCAGAGGTAGTTGCAGGTCATGAGGGATTAACAAGGAGCGTTAAATGGGCACATGTACTAGAAATCATACATGTTGATAATTTTTTAGTTGGTGAAGAGTTAGTATTAACTACAGGGCTTAGTCTCCAACATAGTATTGAGGACTTTGTATCCTTTATAGAAGCCATCATTCAAAAAAATTGTGCTGCCCTTTGTATTGAATATGGCACCTCTATTCAAGCAGTACCTGAGGCGATTTTAACACTTGCCAACCGTCACCAGTTTCCTATTATTGTTTTCCATGAAGCAGTTCCTTTTGTTCGTATTACACAGGATTTACATAGCCAAATTATCAATCAGCAATATCTATTGATTTCTTCACTAGAAGCTTACTCACAAACATTGAACAAAAATGCAGTATTAGGACAAAACGCGGACGACATTTTACAAAATATGTATAATGAATTAAAAATACAAATTATGTTCTCCATTAAGGGAAGAGAACCTGTCTTTTTCCCAAATATGGCTCATAAAAAGCGGCAGCAATTCCTAACATTGAATACATCGACTCAGCAGTTTAAACATGAGCCTATTTTTCTATTTGATCAACATTATGCCGATTTATCAATTTATCGAGAAGATGGGCTTTTCTCCGAATTTGAATTATTAATATTAGATCGCACGGCAACAGCATTGGCACAGCTTTTAATGCGAGAGTTTTATATTGAGGAAAAAAAGAATATTGAGGATGCTTCGATTTTAGCTGATTGGATTGATCAAAAACTGTCTAAAGAGGAAATTTATAAATTTATCGTTACCCATTATGCTAACTATACACATTCTAGTGGCACTGTCTTTATTTTGGCTTCTCCTAATACGTTGACAAAGGCACAGGAGGATGTAGTCTATAGTAAGCTTTATTATCGTAATCTCTTTGAGCAACATGGCTTTATTCCATTTTTATTTGAAAGAAAAAGCTATATTATTTTTATTTTACTGCATACAAAAGATAGTAAAGCCATTCGTGATATGCTAAACAACATGTTTTCCTCTTTGGTCAAAACTGAATTCTATAAAAAGCAGCAGGCACAAGGTTATCAGATAGCTATTGGGAAGGTCGTTTGTGATGTAGATGAAATTCCTAAAAGCTATCAAACTGCACTAGAAACCTTATATATTTGTCGAAAAGTACAAACGTCCTCGTTCTTTTATGATGATCTGCATTTATATCATTTAATCTATAAATTACAAATGCAGGTGGATTTACAGGAAGTGATTTACGACTATTTACAGCCCGTTATTGAATACGATAAAAAATATAATAGTAAGCTTCTCGAAACATTGCAGGTGTATTTACAAACAAATGGCTCTAAACAGCAAACAGCGAATCAATTATTTATTGTTCGTCAAACACTCTATCACCGCTTAAAAAAGCTTGAAAGTTTACTAGGCAAAAATTTTATGAATGGGCATAACCGCATTACACTTGAATTTATGCTACTAGCCAATTCATTGATCGAGGATAAGAGCTAGAAAAAAGTTGGCACGCTTAAAAGGCTATCTCCCCTCCTAAGCGTGCCCTTTATTACCCTTTCACAACTACATCCTGATACAGTCCAGGTCTGCGATCATCGTAAACAGGGATTCTTCCACGTACTTCATCAACAATAGAAAAGTCTACATCGATCACCGCTACTTCCTCGTCCTCAGCACCAACCCAAAGTACCTCTCCCCAAGGCTGAATAATCATGGATTGCCCATTAAAGTTTTCTATCTTTTTTGCAATACGATTAACGGCTATGACAAAACATTGATTTTCAATTGCCCGAGCCTGTAGCAATGTTTTCCAATGGTCAATCCTTGGAGTTGGCCACTGCGCTGGTACAAATAATACCTTTGCTCCTTGTAATGCATGGGCTCGTAACCATTCTGGGAAGCGAATATCATAGCAAATAACACCAGCAGCTTCAATGTCACCTAGAGCAAAACGATTCATTTCATTCCCTGCCTCTAAGTAAAGATGCTCGTCCATTAAACGGAAAAGATGTGCCTTGCTATATTCCCCTACAAGCTCTCCATTACGATCAAAGGTATACATCGTATTATAAAATTTGTCGCCTTTCTTTGTTGAAACAGAGCCACCTACAATATGTACATCTAGTTCCTTAGCTAGTTTAGCTAAAAAGGCTTGTGTCCGCTCACCATCGATATCTGCTAGCTCAGGTAGTTTTTCCAAAGCATAGCCTGTATTCCACATTTCAGGTAACACAATAATTTCTGCCCCTTGTTTTGCAGCTTCTCGAATCTTCTCTTCAGCACGTGCAAAATTTTCTTCCACTTTGCCAAAGCCAACATTTAATTGAATACAACCGATTTTCATCTCTATTCCTCCTCTAGACAATTAACAGAAAAAGTAATACTATTTGCTTCATATTCTTCAATAATAATTATTATATTCTGAAAAAGGTGATTATGCATGGAATTCTCTAAAAAACTACAGCAACTACCCACTCAATTTTTTGCAGCACTCGTTCAAAAAGTAAACTTGGCCCTAGAAGAAGGGCGTGATGTCATTAACCTTGGGCAAGGAAATCCCGATCAGCCAACGCCTACTCACATCATTCAAGCATTACAGGAAGCGGCTGAAAATCCTCAAAACCACAAATATTCACCATTTAGAGGTCTCGCTGAATTACGCCAAGCGGCGGCCGACTTTTATCAACGTGAATATCAGGTAGAACTAGATCCTGATACAGAGGTAGCGATTCTTGGTGGAACAAAAATTGGTCTAGTAGAGCTACCTTTAGCTGTGTTAAACCCTGGTGACACGATGCTCTTACCAGACCCTGGCTATCCAGATTACCTATCAGGTGTCGTACTAGGAGACGTCAATTTTGAAGTAATGCCCCTTTTTGCTGAAAATGATTTCTTACCTGATTATCATGCATTACCTGATGAAGTGAAAGAAAAGGCAAAGCTTCTTTACTTAAATTACCCAAACAACCCTACAGGTGGTACAGCATCACTTGCGTTTTTTGAAGAGACCGTTCGCTTTGCGAAGGAACACAATATTATCGTATCACATGATTTTGCTTATGGGGCAATAGGATTTGACGGTAATAAACCAGTTAGCTTCCTTCAAGCAAATGGTGCAAAAGAAGTAGGAGTTGAAATGTATACATTATCGAAAACCTATAATATGGCTGGCTGGCGTATAGGCTTCGCTGTAGGGAATGCCGAGATTATTGCTGCTATTAATCTTATTCAGGATCATCTGTTTTGTAGTCAGTTCCCTGCCATTCAACAAGCTGCAGCAGTAGCACTGACAGCTTCCCAGCAATGTGCGGATGAACTACGAGCTACTTATGAGCGTCGCCGAAATGTACTCATTGAAGAAGCTAGAAGAATTGGCTGGCATGTTACGGCTCCAAAAGGCTCCTTCTTCGCATGGCTCCCTGTACCACTAGGCTATACAAGTGAACAGTTTGCTGATCTATTGCTCGAAAAAGCTGATATCGCTGTAGCAGCAGGTAATGGCTTCGGTCAATATGGTGAAGGCTATGTGCGCGTAGGGTTGCTAGTTAGTGAGGAGCGCTTACGTGAAGCAATCCATAGAATCGAGCAATTACAATTGTTTAATAGATAATGTGCCTTATCCTGTAGCTATCTCTAGCTACAGGATTATTACTATTTTTCAATTTTCCTTGGTTGCCCTAAACCATCTTCTAATGGATAAAATTGAACATGACCTGTTTCATCATCCCATTTTCGAATATGTTGAATACCTTGTACCTCTGCCAACACGATGTCAGCAGTTATAACAGGATTTCCCCCTTTTATTAAATGCCCACCCGATACTACACCACATTGATCACTCATAGAACCATGGAAATGTGTCTCATATCCACCATCTCGCTTACACACCACACCTGAACCTTGAATAAATTCTAGTGGTCCCTCTTTTTCAATCACATTACTAAAACGAACATGAATTTGAGCTGTTGCATCTGGCACTAAATAAACAAAGCTACTTTTTTGAAAGCTGCCAATACAGCTTACAATTGTTGCTGACTCTATATTATTCTCTTCGCAAAGCGCTTCAATCCCTTCAATGATATCTGTTCCCGTTAGAAAACGAGCACTAATAACCTTACCAAATGAACCTATACCATAATTAACTCTTACAGACATTGTTATCCCTCTTTTGTGTCGAAATATTATAATTATATAAAAAATTTAAAAATTATTTATTGACTTACTATACCCTATAAATTATATTAGTTCTATCGGAATTACAAAAAAATATTATAAATCTCTTATCAAGAGTAGCTGAGGGACTGGCCCTATGAAGCTCGGCAACCTCCTTTTTAAAGGAAGGTGCTAAATCCTGCAAACGATCTTCGTTTGATAGATAAGAGAGGACATCTTTTCATGAGCCTCTCTTAATTTGTAAGAGAGTTTTTTTATTTTCAAAAAACCGATAAAAACAATCTTGGAGGTATTTTCATGAAAAAGAAAAATAAATTTTTAGTAGGTTTAGCAAGTTTAACATTAGTAGCAGCTTTAGCAGGCTGTGGCTCTAAAGAAGATAGTAAAAGCCAAGCTGAAGGAATTGATGAAAAGAAAATCGTTGTAGGCGTCACTTCTGGTCCACACGAACAAATTGCAGAAGTAGCTGCTAAAGTAGCAAAAGAAAACGGGCTAGAAGTAGAGCTAAAATCATTTTCTGACTATGTTTTACCTAATACATCCTTAGCTGAAGGTGATCTTGATGCGAACAGCTATCAACACGAGCCTTTCCTGGATACATTTAATAAAGATCATGATACAGAGTTAGTACCAGTGGGCAAAACGATTTTAAATCCAATGGGTATCTACTCAGAAAAATATAAATCCTTTGATGACATTCCTGACGGAGCAACGTTTGGCTTACCAAATGATCCAACGAATGGAGCCCGTGCCCTCTTTGTTTTACAGGAAGCTGGCTATATTAAGTTAAAAGAGGGCGCAGACTTAACAGCCTCGATCCGTGATGTAGAAGAAAACAAAAAGAATTTAAAATTCATTGAATTAGAGGCCGTTCAAATTCCTAAACAACTTAGTGAAGTAGATGTAGCAGCTATTAATACAAACTTTGCATTAGAAGCTGGCATTAACCCTAAAGATGACTCTATTTTATTGGAATCTACTGATTCTCCATACGTAAACTATATTGTCGTGCGTGCTGAAAATGAAAATGATCCAACAATTAAAAAGTTCGTTGAGGCCTACCAATCTGATGAAGTACGTCAATTCATCGAAGAGGAATTCAAAGGTTCAGTAATCCCTAGTTGGTAATACATTCAGGAAGCTTCTATAAGCCGAAGAATCTGCCGAAATTCCTCTATAGGAAAACGAGCAGATTCTTGCTTTTTAGAAGGTAGAGAAAGGAGCATACAATCGCATGATTCAATTACAAAATATCTCAAAAGAATTCAAGTCGAAAAAAGGCATCATAAAAGCTGTGGATGGCATCAATCTTCACGTAAAAAAGGGACAAATTCATGGTGTAATCGGCTATAGTGGTGCTGGTAAAAGTACACTCATTCGTTGCGTTAATCTACTAGAACGTCCTACAGCAGGAAAAGTAGTGATAGACAATGTAGACATTACGACCCTTTCTCTTCACGAATTACGTCAAACACGCCAAAAAATCGGGATGATCTTCCAGCACTTTAATCTATTAAAAACAGCAACAGTTTACAATAATATTGCAGTTCCCTTAAAGCTACTAGGCTATAAAGAGGCGGAAGTAAAAAGCCGAGTAGCTAAGTATGCTGAAATTGTCGGTTTAACAGATAAACTAGACAGTTACCCCAATCAACTTTCAGGTGGTCAAAAACAGCGTGTGGCTATTGCGCGTGCCTTAGCACAGGAACCAGAAATTTTACTTAGTGACGAAGCAACAAGTGCACTTGATCCTGAAACAACGGAAGCCATTCTTGAATTGTTGTTAAAGATTAACCGTGAATTAGGAATTACAATTCTGCTCATTACACATGAAATGAATGTCATTCAAAAAATTTGTGATGAGGTTTCTGTTCTAGAATCTGGGAAAGTTGTAGAATTCGGCACAGCGATTGAACTTTTTGCAAAACCAAAGCACCCTACAACGCGAAAGTTTTTGAATACAATTTCACAACGTAATTTATCCCCTTCTCTTATTGAGCAATTAAATGTTTCAGGAAGTGTAATCCGTTTAACATTCCTTGGTGAAAGTACTGGTAAGCCATTATTAGCAGAAGTCACTAAGGTATACGATGTGCAACCAAATATTTTAACAGCTAATATTATTGAATTAAAAAACGGTATTGTCGGCAATATTGTGGTGCATTTACATGGCGAGACGCAGATTGTCCAAAAAGCGTTAACGTATTTTTCAGAAAATGGCGTGGCAGTGGAAGAATTAGGAGGTGCGTTCAATGAGTAGTATCCAAAGTTTCTTTACAGATTGGTCAGATGTTATTGGCAAAGCAATTATCGAAACATTTCAAATGGTCGGAATTTCATTATTGTTCTCCATTCTGATTGGCATTCCATTAGGGCTATTAATCGTTTTAACACGACCAGGACAATCCTTTGAAAATAAATTTTTCTATCAGTTTTTTAATCTATTTATCAATATTGTTCGCTCTGTTCCATTTATCATTTTATTATTCTTCATCTTACCTTTTACTAAGTTAATTGTAGGTACAACAATTGGTGTTAAAGGTGTAATCGTTCCGCTAGTTGTTTACACAGCTCCTTATATTGCACGACTGATGGAATCTGCGCTTTTAGAAGTGGATTCAGGAGTGGTAGAAGCCTACACAGCCATGGGTATTAAACGTCGCCATATCATTTGGCATGTCCTATTACGTGAAGCTCGACCATCTATTATTTTAGGCTTAACAATTGCCACAATAGGATTAATTGGTGCAACAGCAATGGCAGGAATGGTTGGTGCTGGTGGTTTAGGTGACCTTGCCTATCGTTATGGTCATTTACGCTATGAGGTTGATGTGATGTATGCAACTGTCTTTATCTTAATCATCCTTGTACAGAGCATTCAATCCATTGGTAACCGCTTCGCCGCGAAGTTGAAAAAAGATTAAGAGGAGAATGAAGATGACAAAGGAAATTTATGTAGAGAAAAATGGCTATATTGCAACGTTAGTATTAAACCGCCCAGATAAACGAAATTCTTTATCAAGGGCAATGTTTCAAGCCATAGTAGACCAACTAGAGCTACTCCGTGTAGATTCTTCCATCAAACTTTTAATTGTTCGCGGTGTCAATGAAGTAGCCTTTTCATCTGGGGCAGATATTAGCGAATTTTTAGATGTTCGTTATGCTACAGACAATGCCAAAGCCTATAATGAATTGGCTCTAAAGGCGATCGATGCTCTCTATAAATTTCCGCACCCGACAATTGCTATGATTCAGGGCTTAGCAATTGGTGGTGGCTTAGAGTTAGCAAACGCTTGTGATTTTAGAATAGCAACACCTAAGAGTAAGCTAGGCATCACCGCTGCAAACATAGGTATTGTCTATAATTTAGAAAGCACGAAACGTCTCATCAATATTGTTGGTGTCGCTAAGGCAAAGGAAATTTTGTACACAGCTACTATTTTTACAGCTAAAGAAGGAAAAAATATTGGTTTAATCACGGCCCTCCACGAACCAGAGGATATTAATGAGGCGACATTGCAATTCGCTGAACATTTATTAAGTAAATCATCCATTGCAAACGCAGGCATCAAAAAAATTATCCAAGCAATTGTTGATGGTGAAAATGAAGAAAACGATGAGCTGGCACAGTTAGTTTTGGATTCATTTAGTTCAGACGATTATAACGAAGGTATACAAGCCTTTTTAAATAAAAGAAAGCCTATTTTCAATAAATAAGTGAGGTAGTAATGATGACAAACATAACTGATGGCGATCTACTCTTAAAAAATATCACTGCACAAGCCCCCTTTCCCATTTGCTTTGCAGATTTAGAAAAGGCCGTAGCGAAAAAAATCGAAGCTGGCCCTTTTGGCTACATCCGTTCAGGTGCTGGCGGTGAACAAACACTGCGCAATAATCGTGCAGCTTTTGAGAAGTATTCCATTGTTCCCCGATTTTTAAATGATGTGTCAAACGTTGATACATCGGTTCATTTGTTTGGTAAAACATATCCAACTCCTTTGCTTTTTGCTCCTGTAGGCATGAATGGAATGGTTCACGATGAAGGTGAGCTTGCCGTTGCACGTGCTGCCCAGTTTTTAAATATCCCTTATATACAAAGCACTGTTTCCACTTTTGCTCTTGAAGAAGTTGCTCAGGCTGCCCCTTCCGCAACAAAATGGTTTCAATTATATTGGTCTACTAATGAAGAAATTGCTTTTAGTATGGCTGCACGTGCGGAGAAAGCTGGATTTGAAGCGATCGTTTTAACTGTCGATACCGTAATGCTTGGCTGGCGTGAAGAAGATGTACGCAATCAATTTTCACCATTGAAGCTAGGCTATGCAAGAGGTAATTATATGAATGATCCTGTTTTTACAGCCGCTTTACCTGATGATTCATTCGAGTCCTATGTACAAGGTGTCTTGCAAAATGTCTTCCACCCAACGCTTAATTGGGAGCATGTTCGAGCGTTAAAAAAACGTACTAACCTTCCTATTTTATTGAAGGGAATTCTACATCCTGAAGATGCAAAGCTTGCTATCGACAATGGTATTGATGGCATTATTGTATCAAACCATGGTGGCCGTCAATTAGATGGCGTAATTGGTTCACTTGATGCCCTTCCTGCTATTGCGAAAGTTGTGAATGGACAAATTCCTATTATATTAGATAGTGGTGTGTATCGTGGTATGGATGCCTTAAAAGCACTTGCTTTAGGAGCAGATGCCATTGCAATTGGACGTCCTTTCGTCTATGGGTTAGCCCTTGAAGGACAACAAGGCGTCGAAAAGGTGATGACCAATCTTTATGATGAATTAAAGGTTTCCATCGCATTAGCAGGTTCCACCTCTGTCAAAGGATTACGTAATATCACATTAGTCAAACAGGATGGGACTGAGGTTAAATGAAACAAGCATTACAAGGATTAAAGGTTATCGATTTATCACAAGTCTTAGCAGGTCCTTATTGCACCATGGTATTAGCAGATATGGGTGCAGAAGTTATCAAAATTGAAAAATACCCAAATGGAGACGATACCCGTACAATGGGTCCATTCGTTAATGAAGAAAGTCATATGTATATGATGGTTAATCGTAATAAAAAGGGTGTCTGCATCAATTTAAAAACGACTGAGGGACTGGCTTTATTTAAAGAATTGATCCAATCTGTTGATGTACTTGTGGAAAATTATCGACCAGGTGTCACGAAAAAGCTTGGTATTGATTATGATACATTAAAAGCCATCAATCCTGGCCTAATTTACTGCTCTATTTCCGGTTATGGTCAAACAGGTCCTTATAGTCAAAAGGGTGGCTATGATATTATGGCTCAGGGTCTGAGTGGCTTAATGCATATGACAGGTGAAGCAGATGGACGACCTGTAAAAGTTGGCTTTGCGGTGAATGATATTGCTGCTGCACAAACAGCCTTACAATCGATTTTAATGGCCTATATTTATAAGCTTCGTAGTGGTGAAGGTCAATATATTGATGTGTCCTTAGTAGAGTCAGGTCTTGCGTGGACTGTTTGGGAGGCCGCTGCTTACTTCGGAAGGGGTGAGTTACCTGATCGAACAGGAACCGCCCATCGTGTGTCTGCGCCCTATCAAGGTTTCAAAACACAGGATGACTATATTCTAGTAGGTGCTGGCAATCAAAAGCTATGGGAGATTTTTGCGGTAAAGGTTGTCAATCGACCTGATTGGTTAGACAATCCTCTCTTTACTACCAACTATTCACGTGCCCAACATGTGAGGGAGCTAGAAGCAGAAATTGAAAGCGAGCTAATCAAGCATAAGGCTATCTACTGGCTCGAACTGTTGGATAAGCACGGTGTACCATCTAGTCCAATCTATTCTTATGACCAAACATTAAATGACCCCCATATACTAGAGCGTGGCATGGTACTGTCCTATGAACACCCTACTGCCGGACCAATGAGAACATTGGGATTCCCAGCAAAGTTTTCACAAACACCTGGACAACTAACAAGTGCAGCACCTACATTAGGACAACATAATGAAGAAGTTTTACAGGCATTAAATATTTCTGATCAAGCTATTCAACAGCTCAAGGCAGGCAAAATAATTGGGGCAAAATAAAGAGATTACCTATTTTTAGATCGCTATCCATTAGATTTAGGCTTCTATCGGTCACTTTTTTGATTCTATCCTTCACTTTTTTCTTTCTATCATGCAAAAAAGGCTTCCCCATCCATGAGGAAGCCTTTTTCTTATTGAATAACGCCTAATTCACGACCAACCTTCTCGTAAATCGCAATTGCATCATCAAGCATTTCTTTTGTATGTGCTGCTGTTGGCATATTTCGAACGCGTCCTGTACCTTTTGGAACTGTTGGGAAGACAATTGATTTTGCATAAACGCCTTCTTCAAATAAACGTTTTGAAAATTCCTGTGTTAATTTTTCATCCCCAATGATGCATGGTGTAATTGGTGTCTCAGACGCACCAATATTAAAGCCAAGCTTCTCAAGCCCCGCTTTTAAATAATTACCATTATCCCACAGTTTATCGTGTAGCTCTGTTGAATCAATCAGCATTTGCACGGCTGCTGTAATAGCGGCTACATCACCTGGTGGTAATGCTGTTGAGAATAGAAATGGGCGTGAGCGAACTTTTAGCCAATCAATTAAATTTTTCTTACCTGCTACATAGCCACCTACTACACCAATGGCTTTTGATAATGTACCAATTTGGAAATCAATTTCTTTTTCTAATCCAAAATGCTTCACAGTTCCTTTTCCTTTACCTGTTACACCCGAACCATGTGCATCATCCACATACGTGATTAAATCAAACTCTTTAGCTATTTCCACAATTTCAGGTAATTTAGCAATATCACCATCCATTGAGAAGACACCATCTGTGATAACCATGATTTTATTGTATAAACCTGATTCCTTTGCCGCTTTTGCCTTTGCACGTAAATCTCCCATATCAGAGTGATTAAACGCGATGATTTTTGCCTTCGATAAGCGACATCCATCAATAATAGATGCATGGTTTAATTGATCTGATAGAATGGCATCATTTTTATCCATTACAGCTGAAATAGCTGCCATATTACAATTAAATCCAGATTGATAAGAAATAGCCGCTTCTGTTCCTTTAAATTCAGCAAGCTTTTCTTCTAATTTTACGTGCAAGTCAAGTGTCCCGTTGATTGTACGAACAGCACCTGCTCCAACACCGTATTTATCAATTGTCTCTTTGGCAATACGCTTTAATTCTTCATTTGTTGCTAAACCAAGATAGTTGTTAGAGGATAAGTTAACAAGATTTTTGCCACGGACCTGAATAATTGGGCCATTTGCTCCCTCTACTGGATCGATTTCATTGTATAAGCCTTGTTCATGTAGGGCTTGTAGGTTTTCATCTAAAAATGCATTCAATACTTTTGACAAGCGTATCATCCTTTCCTAGGAAAACTGTTCTCGCTCCTAGTTTAGCACATGCAAGCCATTAGCTACATTACTTTGTTAATCTTTCGAATAGTGGCGCTGTTTTTTCGCGCCATAAAGAAGCCGATAGACAATTATCTAATAAACGACGAACGGTATATTCAGCTTCTGCATATCGTTTGGAATGGCCCATCGCATCCTGTATAGCTTCTTTGTATTGTGCTCGCACTGCCTCGATCGCCGTTTCTGCTTCCTCTGACAGCGCACAATGTTGACCAATATCAAATATCTTATCCCCTAACCTACCATCCTCTGGATCAAAGATATGAGGCTCTGTGCTATCAAAAATACAGAAATTAAGCTCTGGGATAATGACCATATCTACAGATCCCGCATCTAAGCCACACCAAACAATTTGTGCATCAAGCCCTCTTGCATTTGCTTCATCGGCTAAGCTTTTCATTAGTGAAGATTTGCCTGTACCTGGCTTACCTTTAATCATGAAGCGAGTCGTGATACTTTTGGTGATACTATCCACTGTATTTTCCGCACCTCTAGGAGTTAGCGTTCCCAGTAAACGATGTGTCCGCATACCTGTTTTATTCAGAATAATAGATTGGAACACTTCCGACTTTAAATTTTCCACCTGTTCATTTAATGCCTGCCAGTTCATACAGCTTTGTGTGACAACCTCCCAGTCATCATGTAGCTTGATTGCTCGATCCAGTTTCGCTATGCATTTTTCACGCCATGTTGCACGCTCTTGCATCGCCTCTGCAAGCTGTTCTCCAACCTTTTTAAGCTGTATGTCTTCTAAGCATTCATAGAAAGACATGACACGATGCTTTGTACCGAGTAAAGTTGGCTCGATATTCCACTCAGATGCCCATACAAAAAGTCTGTTACAGCCTTTTATATAAACGGCCTCAACAACCTCCTCTAATAAAGCATGCTTAAACCACTCGACAGCAAAGCCCTGTTTCACATAGAAGTATCCTAGTTCTTTTAACAGTTCTGAACCTTTAAATGTGGCAGGCCCTTGCAAAAAATAAACGAGAGACGCCTCTTCCATCATTTCTTTATATAAATGCTTCACACCTTGGCCAGTCAATGCGTGTCCAAAATAATACGTTACATTTCCGTTCAAATGTCGTTCCTCCTTTAGCTTATGCCATGCATTATATGAAAGAACCCTAAAAAAAATGAGAAGCTACTTCTATCCTTTACAGATCTAAGTAGCTTCATGGTTTAATAGAATGGCTTCATGCCCTCCATATTTCCAATACATTTCATCAATATTTTACGACAATACGGTAATGAATATTGCACAATATAGCCTGAAGTTAAGGCAATCAATACCGTCCCTACTCCAACTGGTCCTCCTAGAAGCCAGCCAATAATGGTTACAAGTACTTCAATTCCCATTCTTGCTGTTTTAATAGATCCACCAAACTTTTCGACAAGTATCATCATTAAGGTATCCCTCGGTCCTGCGCCCATATTCGGTGCGATATACATTCCACAGCCAAAGCTCAAAACAAATAAGCCAATAATAAAATATGTAATTTGTAAGCCAAATACATCCGTTGAGGGCAACATCCAGTTAAATACATCAATGAACGAGCCAATTAACAGCATATTGAGCCAAGTACCTATCTTTGGCCATTGACGCAAAACAATGGATGTTGAAGCAACTATAAAGAGTCCTGTTACAATAGACCATGTGCCAATACTTAACCCAAAATTTTGAAATAGACCTACATGTAAAACATCCCATGGGCTTGTGCCAACAATTTTCCCCTTTATCGACATCGTGATGCCAAGTGACATCACCACTAAGCCACCAATAAAAAAGGTCCAACGCCACCCCATTATTCTACGCATTCCTTATCCTTCTCTCTATGAATAATATTGCTATTACTGTATCATACTTTCAACCAAAATTAAGCTATAGTGCTTGAACTAAACCGTTTATCTTACCGCGTAAAAAAACTACCCATTCTCTCACTCATGGGTAGTTGTAATTGAGGCAAGTTGTGCCTTTGTTATATTCTTCAGATCTTCTAATTGTACATGAATTTGCATACCAATTTTCCCTGCACTAACGATTATACTACCTTGTTCTTGAGCAGATGCATCGATGACCGTTGGATATAACTTCTTCATCCCTACTGGTGAACATCCACCACGAACATAACCAGTATGGCTAAGTAGATCTTTTACCGCTAACATTTCAATTTTCTTTTCCCCAACTACCTTCGCGGCTGCTTTTAAGTCAAGCTCATCAGCTACTGGAATAACAAATACAAATAACTTTTGGGCACTTGCTTTTGCTACTAATGTTTTAAATACCCGAGCAACAGGCTGTCCTATCTTCTCAGCTACAGAAACACCATCTACTTGACCGTCCCCTGTTTCATATTCCATCACATCAAAATGAATTTTTTGTTGTTCTAATAAACGAATCGCATTCGTTTTCGCATGCTTTGCCTTTGCCATGTCAACAATCTCCTATCTACAGCATCAGGCTATCAAAGAGAACATAGAATCTTTGTCTGGACGATAGCCATTTTTCGCCATTTGAACGTGAGCCGCATATCTTTCTGATACCTGTTTAAATGCTCTTAACTTGAATGCAGTCTCATAGTTCTTACCGAAAATTGTATCTGCAAATGGGTCCAATTTCAATTCCTTCGAGTAACGTTCAGGAACCTTCACTTCAATGATGTCACGCACAAAAGATGGTTCACTTTCATTTGTGGCAACCTCATCAAAATTTGAATTATTTAACATATGCTGTATTTGAGCATCAATGCTTTGCGCCACACGTAAATCTTGAGTAGAAGGCTCTGCTGATGACAATGCTGCATTACGTACCTGCTCTAAAATGTGCATTGTGTTACCTAGTTCTGAATCGGATATATGCGAGAGATCAGCGTTATCATTCATTCCTACTTTATAGCTTTGCTCATGGGCCCTTACATTCTTTTCTGTTTGCTGTAAACCTTCCATTATGGCTTTCTGCTGAGGAGTTACTTCTTTTGACTCTTCTTGCTGCTGGTCATACAAATCTTGGTCAGTACGCCCTAATAATAAATTTTCAAGTTCAATCAATAATGGATTTTTCTTTGGCTGAAAATACATCGCATTTTTTCTATAGGCATCTCCTGCCTCTTTACGCTGAAGTATTTTTTTACGATTATGCTGGGATGAAATTCTTTCTTGTTCCATTAAATTTGATATTTTCATAGTTTTCACCTCACCCTTCTATCTTCATATGCGAATAAGTTAATAGATATGAACATTCTTTCTCACACTCTATCTATACCATTTAAATAGTTTCTGTACACTCATTATCGGAATTTTCACTATTAAATTCAAGCACTAATTACTACTAACCTCCTAAAGAGATACTAATCATTTCCGAAAATAGGTATAAAGAACCTTATCTATCTAATATTTTCATATTCATTTATTAGCTACATGCCCTTTTCAATAAATTTATTACTATATACACTAAATAAATGGTGTTAATCAACATAAAAAAACAGCCCCTTCATACTGGACTGCTTTTCTCATTTTTTGGGTCTAATCAATATACCTTTATAGGCTAAGTAACCAAGCCTTGCACCAATCGTATTTAAAATTAAATCATCAATATCCGCAGAACCAACGGTAAAAATAAATTGTACGGTTTCGACAGCAAGACTAGAAATAAAGCCTAAACAAATAATAACCCACGCTTTTCGGAATTTCTTCGATAGTAATGGCAGTAAAAAGCCCATTGGAGTAAAAATTAATAAGTTGCCAAGTAAGTTAACGATTATAATTTCCCAATTAAAATATTGAGAGTAGTTTATATAACGGAGAATCGTTTCGAAGGGAATAAAATTAGTAGTTAATCGCCAGCTACTATAATCAAACAATCCTAAGTCACCTATAGAGTAATCTCCCTTAAATAAAATGACGACTACATCTACTAAGCGATCAATAACCAATTTATAAAAAGCCATAAATGAATAGATACTAAATAAAATCCAACCTGCAACCTTTAGCGGTAAATAATATGTATCAATGACATCCCGATATGGTAATGGGAGCTTGGCATTATTTTGAACATCCGCTATGTTGTTTTTAGACAAGCTTAACACCCACTTCCCTTTTATTCCTTCCCATATTTTAATATGCTCAACTATAGCTTGCAAGTAGCTGAAAAAATTATCATCCAAAAAGGCTGTCTCCTACCAGCAGAGACAGCCTTCTAATAAGTATGTTTAAACTGGATTTACCCCATGCTTACGTTGTGAGAATAATAAGTATTTTGACATATAAAGTTCTAAGCGATTTTCTAGTACCTTACGCAGCTCATTAGGCTCAATCACATCATCAATGATAAGCTCTGAAGCTAAGCGATACACATCAATTTCCTCTTGATATTCTTTACGTTTCTCAGCAATGAAGCTTGCTTGCTCTTCCTTTGGAAGTTCTGCAATTTTATTGGCATAGACGGCATTGACAGCAGCCTCTGGTCCCATTACGGCAATTTGTGCATTTGATAAAGCAATACAGCAGTCTGGTTCAAACGCAGGGCCAGCCATTGCATATAATCCTGCACCATACGCTTTACGCACAATGACCGTTAGCTTAGGAACAGTGGCCTCACTCATGGCAAAAATCATTTTAGCACCATGACGGATGATTCCTGCTTTTTCTACCTGAGTACCAATCATAAAGCCTGGAACGTCTGCTAGGAATAACAGTGGGATATTGAATGCATCACAAAGTGAAATAAATTTCGCCGCTTTATCAGCAGAATCATGGAATAGCACGCCTCCCTTAACGCGTGGTTGGTTAGCGATGATCCCAACGGATTGTCCATTAATTCGTGCAAGGCCTGTAATTAATTCTGGTGCAAATAATTTCTTCACCTCACAAAACGAATCTTCATCAATAATACGATCAATTAGCTTATACATATCAAATGGTACATTTTGATTTTGAGGAATTAATTCTTCAATAGATTTATCAAATGAAGCTGGTGGTTTAGGAGCCTCTACCTTGCTACGCTCTGCATAATTATTCGGGAAGTATCCTAAATATTTGCGCGCATAAGTAATAGCCTCCTGTTCGGATTTAACAAGCACATCTCCACAACCCGAAACGGAACAGTGCATTTTTGCGCCACCCATTGTTTCTAAATCTACTTTCTCACCGATAACCATTTCAGCCATACGAGGAGAACCTAAATACATAGAAGCATTCCCTTCTACCATCACCACGATATCGCAAAATGCAGGAATATAGGCACCACCCGCTGCGGAAGGACCAAATAATAAACAAATTTGCGGAACTTTTCCTGACAGTTTGACTTGATTGTAGAAAATGCGTCCTGCGCCTCGGCGTCCTGGGAACATTTCAAGCTGATCTGTAATACGCGCACCCGCTGAATCCACTAAATAAAGTAATGGACAATTCAACTTTTCAGCGGTTTCTTGAATGCGAATCATTTTTTCAACTGTACGTTTTCCCCAAGAACCAGCTTTAATCGTTGAATCGTTAGCTAGCACACAAACCGTACGACCATGGATTTTGCCAATACCAGTGATGACGCCATCTGCTGGTAAATCCCCTGCTAAACAGTTCGCATAGAGCCCATCCTCTGATTGAAGACCATCATCGAGTAATAGTTCAAGACGCTCACGTACAAATAGCTTGCCTTGCTGTGCATTTTTGTCATGATATTTTGGTAATCCACCTGCTAAAATTTTATCTTTCATTGTAGGTGGTGTATTTTCTGTCGAGATATTGCTCATGTTTATTTCCTCCCTTTGCCCAATCGATTACACCAAAGTTATTTCTTTGCGTTTTATTTCCCTGAATATTGTGGCGCCCGCTTCTCTTGGAAGGCAAGTAAGCCCTCTAACCGGTCTTCTGTTGGGATCAGTGCACTATATGCAAGTGATTCAATTTTTAACCCGGTAGCTAAATCTACCTCAACACCTTGATTGATCGCAACTTTGGCTTGCACTAAAGAGAGTGGTGCATTTTTTGCCATTTCCAGTGCAAGCTGTTGTGCCTTATCTAATACCTCATGTCCTTCATAAACATACTCAATAATGCCATAATTTTCAGCTTCTTCGGCATTCAGCCTACGTGCTGTATAAATTAATTCCTTTGCTTTACCAAGACCAATTAGACGTGGAAGCCGCTGTGTTCCCCCAGCTCCTGGAATAATTCCGAGCGATGTTTCTGTTAAGCCAAGCTTTACATGTGTAGCCGCAATTCGTAAATCACAAGCTAGTGCCAGCTCTAAGCCCCCACCAAAGGCTACACCATTTAGGACAGCAATGACAGGCTGTGCAAGCGTTTCAACTTTTGCCACAGTGGCACCAATCAGCTGCACGATCTGCTTCACTTGTCGATCAGACATTCCTTTACGTTCCTTTAAATCAGCACCTGCACAAAATGCCTTTTCGCCTGCACCTGTTAGAAGGACTACACGCACTGCTGGATCTCCATTGATTTGATCAAGTGTGTCAGACAGCTCATGCAGTAATTGAATCGACATAGCGTTAGCAGCTTCTGGTCTTGAAAGAGTAATAAGTCCAATACTACCCTCTAGTAATTCAAATCGAATGAGTTGTGTCATCCTTGATTTGCACTCCTTTCATTGCGGACAATAGCCATTTGCTTTGATGCAACCGCTTTGCCTAACTTCTCTTCAATAAAGAGTGCTGCCTCTAGCACCTTTTGTCGATCTACGCCTGTTTCAATGCCCATCTCATCGAATAAATACAATAAATCTTCTGTGGCTACATTACCTGAGGCACCCTTTGCATATGGGCAGCCCCCTAGCCCACCAAGCGCACTATCAAACTTGGTAATACCCATCTCTAAGGATTTCATAATATTGGCTAATGCTGTCCCACGTGTATCATGAAAATGCATGGCAAATTTTTCAGCAGGATACCTTTTTAGCAATTCCTCTAAAAGAAACTCAACCTGTGTCGGTACACCAACACCAATTGTGTCACCAAGCGATATTTCCGTCACACCCATCTCCAATAATTTTTCCGTTACTCGTAATACCTTGTCAGGGTGTATATATCCCTCATAAGGACAACCAATAACCGTTGAGATATAACCTCGAACCTGTTTCTTTACAGCCTGAGCTCCTACTACAACTTCCTCTAATATGGGAAATGTATCTTCTATGGTTTTATTAATATTACTTTGGTTATGGCTTTCACTAGCAGACATAAAAATACTTACTTCATCTACTTCAGCCTGCAATGCACGTTCTAAGCCCCGCATATTGGGTACAAGTGCCGCATAGGTAATATCCTTATGTCTTTTAATGGCTTGCAGAACCTCAACTGCATCTGCCAATTGAGGAATCCATTTGGGATGCACAAAAGATGTCACTTCAATATAATTTAATCCTGTTTGACCTAATAAATTTACTAATTGCACTTTATCAGCTGTTGAAATATGCGTTTTTTCATTTTGTAAGCCATCACGGGGACCAACTTCTTTGATTGCGACTTGCTTAGGTAGCTGCATAAACAAGCCTCCTCTTATTCAATTTCTAAAATATCATCATCAACGTTAATAAAGTCTCCCTCATTGGCAATGATTTTCGTCACTACGCCATCCTCTTCTGCTGCAATTGGAATTTCCATTTTCATCGATTCTAAAATGGCTACATCTTGACCTGCTGTCACTTTCTCGCCCTCTGTTACGACGATTTTCCATACTGTTCCTGCCATGCTTGCTTTTACTGTTGCCATAATCATTCACTCCTAATTTTTTAATCATGTATTCGTCCCTCTATGGAAGCACGAATACATGATAATTGTTATTTTGTTTCTGCTAATTGCGGTAAATAATATTGCTCTACAAATTTTGTTGTCGTATAGCCTTTTAAAAATTGTTCATGTGTGACGGTTTTTAACAGCATCGGGATATTCGTTTGAATCCCCTCCACTTTATACGTCTTTAGCGCTTGTGCTAATCTTTCACAGGCAATTTCTCTTGTTTCCCCCCACACCACCAATTTACTAATCATTGGATCATAGAATGGTGTTACCACTGAACCAGACTCTACACCACACTCATGTCGAATCCCTTCACCTGTCGGTAATTCAAGAGTCGTAATGGTACCTGGAGACGGGAAAAACGTCGAAGGATTTTCAGCGTATATGCGCACTTCAATCGCGTGCCCTTCTTTAGTCATACTTTCTCTAGTGAACGTAAGAGGTTGTTTTGCAGCAATTTTTAATTGCTCCTCTACTAAATCAAGCTTCGTAATTTCCTCCGTAACGGGATGCTCTACCTGTAGTCTTGTATTCATTTCTAAAAAATAAAAGTTTTGATCTTCATCAACCAAGTATTCGATTGTTCCAGCATTGACATAACCAATATGCTTCGCCGCCTTAACTGACGCTTCTAGCATTTTTTCTCTTGTCTCTTGTGAGATAAACGGTGATGGTGCTTCTTCTACTACTTTTTGATTTCTTCGTTGAATAGAGCATTCTCGTTCAAATAATGGAACGACATTACCTTGATGATCAGCAATAATTTGCACCTCGACATGGTGAGGGTTAGCAATGAATCGCTCCATATACATCGTGCCATCACCAAAGAATGATTGTGCACGCTTTTGATTTCCCTCAAAAGCTTTAGCTAGTTCCTCGGCATTTTCAACTAGTTGCATACCGATACCGCCACCACCTGCTGATGCCTTTAACATAATCGGATAGCCTAAACGTTCCGCTATGTCAGTGGCTTCTTCTACATCCTTCACAGGCGCTTCTACACCCTCTACAATCGGTACACCAGCAGCTTTCATTGTTTTACGTGCCTCTAATTTACTGCCCATTGAAGCAATCACATCAGCACTTGGCCCGATAAACACTAAACCTGCGTCTGTACAACGTTTTGCAAAATTTGCATTCTCTGATAGTAAACCATAGCCAGGATGAACAGCCTCTGCACCACTTTCTAGTGCAATTTCAAGAATGCGGTCGATATTTAAATAGCTCTGTGCAACCGGTGGCTTCCCAACACAGAAAGCCTCATCTGCATCTTTCACATGTAAGCTTTTAGCATCTGCCTCTGAATAGATTGCAACCGTATGAATATTTAGGCGCTTGCATGTTCTGATCACTCGTCTAGCAATCTCCCCACGATTTGCAATTAATACCTTATTGAACATAGTCACTGCCCCTCCTTACTTTACGGTCATAACGAAATCTTCTCGTAATTTATATTTTTGAACTTTTCCAGATGCAGTCATTGGATAGTTATCAATAAAGAAAATATGTCGCGGAATTTTATGTCTAGAAATTTTATCCCGACAATAATCTCGGATTTCAACCGCTGTAGCCTGCTCCCCTTCTTTTAAAACAATCCAAGCTGCCGCCTCCTCGCCATAAACAGGGTCAGGGACACCTGCAACCTGAACATCTGAAATTTTCGGATGTGTATAAAGGAACTCCTCAATTTCACGAGGATATAGGTTTTCGCCACCACGGATAATCATATCCTTTAAACGACCTGTTACACGGACATAACCTGCTTCATCCATTGTTGCTAAATCACCTGTGTGCAACCAACCATCCTCGTCAATCGCAAGATCTGTTTCCTCCTGGTTTTTATAATAGCCCTTCATCACATGATAGCCCCTCGTACATAGCTCTCCCTGTTCATTTGTCGGAGCTTCCTCGGTAGTTCCAGGAACAACAATCTTTACTTCTAGGTTAGGTAAAGCGCGGCCAACTGTCTCCACCTTTAACACTAGCGGGTCATCCGTTCTTGTCTGTGTAATAACAGGTGATGATTCTGTTTGACCGTAGCATATTGTTATATCTTTCATGCCCATCTTCTCAATGACCGCTTTCATAACTTCAATTGGACAGTTTGATCCTGCCATGACTCCTGTACGTAAAGTTGAAAGATCGAAAGATGCAAAATTCGATAAATTCAGTTCACTAATGAACATCGTTGGCACGCCATGTAATGCAGTGCATTTCTCTTGTTGAACGGTTCTTAGTACCTCTTCAGGTGAGAACTCCTGTACTGGTACCATGGTTCCACCACTCGTTGTAATGGCTAATGTTCCTATGACACAACCAAAGCAATGGAAGAATGGGACTGGGATACATAGACGATCCTCTGCCGTTAAACGCATACATTCAGCAATATTGACAGCATTATTGACCAAGTTAAAGTGCGTTAGCATTACTCCCTTAGGAAAGCCTGTTGTACCAGAAGTATATTGAATATTAATGACATCATCATAATGGAGAGATTGCTCTCTTCGATCTAGCTGTTCTTCTGTTACTTGCTCGGCAGCAGTTAAAACGTCTGACCAATTAAGTACGCCGGGGTATTTGGTTTCACCGATTAAAATAACATTTTTTAATAAAGGTAGTCGCTTTGATTGCAAATTACCTGGTTCACAATGTTCAAGCTCTGGACATAACTCTTGCAGTGTATTAATAAAAGAATGGTCTCGATAATTTTCAATTAAAAAAATCGTTTTAGCATCAGATTGCTTCAATAAGTACTCCAACTCACTTGCACGGTAATTCGTATTTACCGTTACAATTGGAGCACCCATCTTCCCTGTACCAAATTGAAGCTGTACCCACTCTGGAACATTTGTCGTCCATACTGCGATATGGTCTCCCTTTTCAATTCCAAGAGCCATTAAACCTCTTGCTACGTATCGAGCTTGACGATTTAGCTGCTCATAAGTCATGCGTAAATTTCTGTCAGCATAGACCAATGCTTCATTCTGCGGGTACTTTTTTGATTGTTCATCTAGCAATTGACCAATTGTTTGATACACAAGTTCTGCCATGAAGATCCCCCTCATTTATGCTATTTAATTTAACTGATGATGATTAACAGCCAATTAGACGAGAAATAACAAGACGTTGAATTTCAGATGTTCCTTCACCGATTTCCATTAATTTAATATCACGTAAATGACGTTCTACATCGTATTCTTTCATATATCCAGAACCACCATGAATTTGGATTGCCTGATTACATGTACGGAAGCCCATTTCAGAAGCAAATAGTTTAGCCATCGCAGCTTCTTTGCCAAATGGTTTCTTTTGATCTTTTAACCATGCTGCTTTATGTACTAACGTACGAGCAAGCTCTATTTCCATTGCCATATCAGCTAACTTAAATTGGATCGCCTGTAGCTTCGAAATAGGTGCACCAAATTGCTCACGTTCCTTCGCGAATTTTAGTGCCTTTTCATAAGCAGCCTGGGCAATTCCAACAGAAAGAGCAGCGATGGAAATACGACCACCATCCAATGTATTTAAAAACTGGCTAAAGCCACGTTTTTCATCCCCTAATAGATTCGTTCTTGGGACACGGACATTTTCTAACACAATTTCACATGTATTGGAGCCACGTACACCCATTTTGTCATAATTACAGTTGATTGTTACGCCTGGTGTGTTTGTTGGCACAATAATAGAAGAAATAATCTTTTTACCATCTTCACGTTTACCTGTTACCGCCGTTACAATAATTTGTCGAGCATATCCTGCATTGGTGATCCAGCATTTCTCTCCGTTAATAATGTAGTCATCACCATCGATAACAGCTGTAGTACGTGTGCCCCCTGCATCTGAACCTGCATTTGGCTCTGTTAAACCGAATGATCCTAATGTCTCACCCTTAGCTAATGGAACTAGCCACTCTTGCTTTTGTTCCTCTGTGCCGAAGTTGTAAATTGGAGAGGCTCCTAAGCTAACAGCAGCTGCATAGCTTAACCCTGTGCCCCCACATGCTCGACCAATCTCCTCTACAGCTAAAGCGTAGGACACCGTATCACCACCTGATCCACCATATTCCTCAGGAAACGGGATACCCAATAAGCCTAGTTCTGCCATCTTCTTAAAGCTCTCTATTCTCATTGTTGATGTCTCATCAACCTCACGAGCATACGGTTTAATCTCCTTCTCAGCAAAATCACGCACCATGTCTCGAATCATCTCTTGCTCTTTTGTTAATTCAAAATTCATCCCTAATCCCCCTAATGTCGAATTTGCCATAGTAATGTAGCTTAAGAACAATTACTTACAGTTAATACCGACTAGTCGGTTTGTAAAAACAAATAATAAAACCAGTGTTTCCTACTGGCTACCCCTTTATTATAAATTGCTTCGCTTCTTCCATGGCTTGTTCTGTCACAATTGCCCGTAATACCATATCGGTAAAAACATCTGTGATTTGCTCCATCGTTAATGGTCCTGATTGCTTAAACCATTTGTATGTCCAGTTAATCATCCCGACAATTGCCATTGTCACAATTGTACAAGGTAATTCGGTACGAAAAACCTTTGCTTCCTGACCCTCTGCTATCACTCTTTGTAAAATATCACGATAGTGATCTCGCTTTTTATGGATGATGTCACTATATTCATCTGAGAGTGAACGACTTTCTTCATAAAAAATCGTAATATGTGCTTGATACATATCAAATACTTGTGTCAGTGTTTGCAGCATGGCACACAAACGTGTGATGGGTGTATCGAATTTGTCATATGCAGCTTGCGATTGTTGAATGACATATGAAATAAAGACATCATGAATTTCATACAACAGTTCATCTTTTGATTTAAAATTATGATAAAATCCACCCTTTGATGCCCCAATGTATTCCACAATACGATCCACTGTTACATTGTGATAACCATCTTGTTGAAACAATTCAACTGAAGCGTCTACAATTCTTTGTTTTAACGTTTTCTTTACCATAGGCCCTATCATCCTTCATCTAGCTCTATACTTCATCACTCCTTATAATCAGGAAAAATCATTCAAACCCATAAAGTATTCTATTTTTTCCTAATTATAAAAATACTATGACAACATAAATATAGCATTCTCAAAATTTGGTGTCTAGCAACAAAATAGATTTTTCGCAAAATTACGAGCAAAAATTTTACATAGAACAGAAATTAAAAAGCTAAAATCACATATACACCATATGAAGCTTCTTTGCTTTTCATGACAAATTTTCTTCCCTTTCTTTTCTTTGTTTACTAAATGCATTTTACATTGCAGTAAAACTGCGAACCCACTCAACCTATGCTATATTTAAAACCATGGAACTATGAAAGGGTGTTAACAATGGCAAAGAGCGTAGTAATTGCTGAAAAACCTTCTGTAGCACGTGATATCGCACGTGTACTGAAGTGTAATAAAAAAGGAAATGGTTTCCTTGAGGGAGATAAATATATTGTTACTTGGGCGCTTGGACATCTTGTAACTCTGGCTGACCCTGAAAGCTATGATGTGAAATATAAAACATGGAATCTAGAAGATCTACCCATGCTACCAGAACGTTTAAAATTAACGGTTATAAAGCAAACTGGAAAGCAATTTAATGCAGTCAAAAGTCAGCTTTCACGTAATGATGTTAATGAAATTATCATTGCTACAGATACGGGTGTATCTCTATAAAAATAGAGTGTACATAAATCCTATATCATATTAAAAGCTTTGATTACAAGAATATCTTGCGTTTTCCGTTTGCACATAATACTTTTGCTGAATTTGTACATAATTAAAAGCCTATCAAATATATTTCATATTTGATAAGCTCCTACATTTAAAACAGAGCTAAAAATTTGTTCTCATAAAATTCATTCACAGCTAAATCAATGTCCCGTAAGCTAATATCATGTAACTCTTTATTTTCGAGTTGTAAACTTTGAGTAACGTATTGATATAAATTTAATCCACTAATCTTAGTTAGGAATTCTTCATACAGTACATCAGTTAATTTTTCAAAGTCAAAAATTCTTTCAAAAAAGTAGCTAATAGTAGTTCTAATAATTTGCTGATCTAAATCTAAATTTAAATTATGTTTCAAAGAGGTATATAATACAGTGAGATATTTGAAAGGCAATTCTCCACGGATATAAGGTACGAACTTAATTGTTGACATGGCGAATAAGATATTCATTCCTTGTGATAAATAACCTATTTGAGAAAAGAAAAATATTTGATTTACAGGAGCCTTTTTATCCCCTATAAATTCTGTATTTACAAAGTTTGAAAATCTCTCATTTAAAGTACTATTTCTATAATCATCATCCCAACCAAATAATATCCAGTCTTTAACTGGCTCCTTCAAATACCTTTCTATGTCTTCAAAAGTGTTTATTTTTTTAAAGTAATCTTCAATACTAGTAATACCTTCGAATAAAGAAACAAAAAATTGATTGGCAGCTTTAGTAACAATTTCAATCGGAATTATAGTGCGTATAGGTAAGATAAAAAAATCGTGTGAGCAGATTTTAAATAATTCTATAGATTCTCGTATATTTTTTTGAATTACTTCTGAGAATTTCTCTCGCATCTTTGGAGGGAGATCTTTATCTAAAAGGTTTAAATAGCTTATTAAAGGATCATCTATTAAACAGATTTTACCACTAATTTTCATAGAATAATGTTGTAAATATTCAAGATCTATTTTAGTAACAGCAGTAAGGAAAACAGTCTCTAATTCAGGAAATTCATATTCATAAATCGAATTTAATACATTTTCATTTCTTTTCCAAAATAAATTTAATTCTTCTATAAACTCAATAAAATATTCTTCCTCCCAATCTGTTAATCCTAATTCTAAAAGATAGATGTATTCATTTTGGATTTTAATCAATTCTTCCATGAATTTAGTTTTTACCATTTTGAATTTCCTCCAAGTGGTAAGGATATCCATACAATTCTTTTAAAAGATTTAATGTTTTTTGCATAAGCATTTTAGAATCATGCCATACACTTTTTAAATTCTGTTGATTCTCAATGTCTGGTACACAATGGAATTGATGACTAGCAGTATCACATTTTAATAAGCTACTTTCTCTAATAGCTCCCCATAAACCATGTTCATAAATTGAATCATAATCATATAAATGTTTATACAAATCGGATTCATTCACCATTTCTGCTTTAGTTTTTATATTATGGCTTCCAAAATATTTCAAATCCATATCAATAAAATTTTTACTTTTGTATTCTTCCACTAGAAAGCTTATATATTTATAATCTACATGACTATTAGGATAAATATCGCCACTATCTTCATATCTTTCGGTTATCAGTTTAAACTGCCCTAACCCGTAATATTGATACTCTTCCCAAATATTATCTTTATGTTCTTCTCTAAGAAGTAAATATTTCATCATAATATAGTTTTCGATTAAAGATCTAGTGATACTTCGACCTGTGATAGTGTTATAAAGATTATGTTCTACTAACTCCAAAAAACGTTTATATGAAAAGGTTGCTATTCCCAATAGAACTAACATTTTATTATCCAATGGAGATGTTGTGTGGAATAAATCTGTGAAATATTTCAACTCATTATATGTTTGTTCCAAAAACTCCTTTTTGTCTATTAAATCTTCTACATCAAACTTAACTTGAAAAAGTTCGCATTCAGTCAATTCACTCATCCTTTCCCAAAATAATTCAAGATACGTTATATCTATATTTTTTTCAAAAGCAGGTGACATCATTTCTAAAGTTCTTATAGTAGGTCTAATCATCGCCATTAAAGGATTATCATGTTCCAATAATGGATACTGTTCAATTAGTTCCAGATGTTGTGCAGGCATAATAATTCTATTTTTTAATTGCATGTAGAAAAAAATTAAATATCTTAGGTCTGTAGTTTGATTAGAATGTTGACTTGAAAATTCTTTGAGAATCTCTTCTAATTTGTTTGTTTTTTCTTCAAAGGTATCTTTATGGCTTGAAAAATATTTTGCAAATGTTCTACTCACTGAATAACTAACAATAATTGTGAGTGGAGATAAAATATTTTTATCAACTTTAGTTAATAAGTATTCATAAAATTTTTTCTGTTTTTCTTCAGAGAGTTTAAAAATGTTTGAAATCCTCGGGTGATTGTCTTCTGCAGGTAAGTATTTATTCAGTTCTTGTAAAATAGATTCAATTAATTGAAAAGATTTTTGGCGAGAATTAGATTTGTAAATTAAAGCTATCCAAATATACTCGGGTAGTCTTCCCAAATACCATTGTTCTTCTTTTCCAATTTGGGTTAATATTTCATTGAAAGGTGTTATAAATTTTCCCTTTTTCAATTTATGACCTTTATACTCCATGAATTAGCCCCCCTGTTCTTTGTATAATATTCACTTACAATTCTATCATTTTTTAAAGTAAACTGGAAAAACAACTAAAAATTAATTAAGGATGGTGTCTAATGACTGAAATAAAAAATCCAACATCAGGAATAGCAGATCCATATTGGTATGAATGGACGGTAGGCTTAGATAAAGCAATAAATATGCTTAATTCAGATAACACTATTAAATCAATAACATTACAAGCCCCAGATTTACAAGGGCTAGATGATGTAGTCATAAAATATCATGATGGTAGTGTTGAATGTATTCAAGTTAAGCATACACGTGAAGAAGATCAGTTAAGCTTTTCGGATATTATCTTTAGAAAGAACGATCAATCTTATATTTCTAAATTCGCTAAAGATTGGTTGAAGTTAAATAAAGATGTACATGTAAAAAAAGTTATTCTTTATACTAATAGGACTATTAATGATACTCCTAATAATAGAGCTGGTCTTTATAGACCTGGATTAACTAGCTTTTTAAAAAAATTAAACGAACAAGTACATACTGTTAAAAGAATTAACGATATTGTTTTTCCTGAAGAATGGAAAAAAGCTTGGGAAAAATTTCTGACAGAATTAGATATATTAGAAGATGACAAACAAAAATTGGAGTTTTTAAGGGTTTTAGAAATTCAAGCTTCTCAACCAGGTTTATTAGAGTTAAAAAAGATTGCCATAAATAAACTCGAAGCTACTTTCCAAAGTAGTGTACGTATTTCAGAAGCTCTATTTGATAAACTAGTTGTTGCATTATTTACTTGGACGACTACTCATAGAAATAAAGAAGAAATCTTACTAGAAGATTTATACGAGGCATTATCTATTGAGTCTTATGATTTTAAAGGAATTGTAAGTTTACCTACTACAGAGCCGTTTATAGATTCCAGAGTTAAATTCTGTGAAGATTTCGAGAGAGAAATTCTAAATACCGATAAAAAAGTAATATTTTTATCAGGAGAAGCTGGCTCAGGGAAAACAAATGTAGCTAGTTTTTTAGTTAATAAAGTAAATTCTATAATTTCTTTGAAATACTATACATTTAAACCTCTAAATATAAAATCTGATTACCTTTCAGCTGATAAAGGAGGAAGTAATCCAAGAATTTTATGGGGGGATTTACTTTTACAATTAAAAGATAAATTAAAAGGGCAGCTTTCTAAATATAACGTCCCTATGTCAATAGAGTTTATTGATTCTATTGATAATTTGCGTAAGGAAGTCATTCGTCTAGCAGAAATTATGAGTGAACTAAGTGGTAGGAAAACAATTATTCTTATAGATGGAATTGATCATGCAGCTAGATCTGGACAAGATTCTAGTTTTTTAAATACTCTTTTGCCACCCCAATTACTTTCAGATAGAGTTTGCTTTGTAATTATTGGACAACCTATAAATAGTTATAATAATTATCCTACTTGGATAAATGATTCAAGTGTATTAAAAATAGAAATGCCTCCTGTTACCGTAGAAGATGTAGAGAGCCTATGTGAGAATTCAAAAGTAGTTTTAAATGATACTGAAAGGTCCTCGGTAGCTAATTTTATTCATCACAATACAAAGGGGAACATATTATTATCTATCTTTTTAATTCATGAAGCTCAAAAATATTCGAATCTAAGTGAATTTGAAAGTGTATTACAAACACAGAATATCTCGCAAGGTTTAAATCTATATTATGAATATATTTGGAAAAGTACTATTTCAGAATTTGGGGATACACTTGAGCATCTTGAGAAAATGCTAGCAGGATTGTTTAGTCTTATCAATAAAGGAATACATTTTAAAGATTTAGAAAATATTTTTCCTGACTTAGGTCTAGAAGCTTTAAAGTGGAAAAATGTACTCGATAAGCTTTTCCCTTTAATAATTGCGCATGAAGGTGTGTATACGGTTTTTCATAATGATTTTAGAATATACCTACAAAAAATTTTAGAACAAGATCCATATATATTAAAGCAAGTATCTTCCTATTTAGCAGATTTTTTATTAGTAAGGTGCAGAGATATTCCTTTAAAACATGGGCATATATTTAATTTGTTATCTAAGGCACAACGACAAAACGAATTTTTTGGATTAATGAATCCTGGATATATTAAAGATGCTATAAAATATCGTAGACCTTTAGAAGAAATTGAAGAGCAGATATTATTTTGCTTAGATTATATAAAAGAAAATTTTGATATTGATAATTTATTTAAACTAAGCCTTTCTATTAGTACTCTAAATCAATTTTTACAGAGTAATCAGTGGGCTGACATTAATTACGTGCCTTCTATAGAATATATAGAGTTAAAAGATAGCGAAAAATATTATTCTCCTGTTGAAAATTTAAGTACAGATGAAGTATTAGAAATATTAAACGATGTACTTTACTTAATTGAAAATAATGAGAAAAATAGGAGTAATAATTTAATTAATAAGTGGTTTGGAACTATGGGTCCAATAGAATTAGTTGAATTACTTAATATACCATTAATAGTAGAAGATAGTTTGAATGAAGATATTGAAGAAATACTTTGGAGATTTGGATACTTAAATGCTTGTTTTAATAGAAATATTCATATCAAAGATTTATTAGATGAAGATGAAAAAATTATTGTAGCACTTTATTCAAATGGGCTTTTATCTTATCTTTCAGAAGCTAAACCTGATGATATTTTAGATAAAATAGATAGGATACCTATTATGTATAAAACAGATTATGAAAGATTTCTTGTTAGTGTTCTTAGACATTATACAGAAGATGTATTACTTTCATTAATTAGTAAGAAAAATTATAAAGAATATGATTTATACACATTATTAGAAATATATTTCTGGGCTTTAAAAAGTAATATGGTTGAAGAAGTTCAATCTGTAAAATTTATCATCACAAAAGCAAAATTAGAAGTTTTTAAGGGAGAAAAATATTTTGACCGCTCATTTAAACCAATCCTTTTACTAGTCATAGCAAAATCGTATGAAAATGAAGCCTATGAAGTAATTGTGGAAGATTTTAATAAGCTTAATTATTCAAGATCAGATATTCAATTAGAGATTTACTCAAATTATGTACAAGCTGCTTACTATCTTGGGAAACTTTATAAAATGATTAATTCACAAGAAGTCCAATATACTAATGAATTTGAAAAACATTTAGTAAACATTCTTAATCCGAATAACTTCACCACACTTAGTCATTTTGATATTTTATCAGTCTCAAGTTGGCTTTTAAATCAATTAAAAGAAGTTACAGATTTATTACCAAGGGAATATGAAAATAAATTAATTGAAGTATTAAAAAGACATTTAGAAAATCCTAATAACATTTTATATCTAGAATCTACCTGGCCTATTCTTCAAGAATTCGGAGAGAATAAAGTTTTAAGTGAGTTATATTCATATTGGATGGATAATGAAGGGAAAGTATGGGAAGAGGAATTTTCTGAATTGCAGAGGTTGGCTAATTTATTCTTAGATTTATCTAAAAGTGTGATTGATTCCTCTAAGATATTAGCTTCTAAAAATATTTTATCATCTAAATTTCTTGGGTATATTGGCAGGAAAGAATATTCGTTATTCAATTTACTTGAATGGTTCGAGATTATATCAGATAATGACCCATCTATTTGGAAAACAGCAGGGATTGAGCTATTAAATATCAACAATATTGCTTCTGAATTAGGTGATAATAGAGCTTCAATTTATTTGATAAATGCTGTTTCTAAAGCTGCTATGAATTGTGGTCCCAATGATTTTTATAGATTCTTTAATTTAGAGCATACGTACGACCCTGACTGGATGAGAACAATTTTTGATGGAATTATCTCTAACATGGAGGGTCATATATTCACAGATGAGGAATGCGATATTCTTATAAATGCAGCTAGAAGAGTCTTCCCATTTAATGAATCTTTTAGAAATGAAAGCTTTTATAACTTAAATTGTATTTATCTATCAGATGTTAGAGATGCAATAATAGCAAACAAAACTAGAGAAGATAATAAAGCTTACATTGAGAAAATGAAAAAACAATATTCATTTTTATTTAAACTACCTAAGATATCTAGAGATGCATATAGAATTGAGAACCGTTTTTTCAATGACAAGGAACTGAATATTAAATCAAAAAGTGGGATAGATATTCCACAAATTTTAGATTTAATTAAAGAAAATCATTTTGAGAATAATAAGTACGTTAACTTTAATGAACTATTAGGTGATATTAAATGCATAGATCCACTTATATCTCGTAAAAATGCAAAAGTACTCTACAACTCTATATATCATTTAATTTGCACTAGAGATAATACGCCATGGTTCTATGATAATGTAGACATTATATATAAACATATTTTTTCCTCTATAGATGAGGAATATAAAAAACAAATTTTCTTAAATATAATTCAACTATTTAGAAAGCCAAATCAATTACTCGATAGTAAAATACACGCTTTAGCTAGTGATATAGAAAACTATATTATTGCCTACTGTAAAGGGTTCCCTCTTGAAAAGAAAAAATTCTTTTTAAATGAAATTATAAATCTGCACAAATTGTGGATTACGGGTCATTATACAGTTCCATTCAAGCTTAAATATAAAATCAGTAGCGAAGGCGATTTCATCGATAATTGGTCAGAACTTTTTTCTAGATTATAAAAAGAAAACTAAAGCAGCGTATAAATGTATAGCTGCTTTAGTTTTCACTTTATTCGGATTTAAAACCTTTTAATAAATCTGCAAAAGGATTATTTAAAGGCTCAGCCTCTTTCTCCTGCTGCTTCATATATTTCTGCACACTTCGCTTATCCACTTTACCACTGCCTTCTTTTTTACGACGAGCTTCAAATGCAGATAACTTCTCACGGTGACCGCATTTACATACGAAGATTTGGCCATCTCCTTCACCACGTAACTCTAGCTTCTTCTTACATTGAGGGCAGCGAGCGTTTGTTATGCGTGCAACGTTTTTCTTATGACCACATTCACGATCCTGACAGACAAGCATTTTACCTTTTTTCCCATTTACTTCAAGCATTGGCTTTCCGCAATCAGGGCATGATTTCGTTGAAATGTTATCATGCTTATATTTTTTATCGCTTGCTTTAATTTCAGCAACAATTTTTTGCGTATGTTTCTTCATTTCATTGATAAAAACTTCTTTTTTCATTTTCCCTTTGGCAATTAACTCTAGCTTTTGTTCCCACTCAGCAGTTGTAGCAGGTGAGCGTAACTCTTCTGGGACTAAATCTAATAGCTGGCGACCTTTTGAAGTAATATAAATGTCTTTGCCACCACGTTGCTCAATCATAAACGAGTTAAAGAGCTTGTCGATAATATCAGCACGTGTTGCAACCGTTCCTAATCCACCAGTAGATTTTAAAGTATCTGCCAGTTGCTTATCATTTGTTTGTAAATACTTTGTTGGATTTTCCATTGCAGACAATAATGTGGCCTCAGTGAAACGTGCAGGAGGTTTCGTTTGACCAGATGTTTGTGCTATTAAACGAACTTCTAGTGTTGCACCATTTTCTATACGAGGGAAGACCTGTTCCTTTAAATCGTCTTGATTTTCTTCATCATCAAAACGGTTTTCATATACTTCCTTCCAACCAGCTGTCACAATTGTTTTACCTCTTGCAATAAAACTTTCATTGCCAATTTTTGCACGTAGCGTTAATTGCTCAAATTCATGCGCAGGATAGAATACCGCTAAGAAACGTTTTACAACTAAATCGTAAATTTTACGTTCCTTATCATTAAAGTTTGCAAAGTTCACACGTTCTTCTGTTGGAATAATAGCATGGTGGTCAGACACTTTAGAATCGTCTACAAATGCTTTAGTTACTTTTATCGGCTTCGTTAATACTTTATTCGAAAGTGAACGATATTCGCCAACACCGCAAGCTTTTAAACGCTCTGGTAATGTGTTAACGATATCACTCGAAATAAATCTCGAGTCTGTTCGTGGATAAGTTAGAACTTTATGCTGCTCATAAAGCTTTTGCATAATGTTCAATGTTTCTTTAGCAGAGTAGCCGAAAATTTTATTTGCATCCCTTTGCAGCTCAGTTAAATCATATAGGCCAGGAGCAAATGTTTTTTTCGGTTTACGCTCGATTTCGACAACCTTAGCATTGTCATTGCTAACCTTTTTAACGATTGTATCGATTTTATCTTTATCGAAGCTACGTGAATTGCCCTTTGCATCCTGCCATGTTAGCTTTAATTTATCGTTAGTTTGCGCTTCAATGCCATAATACGTTTGTGGCTTAAAATGTTTTATTTCATCTTCACGTGCTGCAACCATTGCAACGACCGGTGTTTGTACACGTCCACAGTTTAGTTGAGCGTTAAAGCGTGTTGTTAAAGCACGTGTTGCGTTTAAACCGATGTACCAGTCTGCCTCGCTACGAGCAACCGCTGCATGATATAGATTATCGTAATTTTTGCCTGGCTTTAAGTTTGCAAAGCCTTCTTTAATTGCTTTATCGGTAACAGATGAAATCCATAATCGTTGAATAGGTTTTTTGTACTTTAATTTTTCTAAAATCCACCTTGCAACTAACTCACCTTCCCTACCACTATCGGTACCAATAATACAACTCGATACATCCGATCTCTCTAATACATGCTTGACCGCATTATATTGCTTTCCTGTTTGTTTGATTACCGATAACTTTAGCTTTTCAGGTAGCATCGGTAAAGACTCTAAATCCCAAGTTTTATATTTTATATCGTAGCTTTCGGGATCGGCAAGTGTTACTAAATGGCCCAAAGCCCAAGTTACTATATATTTATCTCCCTCAAGATATCCATTTCCTTTTTTGTTACACTTCAATACTCTTGCAATATCTCTTGCAACTGAAGGTTTTTCAGCTAGCACCGCTATTTTTGACATAAAAACACCCTTTCTTATGATGCAAATATAACATAGAACTCTTTCTCAAATAAGTTATGAGCCTTTTTTATCATTTGCTCAAACTATATAAAATCATTACTTGTATGTTTCAAAAATATTGTTCGCAATATTTATTAACAATTGAATCTCTTTTTCAGATTTATCTTGCATATAGCTTGTGAATATTTGTAGTAATTGTTGTTTTTCCAAGGCTAGCTTAATTAATGGTGATTCCAGTTCAAATAGTTCCTTAGCGTTAATTTCTAACCCTAAAGCAATTTTTTCTAACGTTTGTAAAGTAATATTCCTATCTCCACGCTCAACTCCTGCTAAATAAGAAGTTTGTAACCCACACTTTTCTGCTAGCTCTTCTTGGGTTAGCTTTTTTTGCTTTCGAATTTCTCTAATATTAACACCAACGATATCTACTAACTGTTCCATTTTAATCACCTCACTTAAAGACTATGTGAGGCGCAAATTCACATGAAGTTTCATAAAAGTACATTTTATTTGTTTTTATTACTTATAAGTACTATTATGTACTTTGAAATATTTTTAAGGAGTGTTTACTTATATGAACAGTCATTTAAGTTCAAATATAGTTATAGAAAATGTTATCCAATCAAAGATGAGGGGAAGAGTAATATATCAAGGTGCAGTATCATCACAAATAGCTATTAATTTCTGTTATTCAAAATTATTTAATGATCCTTCAGGTAAAGGCTATCAACGTCCTATAAACAAAAAGAGATGTAAAGATTTTGCTGATTATTTATCGCAAGGTGAAGATTCATTATATACACCTATACTACTAAATGCTTGTGGAAACTGGGAATTTCATGCATATGATAGAAGCAGAGGAAGCTATGGCCGTTTAGTATGCCGAAAAAAGGGAACCTTGATGGACGGGCAGCATCGTTTAGGAGGAATTAAAGAATATATTAGTGAAACAGATAGTACATTAACTGTGCCATTTTTAGCTTTTCATTATTTAGATGATGATGATGAAATTAAACTTTTCGATGTCATTAATACAAAAGCTAAAGGAATCGGTACTTCGTTGAGTCGTTATTTAAACCGGAATAATGACGATTTTGGATGGATAGCCACTAATCTTATAATAAAGCCGGAAAGCCCCTTTTTTAGTAAGGGAACATTAATTGGTAGACGTACAAAGGAAAAACATATTACCTTACAAAATTTATATCAAATTGTAAATTTATTAACTAAAAAATCACCTTTAGCAAAGTTACCAAAGGAAAAAATATTGAATATTACATTATTTTACTTTAATTTAATCAAAGAATTGCTACCTGATGAATGGAATGATTATAAAAATTACCGACTCACACATATAACATGTTTAAACGCTCTTGCTATAGTAGGTAATGAGCTAGTGAATGAATTTTACTCAGAAAAATCACAACAAACAGATTCTGTTAAAATCGCAAAAAAGCTGCAAAGTTTAGGAGAAATCGATTGGTCGTCAAATGGAGATTTAAAATTTTTAAAAGGAATTTCGGGGTCAAAAATTTTAGCTGAGGACATAAGAAATTGTTTGAAATAACTTAGTAAATTTAAAGGACTCCAAAAGTATAATATAATTTATCTTTTGAAATGTAGCCTTTTTATTAATGTCGATAACTTACTACAAATTTAGATAGTTTTAAATATAGGTTAATTAAAATCATCTCCCGACTAGAGACTTCTTTGTTGAGAGATGATTTTTATTGGGTATTTTTATTAAAGCAACAATGAAGATAGTGAAGAAACGCATTTAGACTAACGGCGCTGGTTAGTTTAAGTAATTTTTTTAACTTGTGTTCAACAATCGGGCCAGATTGTTTAATAACGCGAGTGGGATAAAGTAAAGAAATACATTTACAATTATGTGGAATGGCAATGAGAATAATGTGAAAAAACCGACATACCTTCTTAATAGGAGGCGGTATTTTGAAAAAAGTCCTAACAGGTTTTGTTGTGTTATTACTCATAATTACGGCATCTAATATGTTACATAAAAAAGAGTCAAATACATCAGCATCTGTAAATACTGAAAAAATAGAAAATACTTTAGTTAAAAGTATGGAAGAATCTAAAACGGAAAAGAAGTTATTAGAGCAGTTTTTAACAAAGAGTTTTAAGGAACTAAAGGATAGTGGGTATCAAGTTGGTTTAAATTTTTCACATGAAGAACGAAACTTAACTGTGCAAGTCCAGGATAAGGCGTTATTAGAAGCGAATAAAATAAACATTGAAAAGATCATTCATACCACTGCTAAAAAGGTTGGATTTCAAGATTTTAAAGTAGATTTTCTCACTTTAGATAGCTATCCTACATTAAGTGAAGAAGATGAAAAGTTAAGGAAATCTATGACGAAAGTATTTGAAGAGATTTCGGCTTTATTAAAGGAAAAGGGATACCATTCTAACTCAATCTCAACTAATCCAAATAATGAAATCATTATTGAAATACAAGGAATGAAGGAAGATTTAGAGAAAAGTAAAGAAATTGAAGAACTCAAAAAAATCATCGGTCAAACGATTCACTCAAATACGGACTTAGATTATACAGTTAAGATAAGGAAAAAAAGCAAACTTGCATTACGTGATCAAGATTGGCAACCAATCTTTGATGCGATAAGAGAAGAAACGAACAAGAGATTTAAGGAATATCGGGGGTTTGCCTATTCATTCCACCCCGAACCATTACAAATTATTATTAAAACTAACATCCATTCATCTAAATGGTTCGGGAATTCTGATAAAAAGATAAATCAAATTACAGAATATGTAGATAAAATCATAGAGTTGAAAATAGAAGAGTTATCGATTGAAGAAATTCCATACGAAATTATTATTAGGGATAAAAATGATAAGGAAGTAAAATAGTGAGATTTAGGTCAATCTTATTTTCTAAAGCTCTAGCTCTTTTAAATATTTATGTTTTTCCATTAAAGGGCGCTTTTCTTGAAGATCATTGAGTTGCTTAGGCAGCTCTTTTTTCTTTACTCAACAAACGAAGCAAGTTAGTTCAACAATCGATGCATATTGTTATAAAGATTAGCATAAAAACCCCTTACTTTATGAATAATAACTATTCAAGGGGTGATGAATCATAAATTATTTAAGAGTTATTATTTACATGTGTTTTTTAGGAATATTGATGCACGCTCAAATATCATTTGCTGAAACAGATGAGGAAGTACCCTTTTTAATTAACAATGGTAAATGTCCGAACTCGCAAAGTTTGAGACATATCAGTTCAGATAAAGGTCTTATAAATGCATTAAATACAATTATTCCTCAGGTTTATAAAGAAGATAATTATAAAGGTTGGAAAATAGAAACCATAGCACATCTTTCAAAAGCACCACATCCGGAAGCTTATTATGCAATGGCGAAACATTATTGCGGGGAGGAAATAGCTAACAATTCTTGGTTTGTGGAAGTACTCTTTCCGAAGTATTTACCGGCATATGATGCATCACACAGACAAATTTTCGTGACCAAAAATAAACAAGGCCAATGGTTTGCTTGGTTTAGATTTCATTAACCTTTCCACAAAGGACGCTAATGTTGAATAAACTTCACTTTTCTTCTTCAACTAAACCAGCTAATAGAAGGTTAATCGTTATTCAATTAAAGGGCACATTTTCAGAAGATGAATTTGCGCCTTTTTGCTTTTAATGTACCAATTATTCCGATTGATATTCATACGTCTTGAGGTGTGTGTGATTTATCAATTTAATCGTAGGTCCAGATGAAATTTCATAGGTCATTCGGTCTTTCCCAATTGGAATCCATTGTCCACCATCGGTTGGCTCTATATCAAACGTAATTTGTAATATAAAGCCACGAAAGCCATTAACTCTTCTTGTATCTATCACTTCAATTTTCCATGGAGCGACAGCAGGTGAAAAATCTTTTACAACCTTCGGATAATAATATTTACGCAAGTCCTTTTCGATATAAGGAGTAAGCATAATCATAAGCATATCCTGTAATCTTAGCTCTTTAGAGTCTTAAGTTGCTTCAGAAGATGAAACACCGGTTGTTTGAAAAGAAATAATAAGAACAAGGGATAGTACAAAAGTGATTAACATCTTTTTCATTTTCTTCAATACACCTCTTATACCTTTATCAAAATTAATTGTATTGTTTCCTCTTCGTATTAAAGTATGTGCTTATTCCACAATCGGGCGCTTTTCTGTAATGACGAGCGTCTTTCTTCATGAATAGGGACATTTTCTTGAGTAATACATTTAAAGAAAATCGTAATAGGCAATGAAATTTTGAAGATTTTCACTTAAACCAACAGAGCAGGATAGTAAAGAACATTTAGGGTACGTTACTTCTAAAAGGAGTAATCTAAATGATGAAAAATAAGAATGACAAAAAAGGTATCGAGAATACTCTTCTAGATACCTTTTATCTAAAGTTCACTGCAGCCTTAAAGGGTGCTTTTTTACGTCTCTTTTGACTATTAGGTTTTATTTTTCTAGTTCTAACCAACCCTCAAATAGGGTATCATCTTTTAAATCAAAATAGTATTTTACGAATCTCACAAATTCTTTAGTATCAATTTCTTTATATTTATAAAAATGGTAATATATTTTTAAAAATTTTTCAGCTTCTTTAACCTCTCCATTATCTTTAAATAATTCCCATAACTTTCTGGCAGATTTTCCATAAACATAGGAACTCATGTTGGATTCATATTGATTGAGAGGTAAATTTACTGGTAACTCTAAATTAGGATCTGGTCTGTACATTGAATTATAATCTTCAGTCTCTTTCAATTTGGAAAGTTTGAATAAACTCGCTGCAAATACTGCGAAACCTTCATCTAACCATGCATCACTATAAGGATCGTTGCTAACGATCCCATAAAACCATTGATGAGCAATTTCATGTATCACCATATTTTTTAGCTCTTGAGAATTACTAGGACCAGTATTATAAATCGAACCAACTGTAACTATTCCTGGATACTCCATCCCCATTCCATCTACTATAATATCAAATTGTTTGAAAGGATAAGGACCAATAATTTCTTCAAAATAGTTTATTGCAGCTATAGCCTCATCTGCTATTTCTCGATATAGTTTTTCTTTATTTTCATTAAATCCAAATACTCTAACGGAAGGGCCCCCATCATTTTCCACAAGTATAGGATCTTTTAAAATAGCGACAAATATTTCTTTTATATTCTTTGCTTCAATGGAACCAACGTTTGAACTCGGAAAGACTTCTTTATCAGATGAAGATACAAAGGTGAAACCTTTCGGAATATCGTATGTTAATTTAAAATTACTAAATCCAGTATGGTAAGTCTCTCCTCTATCTCGGTAAGACTCCTTGTTCCACCGAGAGTTCCTATATGTTGCAAGCATTGGGTAAAATTGAGCTAAATGAAAATTACCATTATTACTCTTTGTAAATCTTAAGCCTTGTTCAGGAAAGGTGAGTTCATAGGAAAAATAAACTTTAACTTCTTGATTAGGTTTCAACTTATGGGGAAGTTGAATATTTAAAGTATCTCTTTCTAATGTGTAAACGACTTTTTTTCCATCAATAGATATGTTATGAAAATTAACCGTAGAGGGATTTTCCAGCTCTGGTGAAACACTTTTTGTAAATATATTTGGTATAAAATAGAAGGTTAATTGTTCCCAATCATCGGTAGATAGATTTTTGATTAAACCGGTTAATTCAAATTGGAAATTTCCGTTAGTATCCATTGTTAGTTTAATGTCATAATCACTGGAATTTCCAGGATTTACTCCTTTGGAAATAAATTCTTCTCTATTCACTTTTTTAGTAACAGTCGATTCCAAGTTATCATCTTGTTTATTTAACTTCCATGCTGCGAAAAATACACATAATAAGACTAAAAATATAATAATTATTTTCTTCTTAATAACTTCCCCTCCAATCTACGTAACACTAAAAAAATTTACTCCACTATATGAATTTACTAAAAAGTTTTTAAATTTATACATATTTCTTGAACTTAATAGTTACTACGTTTCTCTACTCAAAATGTCGGATTTGATAATGATGTTCTACCACAATTACAGGAGAAATTGTTGAAATCGAAAATGAAAGATCTTTTGTGGAAAGCACAACGAAAAATTCACCAGATGGGTTCGATACAAAAAAAGTTCTAAAATAAAAGTTTGGGGACACAGAAAAACATCTTCAACAATCGGGCGCTTTTCTGAAATAGGAAAGCGTCTTTCTTCATGGAAAGGGTCATTTTCTTGAATAACACATTTAAAGAGAATCATTATGAAGCAAATATACTATGAAGATTATCACTTTCTAAAGGTGCAGGATAGTAATAGTTGAAGAAAGAATTATTGTAAATGAACAAGACATACTATATCTAAATAAAAAATAAGGGTGATGAAATTGGATAAACGTATTCCTCTTCTAATGGTTTTATTTAGTCTATTAATTTGCGTGTGGTGTTTTGGAACAGTAAAAAATGCAAAGTCGAGTGATACTCCTCCCTCTTTTGAGGAAAAGTACACTGAAGCTGGATATAAATCTGTAAAAGCTGCTGTTAAGGAATTTGAAAATCATTGTAAATGTGATGTAAAGGTACCCGAAAAGTTGCCTTCTATTTCTTTCACACATCAATATGGAAGATTCTTTGAAGATAAGAACTATAATGTGAATGATTCCCTGGAAATTAGGTTTATTAACAAAGATTTAAGTAATAATATTTATAAAATTGATATTCGTCCTTTAAAAAACAAATTGGACTTTGCAGATAAACTGAACTTAAATGGAAAAGAGTATACACTTCAAGATGGTGCAAAAGCCATTTATTTTGAGCATCAACTATTTAACTTTTTTGTATTTGAAAAAAATAATTTGCAGTATATACTTGGAATTTATAATAAAGTAGCCAACAAAGTAACACCTGAAACTTTTGTTCTAATAGCTAACTCAATTTAATAATTAATTTAAATAATAATTTAGATGAAAATCATTGGGACCTTATAAAATGAAATAGCCATCTGGCTGATTTCTCAACAGATGGCTATTTAGTGTTTAAAGTAGAGTTGACTAATTAATCTTCGTATTAAAAATCAATATCTCTTTTAGCTTGCATTTCTTGCTCCACATCTTGTTTTAAATATAAAACATAATCCATAACAAAATGTAAATCTACTTGTCCTTTATTGTACGCCGATTCCAGAGCTTCATAATTTCTAGCAACCAAATAATAAAATAGATCATCTTTGTTTATACCTTGAATTTCAGCAATTTCAATCATGCTTTTATCTTCCCGCATTTGGAAATATTCATTCTCAGAAAGGTTGAAAAAATTTGCTAAAGATTTAAAATCTCTTTTGTAACTAAAAACAACTTTTCCTTCATCGCTATTTTTTATATACGAAGAATTTTCAACGTTTTCTGTAGTCTGAGATTTTGCAGAAATTGAACTGTTTAAAAAAATGGAAATCAAAGAAATAAAGACTAGTGACGTGTATAAAATTTTTCTCATTGTACACTCCTTAATTATTTTTTATTTTTATTTCAACACAACTTATTATGTTCCAGAAATATTGATTTAAACTGCGTAAGGACAATGCTAACAGGGATATTTATGGTTAAGAATTTTGTAAATAGCTAAACTTTATAAACAATCAAAAGAGTTAAACTTGCTTTGTTTAAGAAAAAATATCCTTATGATCTTCTACAATCGGGCGCGATTGTTGAATATCACAAGACAAAAAAATAAATCTTTCTTTTTATAAAAAAGAAGCTTAAATATGTTAGATAATTATCCCTTTTGATTAAACTTCTATCAAAAGGGGTTCTTTTAAATTGCCGTAAAACGCACTTTTATCGATATATTTGTTTATAAACCGTTATTTCCATGCTACATTTATAAATCAAATTCATCTTTTAAAAGAGTCATTACATCCTCTTTTTTATTTATTTCATCTAAAGACAAACTCTCTTCATAAGTTTCTTCTACATCGACATCTAGCTTAATATTCTTAAACATCATATGTTTATCCGTATTATTTTTAACATCTATAAGCTTGTTATTGATGTTAAATTCTTTTAAAAGAGGAGATTTAGAATATAGATGTGGATATAAACTTGAAGCAACTGTTTTATTGTATAATTCCTCGTAGTATTTTGCTTTTTGAAACTGCTCTGTAGATTGTTTTTTGTATTTGATAGCTTCAATTCTATAATTACTTAACTTTTTATTTTCATCTCTTAATAATTTTACTTCAGAATATAAAGTATCTATCATTTCTTCTAAAGAATATAATTCTCTTATTATACCGATTTTATTATCTCCATATTTTTCAAAAATCATTTCTATGTTAGGTAGAAAAATTTCATCTGAATCATTTAAAGGTATTGAGCGCAAAATAGGGTCATTTAATTCCTGTAAGAAATCTTTTAATCTTCTACTCCAAGTGTTTCTACCTATATCTGTTTCTTGGTCCAGTAACGAAGGAGTAATTTTCACACCTTTAAATTTATATTTTATTTTAACTGCTAGCTCTTTTAGCTCTGAATCAGTGTAACTTTCTGGTCTTCCAGGTCCTTTTTTATATTCTTTAGAACTCATGATTTTTATCACTCTCCAATATCTTTGCGTCGACTATAGCTTTTAAATCCATGTAACTCACAAGGTTTTGTGATGTGGTTTGTAATAAATTCTGAGCAGCCTTATTGTCATTATTTATACTATTAGTAACTATATCTTTCATGAAATCAATTGCGTTTTCAATTTTAATTTTCATTTGGTTAGATTCATTAACCAACCATTCCATTCCTTCATTAAATTCTGAAACAGCAGGTTTGAAATAGTACTTATTACAGAATCTACAGTCCTCAATACAATTCATAGGAAACTCTTTCTCTAACTCTTTACAGATACCGTAATCAACTTGTCCAACAATTTGTTCTAAATCTAATTCTTCATAAGAAATCGTTTTACCAACATCGTACATATAGCGTTTCCAGCCGACTAATCCACCAGAAAAGTTTTTAGAAAATGAAAATCCTAATTTTTTCTGAGCCATTATATATACATAAGATGTGGCAAAATGCTTCGCATGAGAGAAATATTCATTTTGTGTATAAATACTTTGATGACCTGCCATATTTGCTACGGAAAGCATATTAAACCCTTGCAAACACATATTAATGATTGCAAAATGTCTGGTATCTCCAAATTTAACTCTTTCAATCTCATTAACCTGATATATCCCACTAACTACTTCATTATAAAAGTCATCCAAAATCGAATAAAAATCCCTTCTATTTAATCTCTGGTTTGATTTTCTTCTATTGTGTTTTCGAGGACGATGATAATAATAAAAATCGATATTAAATAGATAAGGAGAATTGTTAGGAATCTGTGTAGTAATTTTATTTATGATATTATTTAAAATATTATAAGTTGCTTCATCAATTTCTATCGACTCTTTGTTATTGTTGTTCTTAATTCTATAAATCGTAATGAAATACCTATCTTCACCATCAATTTGCGAAGTAAGTAAACAGTCTTTCCTCAAAAGTAGGAATTCAGTTGGTCTCTGAGGAATAATGTTTGTAATTAACCACCACAACATTATTGGCAAATATCTAAAAATGTTATCAATCGAATTGTTTCTAAAATATTCATTGATAATTTCGTCAAATTTCAGAACATCTTTTAAATTTGGTAATTCTCTATTTAAATATTTTTCGCCCGGAAATTTTTCACAAATATTAATTAATTCTTCTTTATTTTTAATCTGGATAAACTTTAAAAATAGTTTTAAATCACTGGCTAAATTCCCACCTTGATTTTTACTTTTTGTATATTCCTCATTTAAAAATATCTCTAATTTTACACTGTCTTTTAAACCATCACTACGCAAAATACAATTCTTAATAGATTGTATTTCGTTATACACAGTCATAGGTTTTTTTTTAGATTGTAACCTTAATAAGACATACCATTTTAAATAGTTTTGTAAAAAATTATCCCCACCTGTATTAAAAGAAAATTCCTTATACATGTCTTCTAATTCGTCCAAAATCTTCCACTTGGGTAATTTATATTTACCTTTGATTAAGTTTATTTGTGATAGATTATTAAACATTTCTTCGTATTCTTTCTCTTTAAATGTTAAAACACTGACTTTTCTTACTTTTTGCATGACTAAATTCTCGGAAATATTAGATATATTTATTTTTAATTCCACTTATAAATCACCTCAATTTAGTTAATTACAAGCTTATGAGCTACTTTTTTAAGTTTATGTGTTATTTGGTCTTTGGGTAAATATGCGCTACAGATATCTTCTCCGTATGATAATCGAGCCTCTTTCCAGATAAATAGATAATGCTTTAAAAAATAAGTATGTTTTCGGATTATAGCTGCATTATTCGACAAATGAATAAGATCTATAACCTCATTAAGTTTCTGTTTAAGTTCAATCAAAATTAAATATTGTGGTATAAAATATTCACATTTAAAACAACCTTCCAATAGTGGATATTCACAGGTTGGACTTATTAAACATTGACCAAATTCATTCTTGGAAGGAAGTTCATTTTTAGCTAACTTAACAATTAATTTTTTTATTTCATCCCTAGAATATTTTTTTAATCTTTCGACTACACTGTTGGACTTTGAATATATTTCATTTAATAACTTTGAGAAATCATCGTTCTCGCTTTCTTCAAAAAATCTTTCAATATCTCCTGATGATGTGTAATCTAAAAACAATTGAGCTATTTCTTCGGTTTTAATAGGAGAATACCTTTTTCTTAATTCTTCAATGGCGATTGTTCGTTCCTCTAAGGTATGTTTTACATTCTCATCTTGTAAGGCAAATAAAATTAAATAGTTATATAACCAACCAAAGTACCCTCTCCGAAATAAATTAATAGAGACACGATTAATATGGCCATCTTTATTAGTTAATTGGATATAAATAGCTGTAGAGCTAGAATCAACATGTGATCTGCTGTTTTGCGTTAATGTTAATGCCAAATCTGAATTCTCTGAATCCTCTTCCACAATACTAAAAAATAAATATGTTGCAACACTTCTATTCATTGCTTGACTATGAAACTTAAAATCATCTGGTAATTTACATTTCTTGAAAAACTCCTTGTGAGTACGAAGTCCACTAGTATATACAGTTTGAAACTTTGAATCACTAACAAATGTATTTAGTAATAGGGGGTTATTATTTTTTTGTCTGTGTAATTCACTGATGACTAATGCATGGGCTAAAGGCTCAATTAAATCAGGGGAAACTATAAAAGTTAAGAATTCTTCATTTTTACTAGCTCTTTTGTTTCTAAAATGAATATAAAGTTGGTTAATAACCAAATGTGATTCTCTTAACTTAAGATTAGTTGAATTTAACTCTTCTAATGATTTGATAGTTAAATCCTTTATATAGATATTAGGTGCTTGAAGTATTAAGTCTGCTCCACGTATAAAATCAGTTAGAAGGAGAAGTGTGTATGCCCACATATTCGCATAACCTTGATTTTCAATAGCCTCATTCTTATGAAATTTAACTTCTTTAGTGTATTCATAGATTTTATTGAATATAGCTGGGGAATACAGAGTGTCGTTTTTTTTTCTATTGGAGGAATCTATTATTATTTTCTCATCATTATTAATTCCTTTAATTGAATAACAATAATTCGTAAATCTGAGAATTAATACTTTATTTGTCTTTGTATTAGACTCATTAAGAAATATATCCAGCTCATTAACTTTTAAGAGATAAATTTCGTTTTTAAGGTTTTGTTGAAGATAAATAAATATCTTTTTGTATGTGCCTTCTCTATCTCTAATATATGAAATGGAACCTCTCATTTTATTAAATTGATTCCTTACAAATTCTTTAAATAAATTTAGAGTTTCTTTATATTTAAAATTCATGGAACAATCATTAATGAATATTAGTAATTCTGTTAAAGCTATACTCGAGTTATATTCTTTTGCTTTTAAATAGTTTTCAATGTCATGAGGGGGTACTTTCCAAATACCTCTAAAATCTTTTACAGCATTAGGAAAGTATTTTTCTATTCGCTGTACTATAGCCGTAAAGTTTTTGTTGATTCTTGAAGCCGCCTCTTTTAAAGAAATATATTTTTCATTATATAGTCTTTGTTTATTTAAAAAGAGATCAAAATCAGCTTTTGGAATTCGATATTCACCCTTAATTTTTTTTATATTATTAGATATACTACCATTTGTAATTAAACGTGTTACTGTTACAGCTTGTACGCCCAATAGCTTCGAAATATCTTTTCGTGTGTAATATTCCTTTTTTGCATCTGCTTCTAATTGCATTTGATACTCTGTTATGTCTCTAATTGGAATTTTCCATAGACGAGAGTGCTTCTTAGCATTAGGAAAAATAACGCCCCTTTTACATAAACTAGCCAGATATTGAGGATCTTTATTTAATTTATCCGCGGCTTCTTTTAAAGTAAAATATTCTTTGTTATTTAATCCTTCTAAAAAAGAATCTAGTTCCTCTTTAGAAATCAACCATTTCCCCTTTACTTTTTTTGAATTTATTAAAAAACCATTACCTATAAGATTCCTAACACTGGTAGGGCTACTATAACCTAATTTTTTCTGGACTTCTTTTAAGCTTAAAAATTCCTCCATAATTAATCCTCTCTTTCAATTAAGCTAGGTATATATACTTCATGAAGATTAGAAAACTTCTGTTGTATTTTTTCATGAATTCTAACAGATCGCTTTATATATGCTAACGAGGAGTTAAGATTATTATCTCCACGCGGCTGGGCTATTTCATAAGGATTTTCAGCAAATTCAGCTAATAAGTTTGAAAATGTACCTCTTCCTATATGCGTAGACCACTTTATTTGGTTTAAATGCAATCCTAACATTTTTTGCTCTATATCTGAGCTATTAATTAAAAGGTCTATGAATGCTTTTTTTACTTTTTCAAAATATTGCCTATAGCTTCTTTCAGACATGGCGTTTCCTGCAGCATTAACGAAAAGAGGGTTAGATGGATCTGAAGATTTATATATTGCCAAATGGTCTTTTATTAACGAGTTTGTCCAATTATTTAATTCAAAAACTAGTTGAAACCGTTTCTTTTTAACGCTACTATTTTCTTTTAAATCTGGACGAAGGTTTCTATTCATTAGTTTTAAAGTCATACCATGTTGAGAAACAGTTTTTAATACTTGATTTCTTGTTAAATTAACAACTTCACCAACCCTTAACCCTCCTAAAAATTGCATATATATTCCTAATGCAATTGGTTTGGCAACAGCTATGGCAACCTCAAAGAATAAAGGTATATAGCTAGGTGGAAAAGTATGTTCAATATTTTTCGGAGTAGCTGCTGGGTAAACAGGTGAAAAAGGTGACTCTAAAAATTCTCCGAATTTCCCATACTTAACGTTTATCTCTGGTAACTGAGTATTAAAGTTCTCTGATAACCATTTATAAAAATAAGATAGGGTTTGTTCAGCATTTTTTATAGTATCTTTTTTTAATCCTTCTTCTGTTAAAGTATTTAAGTACATATTTCCATGATTTAATTGTATATCTAAGATAGAGTCAATCCTGAGGCTCTTGTAATTCTTAATTAAATAGTTTAAAAATTTCACAATATTATTGGCATGTTTTTTTTGTGTATTAAACGCTTTATTCTGCCAAAAGCTCATAATAAATTCGGTTATAGGATGAATTAAATGAATATCAAGTTTTAAGCCTTTAATTCCTATCACGCATATTTGCCTTTTTTCTATTTTTCCATCATTGTAAATTACATAATCAATCCATATAGGTATAGAAATAAATTTAACATCTTCTTTCTTTAGAAATATTAAATTATCATTCCCCAATAAAATCACCCCTTTAATTTTAGAAAAATCTGATAATTCAAGATAACATAAAACACTTATTATGTGCAAAATATTTATGTACATTCATATGGAGATACGCTGGACGTGAAGGTGAATTAGTAGCACGCTGGATACTGGATAAAGTGAAAATTAAAAAGCCTTTGAAACGCTTATGGATTTCCTCTGTTACAGATAAGGCAATTAAAGATGGGTTTGCCAATCTAAAGCCAGGTAATGCATATGATAATCTATATGCCTCTGCTGTAGCTCGCTCAGAGGCAGATTGGTATATCGGGCTTAATGCTACTCGTGCTCTAACTACCCGCTTTAACGCACAGTTGAATTGCGGACGTGTACAAACACCAACAGTAGCAATAATTGCTGCACGTGAAGATGAAATTAAAAACTTTAAGGCACAAACTTATTATGGTATTGAAGCGCAAACAACTGACAACTTAAAGCTCACATGGCAAGACCAAAATGGTAATAGTCGTAGCTTTGATAAAGATAAAATCGATACACTGGTGAAAAAAATAGGAAATAGCAATGCTATTGTTGCGGACATTGAAAAGAAGCCTAAAAAATCCTTTGCACCTGGACTTTATGATTTAACTGAATTGCAGCGGGATGCCAATAAAATCTTCGGCTACTCAGCGAAAGAAACATTGAGTCTCATGCAAAAACTCTATGAGCAACATAAAGTGTTAACTTATCCACGTACGGATTCTCGCTTTATTTCACAGGATATCGTTGCCACACTACCAGAACGCTTAAAGGCCTGTGGTATTGGTGAATATCGCTCCATCGCCAATAAACTGCTTACTAAACCAATCAAGCCAACAAAGGCCTTTGTCGACGATAGTAAAGTATCAGATCATCATGCAATTATTCCAACAGAGGGCTATGTAAATTATTCAGCTTTCACAGATAAGGAACGTAAAATTTATGATCTTGTTGTAAAGCGTTTCCTAGCTGTTCTACTCCCTGCTTTTGAATATGAGCAACTAACACTTCGTGCAAAAATTGGCGATGAAAGCTTTATTGCTCGTGGAAAAACGATTTTATCATCTGGCTGGAAGGAAGTTTATGAGCATCGCTTTGATGATGAGGACACAGCAGATGACGTAAAGGAACAAATACTACCACGCATTGAGAAGGGCGATATGTTAAAAGTAAAGCTTCTTGCCCAAACTTCTGGTCAAACAAAGCCACCTGCTCGATTTAACGAAGCTACACTTTTATCAGCCATGGAAAACCCAACAAAATACATGGCAACGAATAATAAAAAATTAGCCGACACATTAAAATCTACGGGTGGTCTTGGCACAGTCGCAACACGTGCAGATATTATTGAAAAGCTTTTCAATTCCTTCTTAATAGAAAAGCGTGGTGGCAAAGATATTTACATTACCTCTAAAGGTCGTCAACTACTCGACCTAGTGCCAGAGGAATTGAAATCCCCTGCCCTGACAGCAGAATGGGAGCAAAAGCTTGAGCTTATTGCAAAGGGTAAGCTAAAAAAAGATGTATTTATTAGCGAGATGAAAAATTACACAAAGGAAATTGTTACAGAGATTAAGGGTAGTGACAAAAAGTATAAGCATGATAATATCTCTACCAAATCCTGTCCTGATTGCGGTAAACCGATGCTTGAAGTGAATGGCAAGAAAGGAAAAATGCTTGTCTGTCAAGATCGCGAATGTGGTCATCGTAAAAATGTCTCACGTACCACAAATGCACGTTGTCCACAATGTCATAAAAAATTAGAGCTTCGTGGAGAAGGCGATGGTCAAATTTTCGTTTGTAAATGTGGCTATCGCGAAAAATTATCAGCCTTTGAAGCAAGACGCAAAAAAGAAGGCGGAGGCAAGGTCGACAAGCGCTCCGTACAAAAGTACTTAAAGCAGCAAAACAACGAGGAGCCTGTGAACAATGCACTTGCTGAAGCATTGAAGGGGTTAAAGTTCGATTAATTAAAAAGAGCAAATTCACTCTATATGTGAATTTGCTCTTTTATTATGCATACTCATCCCTTCTAAACATATCTTGAATTGACTGAATATTCTATATCGAGGGAGGTTTTTAATGGAAGCAAAAGATTTTAGGCCACGTAATGTAATTTTTATGACGGTTGTTGTAGGTGTCTCTGTGTTAATTGGCCAAGCTATTTATGTCTTGTTTATTGATGTACCTTTTCCATAAGAAAGATTTATATCTTTAATTGACTAAGTAAATATTTCCCATTATTGATTATTTCCTGATGATTCGGTTTCCATTTTTGTGCCTCTAGATTATGCTGATAGGCATTTTCAAATAACCGTAACCCCCTGTATAAAAGGCTTAATTGTAAATGAGGAATCCATGTTGAATAAGCATGCTTTTGGATAGTCATTGTATCGGCAGGAGCTTGTTGCAAGGCTTGAGAGTACCAGTAAATAGCCTCTTTATGTTTTAATTGCTCCATAAAAAATTGGCCCATTCGGCAACATGCTTCTGGCTTTGGTCGATCATATAGGAAAGATTGCAAAACAGCTTGCTGTGCTTGTTGATCATCATGTAAACATCGATAGCATTCCCCTACTTGTAAACAAGCCTCAATGCGATTATCTGTAGTGCCTAAGTTGCTATCCAAAAATAGATTGTATTGATTAATAGCTTCTAGATAACGGTGATGTAATTTTAGTTCATTCGCATAATGAAATGTCTCAATTGCTGAAAGAGAATGTCCATTCTTTACTAATGCCTCATAAATATTTATATTGCGATGAATATCTTTCGTTAACGGTAAATGTGTGACAGCGATATCACTATGATAGAGCTGCCCTGACACCCTTAAATTCTCATGAACAGCACCCTCCCATTGAAAATGATTCGCCCTTTTTACTAAACGAAACTTTCGTTCACTACACTCCACTTCCCCATCACAATCAAGCGTCAAATAATAATCCATTGTTACAGCATCAATAGAAGGAAATAACGTTTGCTTTAGCTGGCTGAATTTGTGCTGATTTTCCTTTGTCATAACATCATCTGCATCAAGCCATAAAATATAGTCTTTTGTTGCCTGCTGAAAGGAAAAATTTCGTGCTTTGGCAAAATGATTACACCAGGAAAAGTCATAAATTCGAGAGGTAAAATTTTGTACAATCTCTTTTGTACGATCAGTTGAGCCAGTATCAATAATATTAATCTCATCCACGAGGTGCTGAACAGAATCTAAGCATCTTTCAATCGTACATTGTGCATTTCTAACAATCATACATAAACTAATCGTTAACATCTGTCCCCTCCTTAGCAATGGTTTAATTTATGCTAATGCAGTATTTTATCGAAAAAATTTTTCGATTATCACCTAACTTTGTAAATTTATAATGTAAAACAAAAAAACGAACGCGATTTACGTTCGTTTTTTTAGCAATTGAAATCCTATTGAATCAAGATAAATATTGCTCACGCCATGTTAATTGTTCTTCTTCTGTAAGCTGTTGCTCTAAATGATGATCCCATTGATTGAGTAATGTATTCCATACTCGTACAAATACGATATCCTGTTCCTTATCATAAAGAACAAACTCTAAACATGGGCTATCATTAATTTGTTGCGCCTCTGTTTGAACAATTTTTGCGATGACTTTCTGAGAGCTACCTTCCTCTTTTTCATCCGCTTCCTGTAAAGCTGCAATCACCATGGACTCCTCAAATTGTTCCTGTTGTTCTGCCTCTTTGTCAATATAACGATAAAGCTCTGGCAATTCATCATATTCATCATTACTTGTATCAATAGTGAGAAACGATTGATGGCAAGGACTAAAGTAAAGCGTGGAGGTTTCTTCCTCTAGTTCTTCTTCAAAAATACCTCGTTCTAGCTGCCTCTGACCTTTTTCAGTTAGCCTATAGAAATCATCTTCATTCCTCACAAGGTTTACTCGAATCATTAAAGAAACCAAGTCTTCAATAAATAACGGGTCTACAAGCAATAACTCGCTCAATTCCTGTGCGTTGCTAAAATCCGCCTCTTGGATACTAAGCAGAAGCATTGTCATTAAGACATCCATTGTTGAACGACGAACAGGCTCATAGGTCACATCAACTGTTCGAATGGGAATACACCATTCAGCCGTTTTGACAATTTTAATATTACGATTCTGCTGAAGCTCACGCATTAGTCGTTGTTGTAATTTTGACAATCTACATCACCAATCCTTCATGATTACGCAAGCCATCGTAGGATTTTACTGTTTTTAACAAATTCGCATACATCTCTCTTGTCTCTTGATGTTTTGCACGTTTTGCAAACATTTCTGCACTTCCAACAAGCAGTAGTAACTCACGGGCACGAGATAGCGCGACATTTAATCGACGATAATCTCTGGCAAAGCCAATATCCCCGCCTTTAGGTGTATTACGAACCATGCTCACTAAAACGACATCCATTTCCATCCCTTGGAATTTATCAACAGTCCCTGTTCTAAATTGCAGATGTGGTAGCTGTAATTCTTGCTGAAGAAGACGATTAATTTTCTTTACCTGCTCACCGTAGAAACTGATGACACCAACGCTTTTTTGAGCATCCTGCGGCATACGCCCTGCTTCTTTTGCTGCCTTCACAGCTTCATTGAGATCTAGTAAAATACGTCTAATTGTGAGCAATTCTCCTTCATTAAAACGACTCGTTCCCCCTTTTACTTGCTCCTCTAAATAAGGTTTTTCTGTTGGAATATCAATCCACAGTAAATGGTCATCACGTTTTATAAACTGCCCTTCTAAGCCATGATCTCTTGCTGCATCTGAATCTGGTAAGCCACATTGCAAGCCATTTTCTTCTTCCGCATAAAACGGTGTGATACTTTGCATGATTTTCTCATGCATGCGGTATTGCAATGCTAGCATTTGCTTATGTGTTGGTGGCAAATTATTAAACAAACGCTCAAATAATGATTCACGCAACAGATTTTTTAATTCCTGTGCGCCTTCAAAGTTTGGATTTTCTTCTAGCATTGCCTTTAATGTTTCCTCCAGCGTATCATCCCCAAGTAATGGTGGTAGCTGATGATGATCACCTACTAAAATAACTTTCTTCCCCTTTAGCATTGGTAAGAGCAATTCTGGTGGTGTTGCCTTTGAAACTTCATCAATAATAACCACATCAAAGGTCGGATAATTTTCCATAAACTCCTTACTGGCAGAAGCTACGCATGTTGTACCAATAACGTTCGCATGACGCACATACAATTTTCGAATTTCATCTAAATCATACTCTGTTGCGTTTTGTAATTTTTCACGCCATTGTTCTTGTAGTTTTTTGTGAAGAGGTAGCTGTTTTTCCTGACGTTGGAATGCTTCGATTGCTTGCTTTGCAGTTTGAATAGCTTCCTTCACCTCTTCAGCCGTTCGTTCTGGCATAGATTGTAAAAGCTTTGTAAAGGTAGCTAGTTGCTTTTCTTTCTTCAATCCTGCTATATTAATATCTTTTATTTGTTCTTCTATAAGCGTTAGCTGCTGTTCTACTTCCTGCAAGTTTGTTTGGACAGTCTGTAAAGAGGCTTGTTTAGGAACGAGTTGTACTTTAGCCTGTTCCACTGCCTCCAGTTGCTGCTTTGCTTGTAGAAGAGACTCTCTAGCTTGTGAGGCAAGAATTTTTAAATAGTCTACAGATTCTTCTGGTTCTTCAGTAATTTGAAAGGCGTTTGCTAATTGTTGTAACCGCTCAGTATGCTGGATAAATGGTTGGAGCTGCCGCTGGTAACTTTGCACATCAAAGCTAGTTATTGCACATTCCTGATGAATTAAAGTTCCAAGATTTTTACGAAAAGTTTCGTATTCCTGATCTTTATGCTCTTGCTGTTGCTTTAGTGCTATACCCTTTTGCCAAACAAAATCACGACGCATATATAGCCCGAGCAAATAACTTTCAATAACATCACTTGCTGGTGCTTGACCATCTTGAAAAGCCGTGTTTAATTGTGCGAATACACCAGTAAGGTTTTGCAAAGAAAACGATTGTACCGGTTGTAGTCTACTTTTAGCAAGGGCACGCTCCTTGCCTTCATGCGTAACCAAAGCCTCAAGCTTCACAATTGCTTTTTGTAAACGCGCATTAATCGTTGACCATGCCTCTAAATCTTTCGCATCCTCTAAATGCTGCAAGCGATCAATTTGTTGCGAAAGTACATGAGAAGGGCGAATTTGATAATGCTGTAAAAAACGCTGGATAAGCTCAAATGAGGTTAAGGTGTATATATATTTTTGCGCTTCCTTCATGATTACTAGACGATTACTTTCGATTTCATATTTCTGCTGTATCTCTTCAAATTGCTGTGTTAACTGGTGCTTTTGTTCTTGTAGTTCTTTATATTGAGCAGCAGCCTCTAGATGATTCACTTTTTCAGTAGTTTCCTGAATCGTTCCCTGTAGTTGCTCGACTGAAGGGTAATCAGCAAGGGTCTGTTCAAGCTGCTGTACAATTGGCTCAATTTGTGCGAGCTGTTTTTCATAATGCTCTTTTTGAGTCTCACATGTTTGTTGCTCTGTTTTAGCAGCCTTCAATTCTTTTTTTAATGCTTGAATCTCCTGCTGTAAAATGGGTTCCTCAATAGCTGCCTGCTCTTTTGCAACAATTTCCTGTGTTAATTGCTCTAGCCATTGCTCTAATTTCTCTAGCTCCTCTTTTGCTTTTACCAGATTTGCTTCTAACTCTTGCTGACGTTCTGGAAATATTGTAATTGCTTCTTCAATCGCAGCAAGTGTCTGCTCACGCCACTGAAGCGCAACATTTTCCTCTATAAATTTTTTACCCTCTTCCTCAATACTTTCCGTTCTACCATAGCGTAAAATTCGAATTTCTTGATTGGACAGTAAGCGTCCTAATGCATTATCTACAGCTAAATTAGACTGTGAGGCAACAAGTGTTTTTAAGCCTGCTTTTACATTTTGCTGACAAATCTCTGAAATGACAGTTGTTTTCCCCGTACCAGGTGGACCCTGAATGACATACAAATCCTCAACTGATAGTGCACCTAAAACGGCTCGTCGTTGATATTCATTTAAATTATTATGAAACTCAATATCTTCGCGTAGCTTGGATGCGCGAACTGTAGGACGCCGCTCAAACAATATTGTTTCTAAATTAGGGTTTACTGCCTCACCCTTTTCTAGCTTTGTAAAACCATTACGTAGTCGTCGAATTTGGCTTAATGTTGCAAAATTACTAAAGCTCGTTTGTTTTGAACGAAGATTCAGTTGGTCCTTGCGAGCCAAATCCTGTATAAAAGGCTTTACATCAATTTCTACCGTTTGCTTTCCTGCATTAGCCTTTATAACTTGTCCTATTTCGCCTCGAATTCCTTGAATGCTAACACTTAAACCATCTAACCTTTTCCATTCTTTACTCTTTATGTAGGGACATACAATGGTTAAGCGTGTAAAGTCTTCATTGAAATAGCTTTGCTTAAATTCTGTATGAATATCATCAATGGTTGCATCTCGTTCTTGTATTTTTAAATAGCCTTCCCAGCTGGCTATACGCTTTTTTACATACTCTGTACGTTCTTCTGCAATCGGTAACTGTCTTATTTTGGTGTGCAAATCAAGTGGAATACCTGCTCCATTATTAGGCTTCGTCACAAATTGTAATGCGGCTGCTAAGCGACGATTTGTGTTAATAGGTCCACGCATATGGACAAATCGAATATTGGTTGCCAGCAATCCTTCCACCTTTAGCACACAATCCATAATAACCGTTTTCTCAGCAAGAAGATCGCTTAATTTTTCATTGTCCTCCGCATTAAAATAGATGGATAAAAAGGTTTCACCAACTGTTTTTGCTTTTCGTTTTTCAATATAGACAGTAAAAGATCTTTGTAACGCAAAAAAGGCATGCTCGTTTGCTGAGCATTCCTCTACCGCTTCCTTCGCCTTATTGGTCAAAATAAGATTACAGCGTTGTTTTTCTAGTAAAGCGATGTCCTGCATGAGCAGCCCTCCTTCCTGTGTCACTAAAGTTTTATTTTATCACATCCTAAAACAATACTTACAAAGAAAAATCCCCTGCACAGTGATTTCTTACCACCGTACAAGGGCTATCTTAATGTTGGTCAATTGTTTCCTTCGGCAAGTTCTTGCTCATTTCACAGTATTGAACAAATACTCGAGCTAATTCACGTAAACGACTATGAACGTCTTCATCTACAATAGTATTATTTGCATCGAAATGTGATGTATGTGTATACACATAGTTTGGCGTAACAAGCGCTCGGAAGTAGTCTAAAATAGGTTTTAGCTGATTTTCGACTACAAGGTGATGCTGGTATGTGCCTCCATTTGCAACAATAGATACGGGCTTATAGCGCATTGTTTTAGGGTGTAAGAAATCAAAGGCATTTTTCAAAACACCTGGAATGGACGCTTGGAAAATAGGCGTTGCAATAATGTAAGCGTCTGCCTCTTCAAATTGTTGAATCATTTTTTTCATATCATCATTTAATGGAGAACCATCCACAATTTGATGCTTATATTGACTAAAATGCATCATTTCTAACTCGAAACTAGCATCTAATTCTTTAATATATTGCTCCACTTGCTCTAAAATAGCACCAGTTTTACGACCAAACATCGTGCCATCTACGAGTAAAATTTTCATCTTTACTTTGCCTCCACATTCATCTTCTACAATAATATTGTAACAAATGAAAAGTGGCTCGGAAAGGATTGTCATGACAATTGATATAAATTCAGTCTTTAGACGGAACGACGAATTTAATCCTAAAATTAATTATCCTGATCACGTTGTCGGAAATGGACTTCCTTATCAATGACCGTTTCCTCAAGCTTATATTTATCTCGATTAATGACAACCTCCCGATTAACTTTCTCGCCTTCATTCAGCTTATCCCAATTAAATAATGTCTCTCTTGAAATGTCCTCTTCTGGTATTTCCGGATACTCTAATGTAGCTAACTCATCTGAAGGATAAATAGTGACTGACTGTTGTTTACTATATAAGGCAATGATAATCATAGCCTTTGCCACTTGTGTAGCTTCAATTGCTCTAGAACGTTTTAAAGGTCCAATCAATAAAGGCTGTGCAAGCTTTAATAATTTTTCTCCTGCCTTTTCTCCTAATCGAAATTCATCACGGTTCCCTACTAAGAGTGATGGGCGAATAATGGAAAGCCTTTGTAAACCTAGTTCCTCTAAATCACGCTCAAGTTTACCTTTAACTCGATTATAGTAAAATGGAGAATTTTCATTAGCTCCCATTGCCGTAATCACAAGAAAATGAGGGATTCCCCGTTTTTTTGCTAAAGAGGCAATTGCTAACGGGTATTCAAAATCTACCTTTTCAAACATTTCACGAGAGCCTGCCTTTTTAATGGTTGTACCTAAGCAACAATACAATTCATGAGCAAATCCTATATCGTTTTCTTCTATTCTATCAAAATCACGAATTTTCACTTCTAACTTTGGATGCGTATAAGTTAGCTTTCTTCGTGCAATAACTGTTACTGAAATATACTCATCATTTTCACATAATTGTTCAACTAGAGCGGAGCCGGTTAAACCAGTCGCCCCTACAACAATCGCTGCACGCATACTCATTTTTTCTCCCGTCCTTCTACTTATTGATAGTATATCAATTACGCTTATCTTGACACATCGGAGTTAAACAAAGCATCCCATCATCTCCATTTGTAGAGGGATTTTTCGAACCAAGATAAAGAACTTCCAATTGTTATGTATATTCCTACAATTCGCCTTACTATATATATCGACCATTTTTTTGATGATTAAAACTGATTAAAGATAGCTATTTTAGAAGATTCCGCTAGAGACAATCATGATCAAATCCTAAATTTTACACATACTTGCCCTTTCTTCGCCATAATTTAAAGAGACAGAGGAAAGGATGGGATACATTTGCAAAACGAAACACACGCAATTGAACCAAAAAAAACGATTGTTTTCATTATTGAAAGCTGTATTGATAAAGGGCTGTATCCTTTTGAACGGGTTTCAACATTAGCTAAACTACTTTCGAATGAGAAGGTTTTTATCTTTGTAAAGACTCCTTCAAATGACGGAATTCAAATTTTAATGAATGAAGGAGTTACGCCTATTCTATTTGATCACTTTAACGAATTACCTAAGCAAATCAAAGGACTTCAACCTGATTTAATTGTTAGAGATGGGCGAAATTCTGAAGGCTGGCAAGTAGAGGAATTACGACCATTCTGCAAAACAATTATTCATTTTGATGATTTTGGTGAAGGTGGCCAAGCCTGTGATTGTGTACTACTAGCACTCTATCAAGAAGTGAAAGATTATTTACCAGCGCATTATATTGGTGGAAGCTTTGTTTTTGCCCTGCCAGATGCATATCAGCATTTCGATAATATACCTGATAGTAAAACACCTGAAAATCCGCCTCATATCGTTGTTGCTTTCGAGGATGGGGACGAGCATAATTTAACGTATCGAACACTTCGACACCTAACTCAGCTACAAATACCACTACAAATTACAGTTATGATTGACGACAGCTATCGCCATGCAACGGATGACTTGCAAATGATGGTACTTAGTCGTCGCAATACTGCTATTCTTCGAGATAAAGATGCACTCCTCAAACTACTACCTAAAGCAGATGTCATTATTTGTAATGCTAACTATACACCTTATAAAATTGCCTCTTATGGCGTGCCATGCATTACACTTGCGCAAACTGAAGCTGAGCTTTTACATGCTTTTCCTCGTGAGCATAATGGCTTTATCCATCTAGGACTTGGTCGTAAAATGAAGCAATCACAAATCCAAAATGCTGTCATGGAATTTCTTTTACACGAAGCTCGCAGTGAACGAGCAGTGAGAAAACAGCGACAACTCAATCTTGCTGGTAATAATGAAACACTTCAAGCTTTACTCTTAGATTTTGCTTACGATCGTCATAATATCGCTTCTACTTAGTGCTACTTCGAAGATGATTATGATACAATATATAAGAATTTTTCACTCCAACAGCTCTTACAGTAGTTTGGACATAAGTAAATTCAACAAGTACCCGATTGATTTTAAAGAATAAGCGGTGGGGGATTCTTAAAACCTCCATCGCTTTTACACGCATTCACTATAAAAATATTCTCAAAAGGAGTAGTCTTCATGCCAACAAAAAGTGATATTGAATACCAAATTAGAGAGTTAAAAATGGACTATATGAATTTACAAGGTGATATAGAAAAGTTGGAGTCTACTGGACACAACGATCAGGTAGCTAAGGCAGAGCAACGTCTTGCGAATATGGAAGCTCAATTAGCAGAACTTAACAAGCAGCTTGCAGAACTATAAAATGTAAACAAGAAAGATAGTTGGAGGAACAGATATGGCAATATTAACAGTAGAAAATTTAGGTCATTCTTTCGGTGATCGTACACTCTTTAAAGATGTATCGTTTCGCTTAGTGGAAGGTGATCATATTGGACTTGTAGGGGCTAATGGTGTCGGTAAGTCTACATTAATGGGTATCATTACAGGTCAAACGATCCACGATACAGGAAAAGTTGAGTGGCTGCCTGGTACACACTATGGTTATCTAGACCAACATACCGTACTAACGGCTGGTAGAACAATGCGTGAAGTGTTACGCGATGCCTTTTTACCATTATATAAAAAAGAAGAAGAACTGAATGAAATTACAGGCAAGATGGCAGACGCAACGCCTGAAGAATTAGAAGTACTTTTAGAACAAATGGCAGAAGTACAAGATGCATTAGATGCAGGAGATTTTTATTCATTAGATATGAAAATTGAAGAGGTGGCACGTGGACTTGGACTTGATGCCATTGGCTTAGAGCGTGATGTAGCTGCCCTTTCTGGTGGACAACGTACAAAGGTACTCCTCGCTAAGCTTTTATTAGAAAAGCCAAAAGTACTTTTATTAGATGAGCCGACGAACTATCTTGATGAGGAACATATTACTTGGTTGAAAATTTATTTAAAGAACTATCCATATGCTTTCCTTCTAATCTCACATGATACAGAATTTATGAACGAAACAGTGGATGTCATCTTCCAATTGGAATTTTCTAAATTAACTCGTTATACTGCAACATACGAAAAATTCCTTGAACTTGCTGAAATCAATAAACGTCAGCATATTGAAGCCTATGAAAAGCAACAGGAGTTCATCAAGAAGCAAGAAGATTTTATAGCCAAAAACAAGGCTCGTTACTCCACTACTGGTCGTGCAAAATCACGCGCTAAGCAACTTGATCGTTTAGAGCGAATTGATCGCCCAGAAACAGCTGTAAAACCAGAATTCGGTTTTAAAGAAGCCCGTTCATCTAGCCGCTATGTTGTAGAGGCTGAGAACTTAGTGATTGGTTACGATAAAGACAAGCCATTACTTCCTCCACTTTCTTTTGCGATTGAACGAGGAGAAAAAATTGCTTTAGTCGGTATGAATGGTGTTGGTAAATCCACATTATTAAAAACAATGTTAGGTAAAATTAATGCGCTTGGTGGGAAAGTAGTCCGTGGTGACTACCTATATCCTTCCTATTTTGAACAGGAAGTAAAAGCTGAGAAAATCACGCCAATTGATGATGTTTGGAATGCATTCCCTTCTATGGAACAAGCCCAAGTACGTGCAGCTTTAGCAAGAGCAGGCCTAAAAACTGACCATATTACACGTCCGCTTAATTCATTATCTGGTGGCGAGCAAGCTAAAGTGCGTTTATGTAAATTAATGATGGAGGAAGCTAACTGGCTTCTCTTCGACGAACCGACAAACCATTTAGATGTAGATGCAAAAAATGAATTAAAACGTGCCATGAAAGAATTTAAAGGTACCATTGTGCTAGTAAGTCACGAACCTGATTTCTATGAAGGACTCGTAACAAAAGTCTGGAATGTTCAAGATTGGTTTACTTCTGGACAACAAGGCCAAGACTAATTATTTCAAGGGCAGCTCCAACATGTTATGGGGCTGCTCTTTTAAATTTTTTTAACTTCTATGTATAAATAGCCTCATTTAAACATACTATAATCAGTGGACTAACAATTTTACTCCTACTTCCAACTAACTCTCCCCTACGAGACAACATAGAATTCTAGTAGTCCCTATTCATTCAACATCGATTTTATAGCTTAAAAAGACATTTTCTATAGAGCTAACATAAACTTACATCATTGTAAGCTGAATAAACGAAACTTTTTACGCTTATCTTCGTATATTTTAATATAACTGAAAAAATAATAATTCGGTTGAGAAATTTTTTCAATTAACTATTGATTTATATATAGCTTACTAGTAAGATATATATATAAACTATTAACTTACTAATAAGCTATTTGTAAAATATAATCTAAAAAAGAAAGCGAGGAATGAAGAATGACAGTTACAATTTACTCACAAGCGAGCTGTTCTTCATCCAGAAAAGCACTTAAATGGTTAAAAGATCACAACATAGAATATAAAGAAAAACGTATTACATCTCACCCACTTACACTTGCAGAATTCAAAGAAATTTTAAGTATGACTGAAGATGGCACGGATGAAATCATTGCAACAAACTCAAATGACTTTAAAAATTTAAATATCGACATCGACCAACTTTCTATTCAAGAGCTATTTGCTATTATTCAGGCACATCCAAGAATGTTGCGTAGTCCTATTATAATAGATGAAAAACGTATTCAAGTTGGTTACAATGAGATGGACATCCGTCGTTTTATCCCACGTAAAGTACGTGCTTACGAATTAAATGCGATGACAAGATTGGCACAAGAAAGTTAAAACAGTTTTGGAGATGACCTTCTATGGACCAAGAAAAACAAAAAGCCATTACCTCGTTGTTTGAAGTCGTTTCATCTATTGAGCGTAAGTGGGCAAACGAGTGGAATAATCATAATGTACTCGGCTTTTCAAAATCCCATATTTTAATTTTAGACTACTTATCGCAGGAGGGCCCAAAACGCCCTTCTGCTATTGCTGAGCGGTTAAAAGTAACTACTGGTGGTGTCACCGTTTTAACAACCAAGCTGATAAATGGTGGCTTTATTGAAAAAACACAGCATGCCACAGACCGCCGTGCTTCTCAACTAGTCATTACGGCTGACGGTGAAAACATATTAAAAGAATCTCGTCAACAAGTGAGTGAAATCATTAATAATATGTTTGGTATGCTAACAGCGGAGGAACTGCAAACCTTACGATCTATTTTTTCTAAATGTTTATTGGATGTGGAGACAAATCGACCAGATTAAAACACAATAAAAAGATGCATTTGCAACTATTTGCGAATGCATCTTTTTTGATTAGTCGACCAAATACTTCCGTCTAAGTACTGTGATGTGCGACCAATCTGCTTTATTACGCTGGTAGCACAGATTCCACAATAGCTGTATCTGACATGAGCATTTCTTTTAATCGAGCCTTTGCACGGAATAAACGAGATTTCACAGTACCAATGGAAACTTTCATAATTGTAGAGATTTCTGCAAGTGAGTATTGGTCTATGTAGAAATACCATAAAGTCTTTCTATAAATCGCTTCTAATTGCTCCATTTTATCCTGGACTAGTTTTGTCACAATGTCCTTTTCAATTTTTTCTTCTGTAGAAATATCGTTATTGGGAACCAAATCTAGAATCGGCACGTCTAATGTTTCAGGTTGGTTCATCATATATTTGCTACGTCGTACTTTTTTACGATAGCGATCTCTAAATGTATTCATTGTAATAGTTGTCAGCCAAGCTTTAATATGCTCTACTTCGGCCACGCTATCTTCATAGCGTACAACCTTAACCCAAACTTCTTGCATTAAATCTTCAGCTTCTATATTATTGCGAGTTAGTTTTAAACATAAATGATATATATAACGATTGTATTCCTCGTATACGCCTTCTAATTTTTCATTCATTGTGTATGCCTCCGCTTCTTGTTCTTGCTTCTATACACATTCTCGCAAAATAATGTATTACACTCTATCGCATTGGCTTTCAATTTCATTACAATCGTGTAAGCTTAATCGCTTTCACTTGTAATATTCGTAAAAATTGTTTTACTACTATACTGCTTTCCCTCCAAAAAAGCTTTTGATGACAATAGTTACCTATTAATTAAACTATATTTTCAATAGTATTTATTGTCAGAATATTAATTAGCATTTGAAGAAACAAAAAATGCACTCCTAATAGAAGTGCATTGGGTGTTTTAGCTTAACAGTCCTAGACGAAAGGCTGAGGCAACGACCTGTGTTCGATTCTTTGCTTTGAGCTTTGTCATAAGACTGCTTACATAATCCCTGACAGTATGCTCACTTAAAAATAATAAACCAGCAATTTTTTTATTATCATATCCTTCGGCAAGCAGGCCAAGTATCATCGATTCCCTTTCAGTTAAATGAAGCACTGTATTTTTTTCTACCTTCTCGCCCTTACGTGATAAAAATAAACCTAAACGCTTCCCTACTTCCTCAAGGAGTGTTAATTCTTCCTTTGTACAATCAAACTCCTCCCCTAGCTGATCAAATGTTAACCATCCAAATAATTGATCTTGACGCAAAATGGGAATAAAAATAATCGAGGATAAATTAAATAATTGGATATGCTCGTCTTTCAAGTAATTTTTAGGATTTTTTAAATAAATGGGCTTTCTTGAACTAAGTATTGTGTTTTCCCCAGTCAACTCCCCTTTCATGCTTTGCACCTTAGGAAGCTCTGCGCCAATAACTCCATAAAATTGATTGGACCATGGGACATATGCGTAAAATACACATCTTTTATAACTAAAATACTCTTCACATTTTTTTAAAATCAGCGCTAAATCCTGATAACCTGAGGAACTAATAAGCAATTTATCAAGCCTATCTAATAGCTGTAGATGCCTAATTTTCTGATTTTCGCTAGCGATGTTACTAGTTTGGTTATCTCCCTCACAGTCATAATAATAAAGCTCTACAAGTAACGTAAATGTCGATAATACATACATGAAGATGGCATTCGTTCGACTACTCTTCTGTTGAATCATAAAAGTAATCAATGATTTCTCGAAAATTAATTGGAATAAATTAAAGCTCTTCCTATCAATAATGGACAACTGTGATTGAAGCCATGTGTTAAAAAAATACTTATCATCATTATTTAATTCCTCGATATTTGCATGTGTCATTAAACGCAAAAATGAATCTAATAGCATTGCTGTTCTATTTCGATCTGCCCCAGTTATAGAAGGTTCTAGATTAAGGTAAATAATTGTATTCTCTTCAATTTGCTGATGATGGATTTTAATAAACAACACAAACTCTTGAAGTGTTACTTCTTCAATTGATTGAAATGGATGCGTCATAGGAAATTCTTCTCCTTCACACTAAAAATACCCCTATAAATGGAGGATATTCACTCACTATATTATACAGCATCTTATAGGATAGTATTTCAAATTGAAAGGAGTAAGATGAAGGTATCGCTAAACAATGCGAATACTTTTGAATCCTAAGGCAACCATATAACCAGAAATAATGAAAGGTGCGTGCTTGAAATGAGATTAGAAAACAAAGTGGCCATTATTACAGGTGGAGGTACAGGAATCGGGAAAGAAACTGCACTATTATTTGCTAAAGAGGGAGCAAAAATAGTTATTACTGATATAAATGAACAATCTGGGAACGATACAGTCCGTGATATTCAAACTATCGGCGGTGAGGCAGTATTTATCCGCCACGATGTTAGTAATGAAGAAGACTGGAAAAAGGTTGCAGATGAATCAATAAAAACATTTAAGAAAGTGGATATTCTTTTCAATAATGCAGGTATCTATATCATAAAACCCCTTGCAGAAATCGAGCTTTCTGACTGGAACCGCTTAATGTCCATCAATGTGACAGGTGTGTTCTTAGGCATGAAACATATTATGCCGCTTATGGCTAAACAACATAATGGTTCTGTTATTAATGCTTCCTCTATTGCAGGCTTAACAGGTGCTGCTGGTCACGTATTATACGGCGCTAGTAAAGGGGCTGTTCGCATTATGACAAAAGATGCTGCTATGGAGTATGCTCCATACGGCGTACGTGTCAACTCCATTCATCCTGGCTACATTGATACAGGTATGGCAGACTATGCATCAGCAACAACAGGAAGCTCAAAAGATGAATTAGGCAAAAACTTATTCCCATTAGGACGTTTAGGCTCTGTAAAGGAAGTAGCGCAAACTGTATTGTTTTTAGCTTCTGATGAATCTTCCTTTTCAACAGGTGCAGAATTCGTTATTGATGGCGGAGCAACAGCAAAATAACATTAAAGGTGGTCATTTATATGAAACTAAAAGATAAAGTAGCAATTGTTACAGGTGGGGCTAGTGGTATCGGTGAAGCCACAGTTCGTCTCTTTGTAGAGGAAGGCGCTAAAGTCGTTATTGCCGATTTTTCTGATCGTGGACAAAGCGTTTCTGAAGAATTAAATAACAATGGTTTTGATACACTCTTCGTAAAAACAGACGTAACTAATGAAACGGACATTCAAAACATGATAAAGGAGACCGTTGCTAAATACGGTAAACTTGATATTATGTATGCAAATGCAGGTGTAGCTGACGATGCACCAGCACACGAGCTTTCTTTTGAAAAATGGAAAAGAACAATTGATATTAATTTATCAGGTGTATTTCTTTCGGATAAATATGCCATTGAACAATTCCTAGCTCAAGGGACAGGTGGTGTCATTGTTAACGCTGGTTCAATTCATAGCTTCGTTGCCTTACCAAACCCTACAGCCTACTCATCTGCAAAAGGTGGCGTTAAATTATTAACACAAAACCTATGTACTGCTTACGCTAAACAGGGTATTCGTGTAAATGCGGTGTGTCCTGGCTATATCGACACTCCTCTATTAGCTGAGGTCGATGCTCAGAAGAAAGAATATTTAGCATCCCTTCACCCACAAGGTCGACTTGGTAAACCAGAAGAAATCGCTAAAGCTGTTCTCTTCTTAGCAAGCGATGACGCAAGCTTTGTTAATGGTACAACGCTTCTTGTTGATGGTGGTTATACTGCTCACTAATGAGGCTTTGAATAGACTCACCTGAAAGCTAGTGCATTTAATGATGCCATTCTAGCCGTTAAAAGTGCGAAGCGATCTGGCTGTTGTATCTGAACCCTTCACTGAAAAATGACGAATTTATAACCCACTCAAGTAAGACTCAACCACAATTGCTATTTAGCTCTTGTGGTTTATTTTGTAGGTGCTATGTGTAATCTTTCAAGACAATTTAAGATTCCTAAAAGCAAATTGTGCTATACTATTTCTATTATCGAAATAGTAGAAAGAGGGATGCTTAATGACTAATTTACAGCAAATTGATGCTTATTTTGCAGAACACCGTGAGGCACATTTAAATGAATTGAATGAATTTTTACGAATTCCAAGTATCAGTTCTTTATCCGAGCATAAAGAGGATATTCAACATGCAGCTGAGTGGCTAGCCAGTGCGTTTGAAAAACTAAATCTTGAAAATATCTCCATTACACAAACAGCTGGGCACCCTGTTGTTTATGCAGACTGGCTACATGCAGAGGGTAAACCAACTATTTTATTTTATGGTCATTATGATGTTCAACCTGTTGATCCATTAAATTTATGGGACAGTGAGCCTTTTAATCCTACAATTCGAGACAATAAATTATTTGCTCGTGGTGCGAGTGATGATAAAGGACAAGTCTTTATGCACTTAAAAATGATTGAGGCATTGTTTGCTACAACAGGGACATTACCTGTCAATGTTAAGTTCATTTATGAAGGTGAAGAAGAAATTGGTAGTCCACATCTACCTGCCTATGTTGAACAATATAAAGAAAAACTAGCGGCAGATTTAATTTTAATTTCCGATACAGGTCTTTATGGTCCTGGGAAGCCTGCGGTATGCTATGGTTTACGGGGCTTAACGGGCATTCAAATTGATGTGCGTGGAGCTAAGGGAGATTTACACTCCGGTCTTTATGGTGGTGGCGTACAAAATGCTATTCACGCATTAGCTGAAATTTTAGCATCCTTCCGTGATGAGCATGGTACGATTCAAGTTGAAGGTTTCTACGACAAAGTGTTGCCATTAACAGAAGAGGAACGTGAGGCTTATCTTGCGCTTGGCTTCGATGAAGAGTCTGTTAAACAGGAAGTTGGCGTAAAAGAATTATTCGGTGAACAAGGGTATTCTTATTTAGAACGTACTTGGGCCCGCCCAACCCTAGAGGTTAACGGTGTATTTGGTGGTTTCTCAGGTGAAGGCATCAAAACAGTGCTGCCAGCTGAAGCTGGCGCTAAAATCACATGTCGTCTTGTACCAAATCAAGAGCCCGATGAAATTGTAGCACTTTTAAAAGCACATGTTGAAAAGCACAAACCTGCTGGTGTGGAAATCAACATTTCTGAATTTGATAAAGGCCGTCCATTCCTAACGCCTTTCGATCATCCATTTATTCAGGCTGCTGGACGCTCCTATGAAAAAGTGTATAATGTACCAACAGCATACACACGTGGCGGTGGATCCATCCCTATCGTCGCTGCGTTTGATGAAATTTTAGAATTACCTGTAGTGCTAATGGGCTTCGGTCTATCAAGTGAAAACTTCCATGCACCAAATGAACACTTCCATTTAGAAAACTTTGATAAAGGCTTACGTGTTCTTAGTGATTATTTATATGAGGTTTCAGGATTACAAAAATAAATATCGATTAAAAAAATCCCCTCACTGTCAAAGTGAAGGGATTTTTTTGTTTGATTACTCACCAAAAATCGTAACGATATCAGCTGCTTGTTTGCGCTCTTTGCCTTTTGGCATTTCATCAAAATAACCAACTTGTAGCATAGCAATGACACGCTCACCTGGCTGTACCTTTAAAGCTTCACGGAATTTTGGGTTATCTAGGAAGCCTGGTGTTTTCCAGCAAGAGCCTATGCCTTTATCCCATGCCAGTAACTGCATGTTTTGAATAAATGTACTTGCTGCTGCATAATCTTCTAAACGTTCTTTTTGACGCGCATCCTCTGGAACGATAACAAAGGCATAGCCACCTGGTAATGTAAATTTCAACATCTGCTTCGCTAAATCTTCGCTTGAAAGCTCCTGCCATTTAGGAATTGTTAAGTCACGTAATAGCTGGTGAAGATTTGTTAATTCCTTTCCACAGGCAACAACTAATCGCCACGGCTCACGATTACCATGATTGGGAGCCCATACTGCATCGTCAATAATAGCCATTAAATCCTCACGCTCTACAGGCTGGCCATTAAACTTTTTAATGGAACGACGTTGAATAATTGCATCTCTAACAGATAAAATTTGTTCGCTCATATATCAATTCTCCTTCTACCATAAGACAACATATTAGAGTTTATCTCTTCTATCTTTCACATTATCATATATTTGTATGCTTTAAAACTACCTGTTCCTAAGCAAAGCTGTCATCTATATGATAGAAAAAGTAGGTCATGCTTGGCGTATAGGCGGTGGAATCCTCGTAAAAATAAGGTCGATTAATACTATCTGAGGTGTGGGCATTCACATAAGGAATACCATTTTGAATACTTGTAACAATAACGGAATGGTCAATTCTACCATTCCCTTGAAAATCATAAAAAATGACATCTCCAAGCTCTAGTTCCTCTGCATATTGAACACGTCTACCCTTCAATCCTGTTGTAGATCCTTCTAAATACCATCGTAATGAATGGGCAACAGACCAGCTAAAGCTCCAATTCCCTTGCTGAATCCACCAGCCTTTCTCTCTACTTGGTGCACCTCGCATCGGTGCACCTCCTGCAAGTAAACACTGAGATATATAGTTCGTGCAATCTACATCAAAATTTGGAAAAGCAGGATTGCGTCTGTTCCACCACAAATTAGCATATTGAACTGCAGCCTGCCTATTATACATTTTTGCCATACATAACCTCCTCATGCCATCATATGTCTATTTAAGCATTTCTATTAGTTAGGTCCTTCCTCATAATTCTTATTGAAATCCATTATATTCAGCATGTTCCTTTCCAATTTCAAGAACATTTTTGCTACAATAAGGATTAAAGATATGTCAATTTTATTTTATGACCAGAAGGGATGTTGAATGTGAGGCAGCATGCTGAAAAAGAGATTTTACAGCCAACTCTTTTATGCGATAAAAAAGGTAATTTAAATCCAGCAGCCATCGGATTTGCACGCAAACCACTTATTAATAGCAATTTAAGCGGCCATCTCATGCGCAAAAAGAAATGGAACTATTGGTGTGTCTACGGTGATGAAATCTTGTTTTCAGCTACGATTAGTCATCTAGATTACGCAGCAGTCTGCTTCGTTTATTTCCTTGAATATGAAACACAGCGCTATTTTGAAAAAACGATCACAATCCCCTTCGGTGGTAAACTAAAAATGCCTTCACAGGTTTTAGAATCTGTTTCATTTAAAAATAGTGAAATGATGATTGATTTATTATATATACAAAATGAAACACATCTATCTGTTTCCATACCAAACTTTGACGGAGATGTTTTACGAGCGAAGCTTATCATTCAGCACCCACCAGCGGACGAAACCCTAAATGTAGTCATTCCTTGGAATCGCAAAACATTTCAGTTCACAGGCAAGCATCACATATTGCCAACATCAGGTGTTGTCACAATTGGTACTCGACGTTTTAATTTCTCAGCTGAGGAGAATTTTGCTGTGTTGGATTATGGACGAGGTGTATGGCCACGTGAAGCATTATGGAATTGGGGAATGGCCTCTCAACGAGTACGTGGACGACGCATCGGACTTAATTTAGGAGGTAAATGGACAGATGGCACAGGCATGACCGAAAATGCTGTTTTTGTTGATGGTAAAATGACAAAAATACATGAGGATTTATTATTTCAATATGATTCCGAAGATTATATGCAGCGTTGGAAAGTAAAAACAAAATTTTCTAATCAGGTCTCCTTAACCTTTTCACCCTTTTTTGAACGTATAGCCCAAACGAATGCCAAACTAGTTAAATCAGAGGTACATCAACTATTTGGCTATTACGACGGTTCTATTTTACTCGACAATGGTGAAACACTGGTTATTCAACAAATGCTCGGATGTATTGAGGAACATCGTGCAAAATGGTAAAAATCCTCTAGAAGACGTTGCTTTCCGTGGGTATTTTGAAAATGCAAATGATTCCACGGAAGCTTTTGTCTCCTAACTGTCCACTTTTGCTCTAACTAAGGGCTCTTAATATTTTTTCTGGATCATCTGTAAATATCGCCTGTACACCGAGCTGTTGTAAACTTCGAGCATCTCGTTGTTCATTGACGGTATACACACGTACAGTTGCACCTTCAGCGAGAGCTAGTTTAACTGATTTACGGAAGGAAGTTGGTAAACTTACATGCAACGCCTTAGCTGGTATAAGAGCAATGTAAGTTGGGAAATCCACCAGCACCTCTGCAAACAATGCTGCACTTTCTATATAAGGCGCTATTTTTGATATTGTTTGCAATGATTCATGATTGAAAGATGAAATGATCACCCGCTCTGTCATTTGCTGTGCTGCTACTTCTTTGAGCACGAGCGCTTCGATTCCTTCATATGCAATAATGTCTGTTTTCAGTTCAATGTTGATACGGTGATTGGTACATGCAAATAACTCCAACACTTCCCCTAGCGTAGGAATTACTTCATCTCCGAACTCCCGTGAAAACCAGGAGCCAAAATCAAAAGTACGTAATTGCTGTAATGTAAAATCTTTTACATAGCCTGAGCCATTGGAGGTACGATCAATGGTCTCATCATGAATCACCACTACCTCTTTATCTGCGGTTAAATGAACGTCTAGCTCTACCCCTGCTATAGGAAGCTTTGATGCTGCTTGAAAGGCAGCCATCGTATTTTCTGGGTAGTTTATCGAAACGCCTCTATGTGCAAATATGTCCAAATTCAATAACCTCCTCTATTATTATTCAAAGAAAAACCTTCCAGCCCCATGTAATAATAGCATAATTGACTTTTTAGCTTTCACTTGCTGGTAAATATTATATATAGTAGTATGATAATCTACTTTGAAATTGTAAGTACCTAGGAGGTGCTAAAAAATGACTGTACAACATCCAGATTTTCAGGCTGAAGTAGAGCGGTTAGCGTATACCCAAGGCTATATGCAACAAATATTAGACGAATCACAACGAGATTTAAAATCTGCTCAAGAAAATATCCGCAAATCTATGGCAGATCTTGATTACTTAGATTCGAGTTTAAGTTATTTAAATATCTTAACAAATGCCAGATTTTTTGAAATGGCACGTAATCAAAAAGAAGGTCTAGAGGCCGTTCGCAAGAAGCCCTATTTCGCTAGAATCCATTTCCAAAAAACCGGTGACCCAGAAGAATTCCTTTATATTGGGAAAACATCACTATTTCATCGTGAAACCCATGAGCCCATTATTGTTGACTGGCGCTCACCCGTAGCTAATGTTTATTATGATGGACGTCTTGGTGACATGGAATACGATGTCCGTGGTGAAGTTCATAAAGGACATCTCTTTGCTAAAAGGCAATACAAGATCGAAAATGGCGAATTACTCGATATACGAGATATTGATCTAACAACAAATGATGAACTACTACAAGAAGCATTAGCTGGAAAAGCTGATGTCCGTCTAACTGAAATTGTTTCAACAATTCAAAAGGAACAAAATGAAATTATTCGAGCACATCTTCGTCAACCAATTATTGTACAAGGTGCTGCTGGTAGTGGAAAAACAACCATTGCTCTACACAGAATATCCTATTTCCTTTATACAATGGGTGAACATTTTAATCCTGAGCAGCTCATGATTTTAGCACCGAATAAATTATTTATTGATTATATAGGCGATGTTTTACCAGAGCTTGGCGTCGATAAAATATGCCAAACTACTTTTACAGACTACGTTCTTTCTGCCACTAAATTAAAGCTTAAGCTTCAAAATCCAAATGAGCAATTAGAATTGCTCGTTGCTGGAGGAAGTCAGCCTACTGACTGGATTGCTGAAATGAAAGGCTCACTTTACTATCGTGATGTCATCGAACGCTACGTACAAAAGCTGGAACAAAGGATCGCAGAGCAATTCGAAGATGTCTATATTGAAAAATACTGTATCATGCGTGCTTCCCACCTGAAGAAGCTGTTTTTATATGAATTCTCATATATGCCTATCGAAAAGCGACTTGAACATATTAAAAAGGTCTTAGCAAGCCATGTACGTCAAAAAAAACAGGCTGTTTTAGCTACACTCCATAAAAAGTATGATGAAGCATTGGGTAAAGCCTTAAATGGAATTCGAGATGATGAAAAACGGCGACGTGTTGTCACAAAATTCATTGATGAGCGTGATGAACGAATTCCTGCCATTGAAAAAGAAACGAAGACAACGGCATCAGCTTATATGCGGCGCTTTCCCAAACATAATATTAAAACACTCTATCGTACCCTTCTCACCGATGCAGAACTATTAGCAGAACTCGCCCCTGAATGGCATTACCTTGAACAGCAACAATTTTTGCAGGCACATCGTAAAGAACAATGGGCACTCGAAGATTTAGCTGCACTATACTATTTACAAGCACGTTTAAAAGGCATTGCAGATGAATGGAAGATGCGTGTTGTCTTTATCGATGAGGTCCAAGATTACAGTTTATTTCAGCTTGCTGCTTTAAAAGCAGGTCTTGATACAGATATGTTTACTATGGTCGGTGATTTAGCACAAGGTATCCATAGCTATCGCTCATTAACAGCCTGGGAGCCTGTCCAAAGCTTATTTCCTCGTGCAAGCTTCCGCACTTTGCAAAAAAGCTATCGAACAACAATTGAAATTATGGAAGTCGCGAATCAAATTCTAGCGCAAATGAATGAACAGCTACCTTTAGTAGAACCCGTTGTGCGTCACGGTAACGTACCAAGTTTTATTCAAGAGGAGCAATTCGATGCCTTCAAAATTAAAGAGATCTTTGAAGCCATTCGTCAAAATGGTCACCGATCCATCGCTTTAATTTGCAAAACTACTGCAGAAGCCATTACTATGCAACAGGCATTAAAAGATAATGACATTGCTTCACAACTACTAACAGAAAATGAATCTATTAATCAAGAAATGTTACTTGTTGTCCCAAGTCACTTAGCTAAGGGACTTGAATTTGATGCCGTCATTGTAGCTGCCTACGATACACCATTTTACGATACACCAATTGATCGAAAGCTACTTTATGTAGCTCTTACACGAGCTATGCACGAGCTATACTTAATCGGGCCATCCAAAAAGACATTTTTATTAGAAAATTAAAAAGTCGCTAAAAGGCGACTTTTTTCTTTGCATCGTTAATTTCTTGGGGGTAATTTATAAAACTTCCCTTTGGATAAATAAGCTTTCACAACTTTCCACCATGAACTAGGGGCTTCCTTCGGAGGAGACTTCTTCTTTGGCAATGCTGGCATGCGCATGATCACGACTCCTTTCTTAAAGCTTATTAATATTATATGAAGATAGTAGGTGATTATGATAAAAAAGGGCGATGAGTTAATATTAAATACCTCTCATCACCCTTTTTTCTATTGTTTTACATAATAATCAATTTGCTGTGCTTTCATAAAGCCTGCTTTTTCATAGACAGAAAGTGCTTTTTTATTGTCTACTTCTACATCTAGCATGACAAATGCTGCACCAACCTTACTCGCATAATCCTTTGAAAAGGAAAGAAGGGCTGTCCCAATACCTTGTCCTTCACAATTTGGATGTACAGCAAGTGCTGTGACCCACTGGATTTCATTTTCCTTCGCTGTAGTCACTGTGCCAACAACTGCACCATCTCTGTAAGCAACCCAAAGCTCTCTTCCATTTGTTGATGTATTAAAAGCAATAAGCTCTTCTGATTCTTCGGGTAGATCTCCAAAAGCCTCACAATAAATAGTAATCAATTCAGCTTGCTCTCCGTTATAGGCCTGTATATTTATATCACCTCGTAACGTAACAGGCTCTGCTTTTGTTTCTAAAGTCGTTTCTGAAAAACTATAGGTAAAACCTTTGTTTTCAATAAATGTATGCCCATAAGGAGAACCATCAATTACTACAGCTAATTGACCCTCTGCCCCTCTTTCTTTTAGCCCAACTTGTATACCATCAACTAACGCAGTTCCAATACCCTTTTGTCGATATGCAGGTGTCACCACTAATGACCACTCATATGTATGAAGCCCCATTAAGTCGATAGCACTAGCAGCACCAACTAGTAAATCCTTATCATCCTCATACGCTAGTACCATAAAGCCTTTATTCTCGAAAGATCCTGCCATTGGTACGTTCATAATGGTTTCATATACTCGATAATCTTGAACTGTTGCTTCTTCACATAATAACTTTACTTCTTTCAATGTTTCTCCATCTAATGGAAAAGACACTGTCATCACTGAAATATTCATCATTTACTCCGTTCCTGTAACAGACTATTGCCCTATTGTAGCAAGAATGAAAATAAGCTGGCAACAAAATATATTATTACCTGCTATTAATCAAAATTTTACTTCAAATAATAGAAAAATAAAAGGATTTATACTATAAAAAGTCAGTAAAATGACTGAAATTTACTAGAAATAATAGCTATAATATAATATACTAATTTTCCAAAAATAGAGATATTTATTCTGTTACAAACCATTACTTTTAAACTATATATCGCTTCCTATTTTAGTATTTTTTTATAATAATTGTACCATTTATTCAAATTAAGAACATTTTTAATTCGATAAAAAGAGCAACTTCAAATGAAATTGCTCTTTTTCCATCTATTCCTCAAGATGGTGTGAGGATGAATGCAGCATTTGTGCATAAAGACCGCCTGATTCGATTAGCTTTTGCTGAGGTCCAGCCTCCACTAATTCCCCTTTATGCATAACTAAGACTATATCGGCATTATGGACAGTATTTAAACGATGTGCGATCACAAAGCTGGTGCGCCCTTGCATTAACGTATCGAGAGCCTCTTGTATCGCCAGCTCTGTCACAGTATCGATACTGCTTGTTGCTTCATCCAATAGTAAAATTTTTGGATCAGCAATAAGAGCCCTTGCTATAGAAAGTAATTGCTTTTGGCCTTGGGAAATCTCGCGTCCATCCGCAGCAAGAATAGTATCATATCCATCCTTTAGTTTCATTATGAAATCATGTGCATTAGCTTGCTTGGCCGCCTCTTCAATCTCTGCATCACTCGCATCCAGTCTACCATATCGGATATTCTCGCGAACAGAAGCCTCAAACAAAAATGGATCCTGTAAAACAAAAGCCATCTGTGAACGAAGGGATTGTCGATCAATTTGCTGTACATTTATACCATCAAATAATACCTCTCCCTTTGAGACCTCATAAAATCTTGCAATAAGTTGAAGGATTGTCGTTTTACCAGCCCCAGTTGCACCAACAAGCGCTACCGTTTGACCAGGTTCCACTTTAAAGTCTACATTTTTTAGTGTGTATCCTTCTTCTTCTAGTTCATATTTAAAGTACACCTGCTTAAACGATACATGTCCCAACAGCTGATGCTTTTGTGCTGACACATTTTCTGCCTCTGGTTGTTCATCAAGTAAGGCAAATACACGTTCTGCACCAGCAATGGCTGACAGTACCGTATTAAACTGGTTTGCTAAATCATTTAAAGGACGTGTAAATTGTCGTGCATATTCAGTGAATATAACAATTACCCCTATCGATACATGTCCATATAACGCAAGGACTCCTCCTACGCCTGCTACAATGGTAAAGCTTATGTTATTTAAGAAGTTCATAACCTTAGGAATATAACCTGAATATGTCTGTGCCCAAAAACCAGTTCTTTTTAAGCGCAAACTTTTTTCACGAAATTCTGCTTTCATTCGCTCCTCTTGTGAAAATGCCTTTACAATCCGCTGTCCTGAAATGGTTTCTTCTATCATCCCATTTAAGGCGCCAATAGCTACCTGCTGTTCTTTAAACAGTGGTGCTGTACGACGTGTAATCCATCGCATCGCCCAAAACATCAGTGGAATAATGATCATCGTCAGAACTGTCAGCAATGGGCTTAAACTGAGCATAATAATGACGGTTCCTCCAAGCGTAAGTACACTTGAAAATACCTGAATAAAGGAACTGTTCAATGTTGAGCTGACAGCTTCAATATCATTCGTCATTCTACTCATCAATTCGCCATGCTGACGACGATCAAAGAATGCCACTGGCAGTCGTTGAAAATGAGTAAATACACTTGTCCTTAATCTATAGATCGTTTGCTGGGCGATGCCAATCATCCAATAGTTTTGTAGGAAAAGTGAAACGGCTAATAACACATAAATACCAATTAATAAGCCAATCCCCTTACCTAAGCCTGAAAGCTCGCCATGCATAACATAGTGATCAATCATTTGACCGATTACATAAGGACCAACCAAAGCTAATATGGAGCTAATCATCACTAATAAGAGCACGACAATGAGCAGTGCACGTTGTTCGTCGACAATTTTCCATAACCGCAGCAATGTGCTTCGCCAATCAGCTGCACGTGGCCCCTTCTTTTTCTTCACAACCTGTTTGAGATCATCTTTTGTCAAAAGCGGTTCATAGCCAAAAGGTTTCTGGAAAAATCCCATTAATCCTCCACCTCCTGTTGAGAGATAGCTATTTTTTTATAAAGCGAGGAAGTCTCTAAAAGCTCTTCATGTGTGCCATAAGCAACTACTTTTCCAGCATCAATCAGTAAAATGCGATCTGCACCTTTAGCTGTACGTATTTTTTGCGTAACAACAAGCATCGTTGCTTTTTCTTCACTCAGTGCCGCCCACAAAGACTGTTCAGTTTTAACATCTAAAGCACTTGTACTATCATCAAGCATTAAAATATGTCCTTTTCTCAAAAGGGCTCTAGCTATAGATAACCTCTGCTTTTGCCCCCCCGATAAATTAACACCTTTTTGCCCAACCTTGGTATCATAACCATTTGGAAAATCTTCAACAGATGCATGAATTTGCGCCTGCATTGTAGCCTGTAATACAGCATCCATTTCAGCCTGTGTATCTCCCCAACGCACATTATCTGCAATACTTCCTGTAAATAACAATGACTGCTGAGGGACATAGCCAATCACTTCCCGCAACTCTTGTAAATCCCAATGTTGAACATCCTGACCTTCCACAAGTATTCTGCCTTGCGTTACTTCATAGAACCGGGGAATGAGTTGTAATAATGTTGATTTCCCTGCACCAGTTGCCCCCATAATCGCTAGTTTCTCGCCAGACTTAACTTGAAAGCTCACATCTGACAGAACAGGAACATCCCCTCCTGGATAAGTAAAACTAACATGGTCAAAGGTTAATTCTCCATACTGTGTTGCATGACCTACTTCTTCTAAAAGGGACGTATCTTCAACCTCATTTTCAATGGAAAGGATTTCTGCCATACGTTCTGCAGATGCCTTCGCACGTGCGTAGAAGATAATAATAAAAGCGAACATTGAAAATGAGCCTGTCATACGCATTGCATAATTCACAATAGCCACAATATCACCAAGTGGCGTTGTTCCTGTAGCAATTTGTTTTGTACCAAACCATAAAACTGCGAGCAGACTCATATTCATAATAAACAAAAGAACCGGCATAATATATTCCATTATGCGTAATGCCTTCACAGTATCAACCTTTAACCGTACTGCAACTTCATCAAAGCGTGTAGCCTCATATGCCCCTCTTAAGTAAGCCTTTACTAACCGTATCGCCTGTAAATTCTCCTGTAAAACTCTGTTTAAACGATCCACCCTCTTTTGTACACTCCCAAAATAAGTCACACCTTTTGCCACCATAAAAATAAGAAAAATAAAAATGATCGGTGCACCAATAACTAAAAATAAAGCTAATTTCGGATTTACGACAAAAGCCATAATAATGCTTCCTATCACAGCAAGTGGCGCTCGAAGCATAATACGCAAGCTCATAAACAGCACAGTTTGTACTTGTGTGACATCATTTGTTAATCGAGTAATAAGCGATGCAGTGGAGAATTTTTGATAGGTTGCTAGCGTAAAGGATTGAATCCTATCAAACATGGCATTTCGAAGATCATACGAAAAGCTTTGAGCTGTATGTGAAGAAAAATAAGAATTAATAACGCCCGCCAGAAAGGCAACGAAAGATAGCCCAAGTAAAACAGCCCCCCATTGCAAAACCATTCCTTGATCTTGTGCCCTTACTCCCTCGTCGATTATTTTTGCCATAATGAGTGGCTGCACAAGCTCAACAAATAACTCTAAAAGCATTAAACATAAAGCAAAAATAGCTGTCCATTTATATGGCTTTACATAGGAAAAAACCTCTTTCATATTCTTTCCCCCTTGTTGGTAGATAAAATTTAAAGGCAGTCAAAAACTACTAACACTATAGTATATTTATGCTTTCTCTCCCGCTATTGAAAGCCACGTTACACAAACAAGCATAACGAATACTCCTATTAATTGCCAAAAACCTAATGAAGTACCAAAAACAATAACAGAAATAACCATCGCAGTTAATGGCTCAATACTAGAAAGAATGCTCGTTTCAACTGCTGTGATGTATTTCATACTACTTAAAAACAATATAAAAGCTACTGTTCCAAAAAATATTAAAGTAACTAATAACATTAAAATTTTAAAATCTACTAGAACAACCCATTGACTGGACTGCTGCCAAACACGGCTTACTAAGCCTAAAGTGAAGCCACCCACCAACATCCCCCAGCCCACTACTAAAAGCACACTCCACTCCTTCATTAAGCGTGCAGGATACAAGGTGTAAAATGCAAATGTTAAGCCTACTCCTACTCCCCACAACAAGGCTTTTGGACTAATAAGTAAACTTTCAAATGATGCATTCGTTAGTAACAGAAATAACCCTATAAGGGTACCAATAATACCTAACACTTGATATTTTGGTGGCCATTTCTTTAAACTAAGAGAGACATACGCGACAACAAATATTGGCGCTAAAAACTGTAGTAAGGTAGCAAGCACAGCATTACTTTCATTAATTGCAGCAACAAATGTAAATTGGACACCAAGCATACCTGCAATACCAAAAACTATGAGTTGCCTCCCCCATAGCTTGTGCTGCCAAATTCCAAAAATATTTTTTCCTGTTAACAATAAATATGTAAGTAGTAATATACCTGCAACCGATAAACGGATTGTTAACATAAAGGATACAGTCAAAGGTGTATGATTCAGCAACCACTCCATTAAAGGGCCAGTTGCTCCCCATAACATAGCACCTGAGACGATAAATATTATTCCTTTTAAACGTTTCATACCAATCCTGCTTCCTATATACGTACTAAAAATTGTTACTTTTCTTCAAAACATTTCTTGTAATTCACTAGAAAAGTCCTATTATTTTTTACTATCAAATATTTACAAATATATTCATAATGACTAATTCCCGATTATTATCTATAATATTAGTATATATTGATTACCCAAGGAGATCGAATAATCATGAGTCATATGCATAAATCATTTACGATTGATGAACATTATTTAAATTCACTTCCTTTTCCTGCAATTATCATTAATCAAGATGGACAAGCAACAGTCTGGGGAAAGAGTGCTGAACATCTGATTGGCTTATCAGCTAATGATATTAAAGGAAATACTACTCCATCTATACACGAAAATCTACTGCGTCAGCTTCCTGTTGAAACATTTCAATCTATTTTACAAAATGAGGACAGTACGTATCTAGAAAAAATTCAAGTACACACAACTTCAAATGCAGAAATAACAACAGCTCTGCTAGCTAAACCTTTTACAGATGAGGGAGAGCGTTTTATTCTATTGATTTTTATGCTACCAGAATTAATGACGCAGGCTATCTCTCAATGCAATACCTTTGTAAATCTTAAGCAAGGTTTAGATGCGACCTTTATGACTGTTACACTCGATCACGATGGATTTATCTTGGAATGTAATAATGAATTTCTAAAAACAAGCCAATGGACACCAAAGCGTGTTATCGGCAAAACCTTTTGGCAACTGTTCCCTGATAATGAAGTGAGTGAAAAAATAACACATACGATCTGGCGTAATTTAAATAATGGTCATACATGGCAGGGAGAAGTTGAAAAAATCACAAAAACGGGGCAATCCTATTGGGTGCTACTAACGGCTATCCCTCTCTTTAATCTTGAAACAAATGAACAACAATTTATCCTAATTGAAAAGGATGTAACAAAATCAAAAACGATTCAACACCAACTCGAAAAAATTGCTTACATCGATACAGAAACTGGTTTGATGAATGCACATCGACTTGAAAAAGTAATCACCAATATGATTGACGATGAGAGACACTTTTCATTTGTTTATCTAAGTATTGATAAATTTTATACACTTAAAGAATTACATGATCAACAAATCGATCAAAGCCTGATTGTTGAATTTACAAATCGTATAAAAATGTATTTCCAAGATAGCACGATGGCTCGTATAAATGAAAATGATTTTGTTGTCATCACGCCTTTAAGTGAATGGTTTATTCAAGGCTTTTTATCTTACTTACAACAACATCCGATTTACAGCGGCAATATTGCTGTACCAATTTCTATAAGTGGCGGCATAACTAGATATCCTGAGGATCAAACAACATTCTCTCAGCTTATGAAGGCATCCATTGCTACTATTTCAACAGTCCGTGAGGCTGGCGGAGATAAAATTGTTTCTTTATCAACAGCAACACATAAAGCTTTAAATCGTAAAGCATTAATTGAAAAGCGCTTACTCCAAGCACTTGACCAAAAAAACTTGAAGGTACTCTATCAGCCACAAATCGATGTGTATGCTGGAAAAGTTACTGCTGTGGAAGCACTGGTACGTTGGGAAGATGAGTTAATAGGTGTCGTAACGCCTGATGAGTTAATTCCTATCGCTGAAGAAACAGGTCTAATTAATAATATTGGGTCCTTCATGCTGGAAAGGGCTTGTGAACAAGCATTACTTTGGAAAAAGGCTGGCTATGATTTAAAAGTATCTATTAACTCTTCTGTACGCGAATTCCGTGATAAGAATATGGCAAAATCTATACTTGAAATGATTACAAAAACAGGTTGTCCAGCGAACCTATTACAAATTGAGATTACTGAAAAATTTGCTTTAGAAGCTGAAGCCGCAACGTCTATTGCACAGCAAATGCGTAAGCTTGAAAACGAAGGCATTTCCTTTGTATTAGATGATTTCGGTACTGGCTACGGCTCATTTAGATATATGCAAATTTTACCAATAAGTACATTAAAAATCGATCAAACGTTTACAAATTCACTCTTGAAATCCGAAAAGAGCCAAAAGCTTATGAATGGTATGGTTCAACTAGGTAAATCCATGGAATTGAAAGTGGTCGCTGAAGGTGTAGAAACAGCTGAACAAGCAGATCTATTAATTACTTATGGCTGTGATGCCATTCAGGGCTATTATATTAGCAAGCCTGTTACACCTGAAGAGATTGAACTATTATTGACTAAACAATAATTAAAGAAGAAGGAGACTGCGTCCATTTTGCACGCAGCCTCCTTCTATTTTTTATAAACCTTTTGTAATTTTACTTTACTTGAACGAACTGAGCGGAATATGAGTTGAATAATTACTTCTGCAAAAACTAGTCCAATAACAATAGCACCTGTAATTAAAAATGCCTTTAAGCCATATTGCAAGCCTTGTAAGTAATCATCCTCTACCACATTTCTCATTGCATTATAGGCCATGCCCCCTGGCACTAATGGTATAATTCCCCCAACAATGAAAATAATCATGGGTATTTTAAAACGTCTGGCATATAAATGAGCCACAATGGCAATGACAAATGAGCCAAAGAAAGAAGCTTTGACAACATCCATGCCTTGCTCTGTTAGAACGTAGTATATAATCCAGCCAATTACCCCAACGAGTCCGCAATGAAGTAGTGTTTTTCTAGGAACATTAAAAATAATGGCAATCCCCGCTGTCGCAAAAAAACTAACTATTAATTGTATAATAATATCCATCATATGCATATTGTCCGCCTCCTAAAATCCTAGTGTGACGGCAATTGCTGCACCAATAGCAAAGGCTGTTAAAAAGGCCTCTGCTCCCTTTGCCATCCCTGACATAAAATGACCTGCCATTAAATCACGAACAGCATTTGTAATCAAAATACCTGGTACGAGTGGCATGACGGAACTAATAATAATTTTATCAAGTTCAGTACCATAACCATACTTTACTGCAAAGAAGGCAACAAAGCCGAGGACGAGTGATGCTGTAAATTCAGAAAAAAACTTTACCCTTGTTAAATGATTAATGATTATAAGTACTAGGAAACCTAGCCCACCTGCTAAAAAAGCTACCGGAAAATCTGACCATCCACCCTTAAACATAATAAGGAAACAACCACTAGCAAGCGCAGCTGCCAAAACTTGCAAATAAGTTGGTAAAAAATAATTTGTTTTTTGTATCGACTTTAACTCGTCATAAGCTTCTTCTAATGTTATGATTTGAGATGTGAGTCTACGAGATACTGAATTTACCAAGGCGATTTTTTGCAAATCTGTAACCCTACTGGGAATTGATGTAATTCTTGTTGGCTGTGTCTTGCCTAACGAAAAAATGATGCCAGTTGGTGTGGCATAACATTGAGCATTCGGCATATTTTGAGAATGTGCCATACGTAGCATCGTATCCTCTACGCGGTATGTTTCTGCACCACTTTCAATCATAATGCGTCCTGCAAGCAACAAACAGTCAATCGTAAGTTCATTATCCGCATCTTGTAAGACCATTGCAGCTATCTGCCTCCTTCAAAAAGGTTCCTTGCCAATATTAACGAACTGCCAATAAAAACTCAACTGAAAATTTTTCATAAGCAATGTATTATCTTTCAATTTATTTTTACAGTTACACTAATATTACGCATGTGTTTTTTCTATTTTAGTAGGTATTTTACAACCTCTTAAATAGAAGTACAACTACAATTAATTCGCTGATTCTTGAAGAAAAAGTGACCTTAATAAATTTCCATAAAATTACATAAAAAGATTCTAGATTTGTATAACTTTTTTAATGACTGGCACGTCTGATTGTATAGAAAATAAAAAAAGAGGGGAGCGTATCCAAAACCATGCAGGAACGCAGAAAAAGACGCGGTCCAATAATTGATTTCTTATTACTTAGCCTTATTGTGACCTTAACAACTATTATACTTTTTATTATCCTTTCAAAGGATGACTTTAAGTTTCAAAAGATTAGTGCTTCAAAAGAATCCGAGACGGAATCGGTGAATAGTCATTTATCGACCGAAAGTTCTGCGTTTCCAGGCATACGTATTGTTACGGACGTTTCAAATGACAAACGAACACCATTTGCTATTCATTACCCGCAAACAGATAACGAGGTTTTTAATGATGCCGTATTACAATACATATCGGATTCAAAAGAAAACTATCTAACATCGATGAAGAAAAATAAAGATAAAGAAGCTATGGGTGAATTAAATATTAGTCTTGAAACTTTTCCATACCGAGAGCATTACTATTCCTTTGTGCTTACAAAAATGCTATATGTAGGTGGAGCCAATCACGAAGTCTCCACAAAAACATACTTCATTAACAACGAAACGGGCGAACAAATTACGATTCAAACGCTCTTACAAAATGATGAGAATAACTTATCTACGTTGGCTGTAAATGTTCGAAAGGATTTGCAAAAAAACCTCCAATTAAAGGATGAGCTTTTCAACGATGAACTATTAAAAGCTACAGAACCCAAATGGTCTAACTTCAATCGCTTTGCTATTGTTGACGATTCATTACAAATCTATTTCGATGAATATGAGATTGCTAGTGGAGCAGCAGGTACCCCAATAGTGAAACTACCCCTTTCGCTTATTAACCCATTGTTAGCCTCTGAATTTCAGATCGCAATGGAAAATGTAAAACCAATTAATCCACCACCAACTGGTGATCCGAATAAAAAACGTATTGCTTTAACATTTGATGATGGTCCACATCCAAAAGTGACGGAGCAAATTTTAAATATTCTCGATAAGTACCACGCAAAGGCTACTTTCTTCATGCTCGGTAGTCGTGTACAATACTATCCTGACATCGTAAAAGATGTTCTTGCGCGCGGTCATGAAATTGGAAACCATTCGTGGAACCACCCTGTCTTAACAAAGCTTACGCAGGAACAAGTGATGAAAGAATATAACACTACTGCCACTGAAATTGAGAAGGCAATCAATCAAGGTGCTACAGTTTTTAGACCACCATACGGTGCAACTAATGACACAATTAATGCTGAGATTCCTATCCCTGTTGTGCTATGGACAATTGACACATTGGATTGGAAACATCGAAATGCACAGCAGCTATTGCCACACGTAAAAAATAATTTACACAATAATGCCATTGTCTTAATGCATGATATTCATCAATCCACTGCAGACGGACTTGATGCTGTTCTTGCCTATTTACAAGAGCAGGGCTATGAATTTGTGACTGTGTCCGAGATACTGCCATATCGCCAATAGTATTTACAAAGAAAAAGTCCAATGAATTTCGATATTCATTGGACTTTTGCAATTATTTTATTGTTAAAGTATCTAAAGGCTTGAAGTCATTTAACTGATAGCTCTTCACTTCGTTACGCGCTATTGTATACAGCGTATCATCTATATAGACAACACGTTGTACAACCTGCTCCCAATTTTCATAGGCCTCATTATTATTACGATTGATTATATTTCCTTTCAATACAATCCCTTTCTCTGCAGTAATCTCATAAATTTGAGCACCATGACCTTGATAGACAACCTCGTCTCCCTTACCTGCCTCATACAGTACTACAGGGAAGCCAAAATAGTTGAATTCCTTATTGCGGAATAGCGCTTTAGGATTGTATTGCACTTCAGAGGAAGAACCTTTTCCACCAATTTTTACGGTTGATTGCTCTTTCGGATTTCGGAAATCTGATACATCAAATAGGGACATCTTCATATTGGTTGTCACAGTAAAATTACGTTTTGTATACGAATCATAGCGTTGCTCCGTATCATAACCAATACCAATTAAATGCTTATCATCTAATGGATGTAGGTAATTACTGAAGCCAGGAATCTTCAATTCCCCTAGTACTGCAGGCTTTTTCGGATTCGCTACATCAATGACAAATAGTGGATCCACTTGTTTAAATGTCACCACATATGCTTTTTCTCCCATAAATCTAGCTGAATATATCTTTTCTCCAGGCGCCATATCTTTTACTGAACCAAGCGGTTTTAAATGTTCATCCAAAATAAAGAGATGGTTATAGGAAGTACTTTTCTCATTCCACGTATTACCTTCTGTTGTAAAGATTCGGAAGTTCCCCTTATATTCATCCATTGAATACTGATTTAACACAGTTCCCTTTACTTCCGTACTTCCGACAAAGTTCAAAGTCGTTCCATCTACATTCCACTTGAAAATTTGAGTGTCGGCTGACCTCGGTAACCAAATCATATCCATGACGCGCTTTTCAGATGAAACATCAATATTACTTTCATACATTGGTGTCGTTAAATACAGGGCGTTCTCTGACATATAAAGACCACTACTTCCACCTAAATACCCTTTCGTATTGGCCGTTGTCTTAGCTCCATTTTTTAAATCGACAGCTGTAATTAAACTATAGGTACCATCCATCGTATTTGGTAAGATTGAGATTTTTTCTAAAGGCAGACTTTTGTACTCTGGCCCTGCCATACTATCAAATGTTTTAGGCTTTAAATCGGTTTTATTGTTTTCTTGTAGCATCCAGTAATTTGGATACATATTTCCGATTAAATATAATGTATCATTCGTTATGCGAATATCCTGCAAGAAGCCTTCTTGCCCAACATCACGTACATGCTTTGGATTGCTTGGATTTGAAATATCATAAATTGAGGCTGTTACCATAGCTGTGCCAGCTTTTTCAATATATTGATCCCCGATAGCAATTAATAGATTGTCATATAGGGCAAGCTTAGAAATATATTGGGAATCTTTTAATTTGATACTTGTAGCCACCTTTAAATTCTTAGGATCTTTAGCATTCACAACTGTAATGCTCTGATCTTTTGCAGTGTAAATAAAGCCATCTTTGACAACTACAATGTCTCCCTCTTCTACCCCTTCTACTTGATTATTAGTTGTAGACTCATTATTAGCGGTTGCTTTATCTTCACTTGCTGTACTTTGTAAGCTCTCTTCTTCTCTAACTTCTACTCTTTGAGTTGTTAACAACTTTTTAAAATACTGCTGTAACTCTTTCTCCGATTTAACGGCTGTTAATGTCTCGATAATTGTAAACGGGATTGTCTGCGAAGCTACATTCAGTCCGCCTTGTGCAAAGGCCTCCTTTTTTACATGCAATTGATAATTACCTGGTGCTAACTTATTGACCACTATCGTTTTTTGATCTTCCAACAATTCAATCGTTGCAGGTACTTTGCGTCCTTTTTCCGTAGTGATATAGACATATTCCTCAGTTATTTTGTTTTTCTTTAAAGCAACTGAAAAAGATGCTTGCCAGTTTTGTGTTGCCATACTTGCGCTAGCCGCCTTTGCCGTCACATCTGTATTCACTATCCATGTAAAAATTCCAGGCACGATAGCTAGAACGATTATCAGCATAATTGCGAACCATTTACTTTTCATCATTTTTCCTCTCCTTCATATACTTGTTTATTAATTAGACTAGTAAAAAAGAGGAAAGTTACATTTTTCTGAAATTTTCAAGTTAAGGCACTACCAAAAAACGAGAGGGAAACACTTCCCTCTCGTTTATTCTTCAAATGGCCATTTAGGCAACATATTTTTTAATGGCTTATCTTGTCGTCTTCCCAATACATAATCTGCTTGCATAATAGTATGAATTTCGCGAGTCCCTTCATAAATGACTGGTGCTTTGGAGTTTCTTAAATAACGGGCAACTGGATACTCGTCTGAATAGCCATAGGCTCCATGAATCTGTACCGCATCATCCGCAGCCTTATTCGCAAAATCACAAGACTGCCATTTTGCCAATGATGTCTCTCGAGTATTTCGAACACCTTTATTTTTCAATTCTCCAACTCGATAGACAAGGAGACGACTCATTTGATAGCCTGCTTCCATATTAGCAATCATTTGTCCAACAAGCTGATGCTCACCAATAGGTTTACCAAATGTCTCCCGTTCATGGCAGTATTTCACACTAGCCTCTATGCAAGCTTGAATCAAACCAACAGCACCTGCTGCTACTGTAAATCGACCATTATCTAGCGCAGACATGGCAATTTTGAAACCCTCGCCCTCTTCACCAAGTCGGTTTTCAATTGGCACGCGTAAATCTTCAAAAAAGAGCTCACCTGTATTACCAGCACGAATACCATATTTTCCTTTAATCGCTTTAGATGTAAAACCAGCCATGGAACGTTCTACAATAAACGCACTAATTCCATGATGTTTCTTCGATTTGTCTGTATAGGCAAATACGATAAAGTTGTCTGCAATATCACATAAGGAGATCCACGTTTTTTGCCCATTGAGGATATAATGATCTCCATCACGGACAGCAGTTGTTGACATAGCAGCTACATCAGACCCAGCCCCAGGTTCTGTGAGACCAAAAGCTCCAATCCGTACACCTTTAGCTTGCGGAACAAGGTATCGCTGCTTTTGCTCTTCAGTCCCCCACTGCATTAAGGTCATGCTATTTAAACCTGTATGGACAGATACGGCTGTACGAAATGCCGTATCTCCCCGTTCAAGCTCCTCACATACGATAGCAAGTGCATTATAATCCATGCCACTACCTCCGTATTGTTCAGGAACACAAACCCCCATTAAGCCAAGCTCAGCAAGTCTGGACCAAATTTTAGCATCAAAGCCACCTTCAGCATCCCATTTTGCAATATAGGGAATGATTTCCTCATCAACAAACTGTCTTACTGTTTTTCTTAGCATTTCCTGTTCAGTGGACATTTCAAAGTTCATGGTCAGCACCTACCATTTCACAATCATAGCAGACTTATGTGATGTCTCTTTAATGACCACACCTCGTTTAGCCATCTCTTCAATATACGTATCACCTGGCACGATTGCTTCAGGCGGGAATACACCATGCTCTGTAATAGCACCGGCACCAATCATCTGAGCAACAACTGAAATCGTATTTGCCGTAGCACGTGCCATAGCTGTTTCATTAATAGTCATATCTTTACGTACAACCATTTCATATTCATATGTCACCTGCTGTTGGGCCTTTTCACCTGCTACAATAACACGTAACAATACAGCATCAGGTTTTGAGCCCAATTCAAGCTTCTTTTTGAGAGCCTCTCGTACGACTGCACGAACAGGCACTTCTTGATTATCCACTTCTACCTTATTCGCAGAATCAAGGAAGCCCAAGTCTGCTAAAAGTTTAAATTTCTCAGCATGGCCTTTATAACGGATGGTTTTATATTCTAATGTGCGGACATTTGGGAATGTCTTATACAATGTGGAGATACCACCAGATGTATAAAATGCCTCAAGCACACCGAAATCATCAAAATAAATAGGTTCAACGCCTGATAGGGATGGAACTTCTTCAAGCTTGCCCTTCTGTATCGTTTTTGAAGGCTCAGTATAATGATCGAAAACGCCATCTAAAGAAAATACGCGTGTATAATGAAGCGGAGGCTTTGGCTCAGTTGGAATACCACCAACAAATAGTTTAATAGATTCTACTTCGTCTAATTTTGAAGCACCATAGCCCGCTAGAATATTGATCATGCCAGGAGCAACACCTAGGTCAGGAATGATTGTAACACCTTTTGCCTTTGCTTCCTCATGTAAATCTAATATCTTCTCTGTAACGCCACCGATATGACCACCTAAATCAACGGAATGAACGCCTGCCTCAATAGCTGCTCTTGCTACTCGTTCATTGAACGAATAAAACAATGCATTGACGGCAACATCCCCCTTCGAAATAACGTTCATTAATGAATCGTCACGTTCTGCGTGTAGTTCTACCACTTCTACCTTATCTGTATCTAGCGTATCTACAAAGTCCTGTGCAACTTTTACATCGATATCACCTAAATACACGCGCTCCACTTTATCGTTTTTTATTAAATCACGAGCTACCTCTTTCCCCATTAAACCTGCACCTAATACAACAACTTTCATCAAGAACATCCCCTTTCGTTGATCTGTTACTCTGTATCGATTTGTGCTCTTTGTAATTTACCGCTGTAGTCTACATAAATACTCTTCCACTCTGTGTATACATCTAGGGCTGCTACACCTGAATCACGATGTCCATTTCCTGTCCCTTTAGTACCTCCGAATGGCAAATGAATTTCAGCACCTGTTGTGCCAGCATTTACATAAACAATACCTGTATCTAAATCACGTTGTGCGCGAAAAATTGTATTGACATCTTGTGAGAATATTGAGCTAGATAAGCCAAATTTCACACCATTATTTACTTCAATTGCTTCTTCCAAACTTGCCACTTCAATTAGAGATACGACTGGACCAAAGATTTCTTCTTGAGCAATAATCATGTCAGGCTTCACATTTGTAAACAATGTTGGCTCATAATAGAACCCCTTATCATAAGGTGGTTCATTTAGTATCCTGCCACCTGCTAATAATGTAGCACCCTCTTGTTTACCTATCTGTACATAGTGATTAATTTTTTCCAATGCTGCTTTATTAATCACTGGCCCGATTTTTACTCCCTCATCTAGACCATCCCCAATTGTGAGCTTTTGCATTTCATCTAAGAGACGTTTCTCTAATTGTTCTTTTACATCTTTATGCACAATGACTCGGCTACATGCTGTACACCTTTGCCCAGCAGTACCAAATGCGCTCCATAAAATCCCTTCTGTAGCTAGCTGTAAATCAGCATCATTCATGACAATAACAGCATTTTTTCCACCCATCTCTAAAGAAACCTTTTTCAAATGCTTCCCGCCAAGCTCAGCTACTTTACTGCCTGTTGTTGTAGAACCCGTAAACGAAATAACCTTGACGTCAGGATGTTCAATTAATGCTGTGCCTACTGTAGGTCCTGTACCAAATACGATATTAGCGACACCATCTGGTAAGCCTACTTCCTCAAAGATTTTACCCATTTCATAGGCCATCATTGGAGTCTCATTAGACGGTTTCCAAATGAATGTATTCCCTGCAACAATGGCAGGAAATGACTTCCACGTGGCGATAGCAACAGGGAAATTCCAAGGTGTAATGAGTGCTACAACGCCTATAGGTGCCCTTACACTCATAGCAAATTTATTGGCAAGCTCAGACGGTGTTGTTTCACCAAACAATCTACGTCCTTCACCAGCCATATAGTATGCCATATCAATTCCTTCTTGAACTTCTCCTCTAGCCTCTTCAATGACCTTGCCCATCTCTTTTGTTAAAACGGTCGCCAAATGTTCTTTTTTCTCTTTCATTTTTTGACCGATGGCATATAAATAATCTGCACGTTTTGGTGCTGGTATAAGTGCCCAGCTCTTTTGTGCTTGTTTAGCAACAGCTACAGCCTCACCTACCTCGTTCGAAGTAGAGCGCGGAATGGTAGCAAGCTGCTCACCGTTTGCAGGGTTCGTCACTGCTATACTTTGTAAATGTGAATGTGTGATCCATTTACCACCGATATAGTTTTTAATCTCCACTACATACACCCCCTGAAATACTCTATGATGCCTCAGCTGTTGTACCAGTCGTATTCCATAGGTATAAGTCTATGAATTTAACCAGAATCCTTTTCGCCTTAGGATAATTGTGTCCGAGTAGTGGAATGTGCTTGCACGTTTCACTACTCGTGACAGCTACCAGTGGCTTTATCTCCATACAATCAATAGGTGATCCCCACCAAAACAATAAATATCTCATTAGGAATCTTGGATGAACGGAGATAAAATATGTCAAAATTCCGAATTTTCAATATACACCACACCTTGTAATACTAGCATTTCAATAATAATCGGTGACAACTGCCAGAGGCTTTATTTCCACTTAACTTCCTTACCTCAATATAGAGGATGACTTCTGAATTTAGAAGCCTCTTAAGGTTATGTATATTCACAATACCCTTAGTTAAATGAAAATAAATAATACACATTCTAGTTTTTATATTCGACATTTTCTAACTAATTCCCTTTTTTTCTAAAATATTTAATTTTCTATTGAAACCAATGTAGCTTATAATCGTATACAATATCATTAAATTTATTTTTGGAGGAATCCCTTTATGAATAATCATGAAATTGACTACAAGTTATTTGGTGACGACATGCAATATGTGCAAGTTGAGCTTGACCCTCAGGAAACAGTTGTTGCAGAAGCAGGAGCGTTAATGATGATGGATGATTCGATCCATATGGAAACTATTTTTGGTGACGGCTCACGAGGTGGCTCACAAAGTGGTCTAATGGGGAAATTATTAGGTGCCGGAAAACGCCTAATAACAGGCGAGAGCTTATTCATGACAACATTCACAAACGTTGGCTCAGGTAAGAAGCATGTTTATTTCGCATCACCATACCCTGGGAAGATTATTCCGATGGATTTAAGCCAATTAAATGGTAAAATTATCTGTCAAAAAGATGCATTCTTAGCTGCTGCTAAAGGGGTCTCTGTAGGCGTTGAATTTCAGAAAAAAATTGGAGTAGGCTTCTTCGGTGGTGAAGGCTTCATTATGCAAAAGCTAGAAGGTGACGGCATGGCGTTTGTTCATGCAGGAGGAGCCATTCATGAAAAAACATTACAACCAGGTGAAGTTTTACGTGTGGATACAGGATGTCTTGTAGCAATGACATCCAATGTAGATTACGATATTGAAATGGTTGGAGGCGTAAAAACAGCCCTGTTTGGAGGCGAAGGAATCTTCTTTGCTACATTACGTGGTCCTGGAACAGTGTGGGTACAATCATTACCATTTAGCCGTTTAGCCAGTCGTGTCTTTGCAGCTGCACCTATTTCGCAAGGTGGCGGCGGTCAATCTAAAGGTGAAGGCGGTATCGGTGGCTTATTCGATTTATTCAATAGATAAAAAAATGGAGCATATCTTTCACCGATATGCTCCTCTTTTTAATCAATTCGATTGGATATTGCCTTTCCTTGTCCATAAGCAGTCAAAGCTTTTACATTTAACATGAGCATAGCCGTTCTCGTTTCTAATGACGCGCTACCGATATGTGGCAGAGCTACTACATTTGGAAGTGTTAATAAAGGATGATCCATCGCAATTGGCTCTTGTTCAAACACATCTAGTCCTGCAGCCCAAAGCTTCCCATTTTTAAGAACATCGTACAGCGCATCCTCATCAATAATTCCACCCCGTGAGGCATTAATTAATACCGCATCTTCCTTCATCAAAGCAAGTTCCTTTGCACCAATGAGCCCTTCCGTATCACTATTATAAGGTGTCATAATCACAACAAAATCAGATTGCTTTAATAGATCCTCCAGCGAAACATACTGAAAGCCATACATTTCTTCTGCTTCATGACGACGTCTGCGATTATTATACAAAATTTTCATATCAAACCCTTTTGCTCTTCTAGCAACAGCTTGGCCAATTCTTCCCATGCCAATAATGCCAATTGTGGCTCCTGAAACATCCTTGCCAACCAGTTGCATTGGATACCAGCTTTTCCATTTGCCCTCACGTAAATATCTTTCACTTTCTGGAATTCTACGAGCAGTTGCAAGCAGTAAGCCAAATACTAAATCCGCAGTTGTATTAGTTAGAACTCCAGGCGTATTTGTCGCCATAATGCCTCGTTTTTTTAAAGCCTTCACATCGATATTATTATATCCAACTGCTAAATTCGTCACTAATTTTAAGTTGGGGGCATGCGAAAGTAATTCTTCATCTACTTGGTCAGCTATCGTTACCCACAGTACCTCACAGTCAGCGACAGCTGTGAGCAATTTTTCACGTGGAATCACAATTTCTTCCTCATCCCATTGTGAGATTTCATAAAACTCCTGTAGCAGTTCAACAATATGTGTAGGAAACTTACGTGTTATAAATAATTTCTTTTTCATGCTCCAAACACCCCTCTACTCAATTCCCTAATTCGCCTATAGCGTAACACTTAAAACAAGCATTTTCTAGGGGTTTTGTAATCTTCCTCTTTCTATAAAATTTGTTATTAGCTAATTCATCAGCCTATTAGTTGATTTATCCATAAAATAAGACCTTTTATCCTAATTCACATACTAAAAAACTATGCATAGATAGTATGCATAGCTATGTTTCTTTTAAAACTCTCTTATTGTTGTATTTAAGCGATTAGCCACCCCCGCTAATTCTTCCGAAGATTCACCAATCGATTCAATAATAGTAGCTAATTCAGATACTTGATTATCGACTTTTTGGAAATTTGAGATCGAATTTTCTACAGAGCCAGAAATCGCATCAAAAGCTTTTAGAGATTCAGCATTACGTTCGATACTACTATTTACAAGCTCCTGTATGTCCTGAATAGCTTGTACAACTTGTGTTGTGATACCATTTGACGTCATGATTAACTCAGCAATCTGTTCAACAGAACTTTTCGTTTGATCCGCAAGTTTGCGTACTTCGTTTGCAACAACTGCAAAGCCTTTACCATGCTCACCAGCACGTGCCGCCTCAATTGCAGAGTTTAACGCAAGTAAATTTGTTTGCCCAGAAATACTTTTCACAATTTCTACAACGGCATTTATTTTCGAAGAGGATGCATCTAATTGCTCCACCATATTTGCCATTTCTACGGTCTTATGATGAATCTTCCCTGTTTGCTCATTAATAGATATTATTTTAGTATAGCCTTCACTAGACACTTTTTGCATTGATTCTGCTTCATACATACTTTCCTTCAAAGAAACGTTGACACGCTTTGCGCTATATACAAGTTCTGTTACTGTTTCAGTCGTAGTTTGTGATTGAACCTCTAATTGTGTAGAAACTCCGCCGATAACATCCTTTACATGGTCCCTAACATTATTGCGTTGTGTTTCAATTAGTATACTTGCATAGCTATCGTATTCTTCTAAAACGATTTGTTGTTCAAAATTACATATTTTACTGATAGCATCACAAAACTTCTCTTCTTCGCCCTTTGGTAATCGTAGTTCATAGACTATTTTGCGAAGTGATTTCTCAAGTATTTGAAAAGCAGCTAAATACCACTTCGGATATAAATTAATCTTTACATGCATTTTGGCCACACGTCTTCGCTTTTCTAAAAAGGCTTCATCTATTCTCCCCTCAAACATTTCAATAATATGGTGACGTAATGTCTGTCGTAAACGTTCGCTGGAGCTATGTGATTGAATAACCTTTTGTAAGGCAGGAACACTTTCTATTGCATGATAAAATGCCGCTACCACTTCTACTACATTTCTTTCTACATATGGTTTTAAACTATTAATCAGCTGAAGATCATGCACACTTAACCCTACAAGATTTAATTGTAGTAAACGGTCTGGATCTTCTATAAAAATACCGAATGTTGTTTCATTGCTTATTTCAATTGTATTTTTCTTAGATCTATTGATAAGTTGAAACATTTTCTCCACCTCATATATTTAATCATATATCTTAATAAGTCTATATTCCTACTTTTTATAAAAAAACAACAAATAATTAGACACTTTATGTATCAATTATAATCTCAAAACATCTAAATGAACAATATGTAGGTAAATGTTGTCTAATATTATTATAATTCGCTATTAATTTATGCTTTAACATGATTCTTTATACTCATTTTCTATCAATTTATTGAAAAAATGGATATATGATTCAATAATCTTAACGCAAAAAAAGCCACTGCTTCTTGAAGAAGAAGCGTGACTTATTGTTTACATGAAAATGATAACGCAAAGAACTGCTGCTAAAACTAAACGATAAATGGCAAAAGGCATTAATTTTACCTTTGAAATAAGCGCTAAGAAAAACTTAATGGACAATAATGCAAAGACGAACGAACTAATGAATCCTACAGCATAAAAGCCAAAATAGTCCATTGATAAAGTATCCCAGTTTTTCAAAACGGATACGAGGCTAGCTCCTGCCATGATTGGCACAGCCATAATGAATGTAAAATCGGCTGCAACACGGTGACTCATACCAAATAGTACCCCACCCGAAATCGTTGCACCTGAACGAGAAAAACCTGGCCATAGTGATAGGCATTGTACAAGTCCTACCTTAAATGCTAAACCATAAGAAATCTTATCTAAAGAATCAACTTTTGGTTTTCTCGGTGCCAACTTATCTGCAGCAATCATCAGAATTGCTCCTGCCACTAGTGCATAAACAACATGCTCTACTTTAAAAAGATGGTCGTCAATAAAATCCTTGAATGCAAAACCTAAGACAACTGCTGGTAGCATACCAACAATAACATGCAATAAGTTAAAGCGGCCATTTATGGACTTAGCTTGACCTTCAATTTTATATAAACCAACTAAGCTTAGCATACGTTTCCACATAACTACGATAACCGCTAATATGGAACCAAGTTGTACAACAATTTTAAATGTGTTGGCAGGATATTTCCCTAAAAACTCCTCAGTCTTTAACCACATATCATCCACGATAATCATATGTCCCGTAGAAGATACTGGTGCAAATTCGGTCATACCCTCGACAAAGCCTAATATTAATGCTTTTAATAACTCTATAATTTCCACCATGTCACCTTACCTTTTTTAATCAAATACCCACTTATTATAAAATACTAAGTTTTTATATACTACTGCCTTTTCACCTAAGAAGCCGATTGTTAGATTATCACATACTATTTAAATGTTATATCTACTACCCAAAGCTCTGATCTACTGCCAATTCGCATCGGTGGGCCCCAGAAGCCATAGCCTGATGAAACAAGTGTATGCATCTGTTCCTTCAACTTATAACCATAATCCAGTTCAAATACACGAGCTGTTATATACTGATTCGGCCACAGCTGTCCCTTGTGTGTATGACCAGACATATGTAAATCAACGCCTATTTGGGAAGGCGTGTTTAAATCGTCAGGTGTATGATTCATTACAAGCCATGGTAAATTAGCAGAAGGCTTTAGCACCTCAAGTGGTTTTCTTTCTTTATTCGTTCTGTCCTCTTGCCCTGTTAATATAAACGCATCTTCTATAAGAATTGTTTCATCTAGGAGCATTTTCACATTGGCATTTTCCATTTCCTTAATAAATTCAGGAATTTTTTTGCCATAATATTCATGGTTACCTAATATACCATATGTTCCATATGTAGATGTTAATTGTTTCATGACATCTGCCATACCCTCTTGAACAAACCATTTAGGGTCATCGTCCACAATATCCCCAGCTAACAACACGATATCTGGTTGTGCTTCATTAGCTAAGCTGACAAAACGTTGTAAATGTCGTTTATGTGATAAAACACCTAAGTGAAAATCAGATGCTACAACAGCTCTTAGTGTGTTTAAGTCACTATCTTGTTTATCAACAGTTATTTCTAAGTGACGAACAACTGGAGAGTAGGCTAAATAGGAGCCAATGATACTTAACAAGAATAGGATAGCTACTGCTATACTACCTATTATTTGCACGTTTTTAAAAGGTGTAAGCCAAATAATGAATTGTGCAACTAAACATAGCAATAAGCCATATTCAAAGATAAACATCCAATAATTACTGATTACAGAAAACACACGTAATGACTCGTGTAATCTTCCGATTATAATACTAAAAGCAACCATATACAGCACGATCCAAAATAATACTGGAAAACGAAACCACCCCATTGCTACAAGCCACTGCTTTACTCCCCACCCTAAATAGAAAGTCAAAGCACTATAAATACTAATTAAAAGAACAGCGCCGATTACTTTTGGCATAACCAAGTCCTCTACTTTCTTTCTATAATTTAATTGATTATACCATTATACTTATCAATCATATTGCTTAAAGCACTTGAATAATCTTCTAAAGAAAGTAGGAACTTGTCCAAATTTAAGTTTACCTTTTCATTTCATTCGTTACTCTCGTTTTACATGACATTTCACTGTATATAGATGACATTTTCGTCATTTACATACTAAACGCTACTTTTATTTTCACATTCCTTCCAGTAACATAGTAGATGAACGAGCAAATTCGCGTATTTACGAAGAAAAAGGGGTGCTATTTCAAATGACACGTTATAAATTTGAAACAACAGAGCATGAATTATTTCGCAAAACCTTTCGTAAGTTTTTAGCTGAAGAAGCTGAACCGCATTATGCACAGTGGGAAAAAGATCATCTTATTCCGCTTTCTTTTTGGCGTAAGCTTGGCGATATGGGCTATCTTTGTCCACAAGTAGAAGAACAATATGGCGGGCTGGGCTTGGATTTCAGCTTTGGCGTCATCATACAAGAAGAACTTGAACGTATAGGCTCAAGTCTTATCGGGGTTGGCCTGCATAATGATATTGTTGTCCCATATATCGAAGCATATGGGACACACGAACAAAAATCTCGTTGGCTGCCAAAATGTGTTACAGGCGACTATATAACAGCTATTGCAATGACGGAGCCAGGTACAGGATCAGACTTGGCTAATATCAAAACGTCAGCCATTCGCGATGGGGACCATTATATTGTAAATGGTCAAAAAACCTTTATAACAAATGGCATCCATACAAACTTAGCGGTTGTCGCAGTAAAAACAAATCCTCAGGCTGAGAAAAAACATCGTGGTATTAGCCTACTTGTTATTGAAGAGGGCACACCTGGCTTTACAAAAGGAAGACAGCTCGAAAAAGTTGGTATGCATGCCCAAGATACAGCTGAACTCTATTTTGAAGATTGTCGAGTGCCTGTTCAAAATCTACTTGGCGAAGAAGGCAAGGGCTTTCATTATATGATGGAAAAACTGCAGCAAGAGCGATTAGCAGTAGCGATTGCCGCACAAACAGCCGCTGAGGATATGCTTACACTAACGCTGGACTATGTGAAATCACGTCAGGCTTTTGGCAAAACAATTGGTGACTTCCAAAATACACAATTTAAAATAGCTGAAATGGCTACTAAAATCGAGCTTGGTAAATCCTTTTTAGAATCATTGATTGAAGAACATATTGCAGGCAATGATGTTGTGACAAAAGTTTCTATGGCAAAATACTGGATTACCGAAAATGCACGTGACCTTGCTACGCAATGTATGCAATTGCATGGTGGCTATGGCTATATGGAGGAATATAAGATTGCTAGAAGATATAGAGATATACCTGTTATGTCGATCTATGCTGGTACTAATGAAGTCATGAAGGTTATTATCGCCAAAAATTTAGGCCTATAATTAAAAAGGCGGCAGAAGTTTGCCGCCTTTTTACCATTAAACTGCTGGAATTCGAACGATTACTTTAAATAAATCGCCATCTACATCAATGCTCATTCTTGCTCCATGTAAATCGACAATGGATTGTGCAATGGCTAATCCAAGCCCTGAGCCCTCTGTATGACGTGAGGCATCTGCACGTTTAAAGCGTTCAAATAATTCCTCAGCATCTTCACTAATTTCATACTTTGCTACATTTTTCACCGTAAATTCAGCATCGCCATCTGCCGTACGCTTAAATGTCACATAAACACGCGTTCCCTCTAGCGCATACTTCAAAACATTGACAATTAAATTATCAATAAGTCTCCACCATTTTTGACCATCCACATATGCAAAGATTGGATCATGAGGCATGGTCATTCGTAAATCTAGTTGTGACTGCGTTAAATCCTCTTTATGCTCCCCTACAGCTTGTTGGATAAGCTGTGTTAAATCTACTCGACTGCGGTGAAGTTCAATATTACCACTAGCCATTTTCGATACTTCAAAAAGGTCTTCAATCAGCACTTTTAAACGTTCAGACTTTTTATCCAGTATATGGATGTATTGTTTCCGTTCTTCCTCTGTAATATTTGGCTTCTTCAGTAAATCGGTATACGTAATTATAGAGGTTAAAGGAGTACGTAAATCATGACTCACATTTGTAATCAGCTCTGTTTTTAACCGCTCACTTTTCGCCTGCTCATGCATGGACGTACGCACACCTTCTCGTAAATGATTGAGGTTTTCTGCATGACCTGAAAGCGGAGATTTACCTTTTACCTTTACATCACGATTTAAACGTCCTTCAGCCATATCCTTCGTATCTTTCATAATACGGTTTAAATAACCCATTCTTGATAGGAAAACAATCATAGCAGGAAATCCTATAAACATACAAATGCCAAGTACAAGGACTGGAAAAGCTCCGCCTCCTATCATGGTAGCAACAAGGCTACCACCTCCAAAGAAGGCTGCGGCTAGCATTACAATTGAATGTAATGCTATCGAACGATTAATAAATAAGTCAGTCAACGAATCCCCAAGTGACCATAAATAGCTCGATTTCACATTTTCCTCTAGCTTATTCAAAGTATTTACTCTTGTATACAACCAAATTAATTGCACGAAGAAAGCACTACCAATTACCATTAAAACAAGTATTTTAAAGCCAATATCGAGTATAAAACGGACATAATTATAATTATAAACAGAATTATATTCAATAGATTCAAAAACAACCTGGGCTGAAATGAAATACATAAGGCTCGTTATTAACAAAAGAATAATTTGTACATCGATTTTATACTTTGTTAAAAGATCTTTTTCCTTCATACTCGTAACTATCTGTAATAAGTCTTTACGCCCCCTCCATACAAAGACGGCCATTAAAATACTTGTGAGCCAAATAAAGTAATGAGTATATTGATTGCGTTGAAACTGTTGAAATTGTTGATACCCTCCCTGTATAACATCTTCTGACATTGCTGCTTTTTTTGAAATAGCTATTACACCTGTATATTCAGCTGTTTCGTAAAGATCATCTACATTTACGTATGTTTCGGTATTGTAAAAAATATCTCTTAAATTCTCACTGATATTCCATGCATATAGCGGTTTTCGATCAGTATACTTAATTTTATAGGCACTACTTTCGGTAACATCACCTGCACGGTACGTTTTACCAGTTTCTGTATTAGTCAACTCATAAGACCAATAGTCATAGTTTTTTCCAAAGTTTTTGGATTCACCTTTTGCTGCTTTAATATATTTATCAATGAGGGCTTCCTTTTCAGCAAGAATCTTTTTTCTTACATGCTCATCATCTTCAAAATTTGCTGTAATATCTTTAATTTTATTATCACGTTCAGACACTAGCTTTGTCTTTAATTCTGTTGCATTGGCATCTATAGCTTCCTGAATACGTTGTTCGTATTGTGCCTTAATATTATCGATTTGCTGTCCTAATGTCCCATAATAATTACGATGATCTTCTATTTCAGTTTGAGTAATCTCAATTTTATTTTTCAATTCCTCTGCATTTGGTACATTAATTACTAACGGTCCTAGTTCTGCTGTGAAATTATCGATTTCATGTTGGAAATTTTCCGAATCAAAATATGATTTACCAATATACTGATAGCCCACATTATAAAAAGTAAAGACTCCGAAAATTGTCCAGATTAAACACATTAATACGAGAAGAGATTTCCATTTTTTTATCATCCCTTTTTACACTCCTCTAAAAAATTCTTTCTAACAATTGTAAAACCTCTGAGGAGCGAGAATCGACGATTTGATAGGCATAAATTCCAAAATAGATAAGCCCAATAACACCTGCAATAAATCCAGCAATAGTCATATACTTCTCTAATTTATTTTTCCATTTTATAGCCAACGCCCCATACCACCTTTAGATAGCGTGGATTTTTCGGATCAGCTTCAATTTTCTCACGTATTTTCCGAATGTGAACAGCTACAATATTTTCAGCATTATAAGCTTCCTCATTCCAAACACGTTCATAAATTTCACGAATCGAAAACACACGCCCTGCATTTTTCATTAATAGTTCTGTAATTTTATATTCTATCGGGGTTAGTCGAACTGGTTCTCCTTCTAGTACAACCTCTTTTGCCTCTTCATCAAGAATAAGTCCGTCTATTTCCACTTTTGTAGCTCCCTCACTATACGTTCCTAGCTGAACATAACGGCGCAGCTGAGATTTTACACGTGCCAACAGCTCTAATGGATGAAATGGCTTTGTTACATAATCATCTGCTCCAACCGATAATCCATGAATCTTATCGCCATCCTCCGCCTTTGCACTCAGCATGATAATGGGAATATTGCGCTCTTCCCTAATTTTAAAGGTTGCTGTAATTCCATCCATATTTGGCATCATGATATCTAAAATTATTAAATGTACTTCATTGTTCTCTAGCTTTTTTAATGCATCTAAGCCATCTGCTGCTTTAATGACATGATAGCCTTCATTTTTTAAATAGATTTCAATACCATCACGAATATCTTGATCGTCATCTGTAACAAGAACTGTTAATTTCGTCATGATATACACCTCGCTCTCAAATATAAGTGTATCTTTTAAATCTTAAAAACCAGCTATTATAAAAATGAAGAATTTCTTAAGGTTTTAGCTTTTTTCTCCCACCCAATGTTAAAACAACAATGCCACCTAAAAGCATCGCTACTCCAAGCCAGGAAACTATACTTAAGTGTTCTCCAATTAAAAACACACCAAGAATTGCAGCAGTCAATGGTTCAGCTAATGAAAGTGTTACAGCTGTGGATGAACTAATTTTTTGTAGTCCTCTTAAAAACAGGAAATACGCTACGCTTGTACACATAATCCCCATAAATAACATTGTCCATAAGTTGTGCGCATTTACTAACCAGGAAAATCCACCTTGTATAGAAAACGGCAGTAAAAACAAAGCGCAAATGGAGAATGTCATAGCAACTGCGGGTAACGCTTCTTCTTGTGCCATTAATTTTTTACTTATGTTTGTGTAAAATGCAAAGGATAAACCTGCACAAAGCGCTAATGTGAATCCGCCAACGTGAACAGACTCCTCTCCATTATTCATAAACAATAAAAGACATCCGATAATGGCCATCAATGTAGCAAGTCCCCATACTGCTGTGGGACGTGTTTTCCATACTAGCCACTCTAATACACCAGAAAACACTGGTGCACTACCAATAGTAGCAACAGTTCCAATGGCTATACCTGTTAGACGAATTGATGAGAAGAAAAGACCTTGGAAAAACGCAATACTAGCCGCAGCTAAAATTGTCCATTTCCATGACCACCTTAAAAAATTAATTTTCCTCATTATAATCGTAATAGCTAATAATAAACTGCCACCAATTGCAGAACGAATCGTGGCTACAGCTATTGGAGATACCTCTTCATCCAAATATGTCTGGGCAGTACCTGTCATTCCCCATAGAATAGCTGCTAGTAATACAAACAATGAATTTAACATTTTTCAGCTCATCCCCGCTTCACATCTTTCTCCATACTAATCATACATATTTATCCAAAATCAAACAATTATCATTTTTACTTTTCTTTTAATTCCAATAGTATGTTTTCTCATGAATGGACGTTATAATAAAAACAGTAAAAGGAGCGAATCGTATGTACAAATCAATTGAAGAGACAGCTATTGATCTTGGTATGCCTGAGGATCAACTAATGCGTCTAATTTACGAAGGACGCATCCGTTCTGTTTACGATGGCCAACAAATTTTAATCAATAGTGGACAATTCAGCACTTATTTTAAACAATTGGAACGTATAAAAGAGGAAATTGAAATTTGGCGTGCTACTCCTATTCCAGAGGACATAGACGTCAAAGATGAAGACTAAAAGCCCACCATTCATACAATTGAACATTGTTGAATGGCGGGCCTTTTTTAAAGCTTTTATTAGATTGTCACAACAAATCCTGCTCTTTTCCCAATGATTTCAGCATAATCTTCTACCATGACACTCGCTGTTGGATACATCCCTGCTCCAGGACCGATTAATGTTAATGTACCAATATAGTTAGTCTCTAATGCCACCGCATTGAACACATCATCGACTGGATAAAGTGGATGCTCTTTATCAACTAGTTGAGGACCTACTTTTGCAATAATCTTACCGTCAGCTAGTTTTTCCACTTCAGCAACATGGCGGTAACGAAGACCCTTTTCACATGCTTCATGAACTTGTTCAGCAGAGATACTATCGATCCCAATTACCTCTACATCTGACCAGTCAGGCTGCTCACCAAAAGCTAAGGCACTTAATATCATTAATTTTTTAAATGCATCCTGCCCAGATATATCATTATATGGATCTGCTTCGGCATAACCTAAGCCTTGTGCCTCTTTTAAAGCTGTTTCGAACGACCAGCCCTGTGCACGCATTTTTGTTAAAATATAATTACATGTGCCATTTAAGACACCTTGTATACGACTTACATCATTTACAAGTAAGATATTTTTCATTGTTTTTATAACAGGTACGCCACCAGCGGTAGTAGCCTCATAGCCTACAAAAACGCCATTAGCTTTTGCAAGATCCTGCAACTCCAAGCCTCGTTTGGCAAACATCACTTTATTGGCAGTAATAACATGACATTTATGTTCCACCGCTCGCTTTAAATAACTGTATGCAGGTTCTTCGTTCACAATTGCTTCAAACACTACCTGCATACCTGGCTCTGCTAAGACTTCATCCATACTTGTTGTCATTAAATGTGCTGTACCTGGTACACGTTCACGACTAGCATCTGTCACTAAAATCTTCGCTACCTCTAATTCAATACCTAATTTATTTTTTAGCTCTTCTCGTTTTTCATTTAAAATATGGTAAATCCCCTGACCTACCGTTCCAAATCCTAAAATCGCTGCCTTTATAGTTGCCATTCTTGTTATTCCCTCCAACTTACATTCCGCAGTTTCATTAAAGCTAATTTTCCATGGGGTTGTGTCATGACAATTTGACACCCACCGCAGTCTTTAGCCAACAACTCTCTTTGTATGAGTTTCGCTATTTCTATATGTGTTAGGATACATACAAATTCAAATAATTCAAAATTTAACTTAAAGAAAATTGTAACGCAAATACACGCTTTGCACAAGAAAAATCTTTCTAGGAAGGACATTTGTTTTCTCTAGATGTGCAAAAGAAATCGGTTTCATTCCCTTTATTATACGTTTTATTAATCAATCTATAAGATTTGAACAAATATTGACTATTTACATTTCAATATATGAATGTCTTTCTTCTATTATATATATGTATGCTCAGACACTCATAACAATCCCTTTAAAGAAAAAACTCATTCCCTGTAGCAGCAGAGAATGAGCTTAAAAATATGAGGGGGTTTTAACTTGCTTTTGAAAGCAATTGATAACGATATTGTGCTAAAGCTTGTTGAACAAGACTAATCTCTTCTTCTGTAAAATTTGGTATTGCATACGTACGTTCCACTAATTGAAATGTACCATACTTCAAGTAAAACTCTGTCGCAGGAAGTGAGATATGGCTCACACCGTACTGTTCATATGCCTCAAATACTTCCTTTACAGTAAAGTCCTTTTCAGTAAAAACATGTTCTTGAAATGCTGTATGACCAAATACTTCCTGCCATTTTCTTTCGACTGATGTAAGAAGGTGTTGAATGGATTTATTGTTGACAAATACATGCCCTTCATTTAGCTCATATATTAGATAGGATACAATGTTTTGCGCACTATAGATGTTACCCATTTTAAACACTCCTTTATCATCAGTTTTTGGGAAGAGTAGTCACTGGCTAGGCAACTACTCTTCTATATATTCAAAAGTGGGGGAGCACTTATGAAACATTTACCTTTTTTAAAAAAATTTTCGTACTGTTAACTTATTTCCTAGTATATAACATGGATTTAAAAAAGTCAATAATACATATAAAATTACTTGGTATTATTTTTTATAAGGTTCTGATAATTAACGGGTGCAGTAATAGATTGATGTAGCAACGTTTAACGCATTACCAAATGAGGCTAATCGAATGAGAAAATACGTTAACGTCACAACATCTTACCATTTGCTTTAAACTTTAAACTTTAAGCTTCTACTGTTTGTTCAGTTGTTGTAGCCTGTGTAATGGCTTGATCTAAATCAGCAATAATATCCTCTACTGCCTCTAAACCGATGGATAAGCGAATGAGCGACTCGGTTACACCAGCTTGAACTAATTCGTCTGCTGATAGTTGCTGATGAGTAGTGGAAGCTGGATGAATAATTAATGACTTTGCATCACCTACATTTGCTACATGTGAAAATAATTTCACGCTATCAATAAGCTTTCGCCCAGCTTCTCGTCCACCCTTTATGCCAAATGTAAGCACTGAACCGAAGCCATTTCTTAAATATTTTTTTGCTAACTCATGTGTCGGAAAATCTTCTAGGCCATTATAATTTACATACTCCACAGATGGGTGGTTTTGTAAATACTCAGCCACTGCCAATGCATTTTCATTGTGTTTAGGGATACGCAGATGAAGCGTTTCTAACCCTTGCAATAAATTAAAAGCAGCATCAGCACTTAATGTTGGACCAAAATCACGTAATAATTGTACACGTAGCTTTGTAGCAAAGGCAGCAGAAGCTGTATCAATTCCATAACGTAGACCATGGTAAGAGGCATCTGGTTCAGTAAAACCAGGGAATCGACCGCTAGTCCAATCAAACTTACCAGCGTCTACAACAACGCCCCCTAAAGTTGTACCATGACCTCCTATCCATTTAGTTGCTGAATGAACTACAACATCTGCGCCGTATTCAATAGGTGTAGAACCGTAAGGAGAAGCGAACGTGCTGTCAATAATTAATGGTAGACCATTATCATGTGCAATTTTAGCTACTGCCTCAATATCTAAAACCTTTAAACTTGGATTACCATAAACCTCTGCAAAGACAGCTTTTGTTTTATCAGTAATCGCTGCTTTGAAATTCTCTGGGTTTGTTTCATCTACAAAAATTGTTTTAATACCATAGTTTGGCAATGTGTTAGCAAATAAATTATACGTACCACCATATAAAGAACTAGCTGCTACTATCTCATCACCAGCTCCAGCTAGATTTAAAATGGAAAATGCGATAGCTGCTGCACCAGATGAAAGTGCTACTGCTGCTGTTCCACCTTCCAATAAAGCCACACGTTTTTCAAACACATCAACTGTTGGGTTGGTAATTCGTGTGTAAATGTTCCCTGCTTCCTCTAAGGCAAAAAGACGTTGCGCATGAGCAGTGTCTTTAAATACGAAAGCAGTTGAGCGATAGACTGGAACTGTGCGAGAACCCGTCACTGGGTCTGGCTCTTGACCACCATGCAACAGCAATGTTTCTGGTTTAAAATTTGTCATTGTGTACCTCCAAATGGTTATTTTTTTACGATGGTACCGGAGATGAGGAGGATTTTTCTGTAGAAAACAAAAACCCTCTTCAGCTAAGAAGAGGGTTGCGGTTGCAAGTTTTCCTCCCCTTATCTGCCAGATCCAAGTAAGAATCTGTAGGAATTAGCACCTTAGTAAGCTCATTGCTTACTGGTTGCCGGGCATCATAGGGCCTATCCCTCCGCCGCTCTTGATAAGAGTATGAGATTCAATTTCCATCGTTGTTACACAGTATAAACATAGAGTTTTTTTCTGTCAACATGTAAATTTTATTTTTTCCGAAACTTCTGTCTGCTCTTATACGTAATATGAACGCATACACTATTTTAGAAAAAATTTTGAGAGGAGTATTTTTATGGTAAAAGCCGTGATCATTTTTCTTATGATTGGCTATTTAATAGGCTGTATTCACGGCTCTAAAGTAGCCCAATTTTTATCGGGGGTTGATTTAAAAAAGGCTGGCCACGGTAATGCTGGTGCCTCTAATGCTACTCTTTCCCTCGGCTGGAAATATGGCGTTTTAGTAGCCCTCATCGATATAGGGAAAGGCGTTGTGGCTATTATAGGTGCACATTTTTATCTAGCGGACGCCATTCATTTAACAGAAGAACAGATTTGGCTGCTTACTTATATTATGGCTGCTGGGGTTATTTTAGGTCATAATTTCCCATTCTACATGGGCTTCAACGGCGGGAAAGGAACGGCCTCCATCATTGGTATTTTACTTGCTGTTGATTGGAAGATTGGTTTATTTGCACTTATTTTATTTGTTATTTTATCCTTTGCAACAAATTATTTAATTGTTGGTGTGCTAGAATTTTATCTCGTGTTTTGTACAGCAACTTATTTATGGATTCCTGGCATTGGTCCAACCATTATAGCTCTTTTTCTTTTTGGCATAGCCATCATCCTGCATCTTGAAAATATTAAACGATTAGTCAATGGCACAGAGCCTAAAGTAACTTCTGCCTTTAAGAAAAAGAAATAATATTTTATGGATATTTTTGTATTTTTTGTGACCATGTATTTTCTCTTTATCTACTCATATTGCTGTAAAAAACACCATTTTCACATAGATTTTTATCTACAATAAAATACATATATTCTTATCTTAATAAAACATTATACAGGCCGATGTTATGGATAATAATCGTCATTTTTATCGTAGAAAGGATGAGGAAATATGTCTTCACCAAAGCAAGCAGCTACAAAACTTAATTTAAAGCCACTATGGATTGGCTTGGCATTCGCGTTACTTATCATTATTACCTTTTTACCTAATAATGGTGATTTACCTATAGCTGGACAACGAGCTCTAGCCATTTTAGCTTTTGCAGTCATCCTTTGGGTTACAGAGGCCGTTTCATATCCTGTAAGCTCGGCCATGATCATTGCACTAGTAACTGTATTACTAGGACTCGCTCCGTCAATGGATGATCCAACTACAGAGCTAGGAACAGCTAGCGCATTAAAATTATCTTTAAGTGGCTTTAGTAATTCTGCCGTTGCTTTAGTAGCAGCAGCTCTTTTTCTAGCGGCAGCAATGCAAATTACTAATCTACATAAACGACTTGCTCTTTGGATTCTTTCACTGGTGGGAACGAAAACAAAAGCTATCGTATTTGGCGCTATTTTAGTCTCTATCGTCCTCGCATTTTTTGTACCCTCTGCTACAGCACGAGCTGGCGCGGTAGTACCGATATTGCTTGGAATGGTTGCAGCGTTTGGTTTACCACGTGATAGTCGGCTTGCTGCCTTGTTAGTTATTACTTCAGTACAAGCCGTTTCCATTTGGAATATCGGTATTAAGACTGCAGCAGCTCAAAATATGGTGGCCTTAAACTTTATCCAAGAGCAATTTAACGTGGATATTTCATGGGGTGCTTGGCTACTTTATGCCGCCCCCTTCTCAATTATTATGTCTATCTTTTTATTTTTCATTATGATTGCTTTAATTAAACCTGAGACTAGCAATATCGAAGGTGGTAAAGAGGTCATCAAAAAACAGCTTGCAGAGCTGGGCCCATTAAAGGCTCCTGAAATTCGTTTAATCATTACATCCGTAGTTTTACTATTTTTCTGGGCAACTGAAGGAAAGCTACATCCATTCGATACGACAACAGTCACAATTATTGCTATCGCTATTCTATTAATGCCCAAAATCGGTGTGTATTCATGGAAGGAAGTTGAGCCCCATATTCCATGGGGGACAATTATCGTCTTTGCGGTAGGTATTATGTTAGGAACCATTTTACTGAATACGCAAGGTGCTGCATGGTTATCAGATAAAGTTTTCGGTTCACTTGGGCTAGATACTATGCCTTTACTAGCAACCATTGCACTCGTAACTTTATTTAACATTTTGATTCATTTAGGCTTTGCAAGCGCAACTAGCTTAGCCTCAGCACTTATACCTGTGTTTATCGTTTTAGCCTCCACATTAACAGCTAATGTTGATCAAGTTGGTTTTGTTATTGTGCAACAATTCGTCATAAGCTTTGGCTTCCTATTACCAATTAGTGCACCACAAAACATGCTTGCCTATGGTACAGGTTCCTTTACAACAAAGGATTTCTTGAAATCTGGGATTCCATTAACCATTATCGGTTTCCTTCTCATACTTTTGTTCTCTGCAACTTATTGGAAATGGATTGGATTATTATAAGACTTTCATTAAATTAAAACGTAAAAGCCTTGAAGAAACAGACTATCTGTCCTTCAAGGCTTTTAATTTAATACTATTGTTTCGTAAAAGCAGGGTCCTTCATCGTACCGTTTTTCGCATAATTAACGTGCCATGATAGTGCTTTTTCTAGGTCATGTGGAGTGTGATGTCCACCCGTTGCCTCATTGGCATCATTAAAGTACTGCCACAGTTGCTCCCTGTAATCAGGATGTGCACAATTATCAATGATAAGTCCCACTCGTTCTTTTGGAGCAAGTCCTCGTAAATCTGCTACGCCCTGTTCAGTTACAATGACATCAACATCATGCTCCGTATGATCCACATGTGAGACCATTGGGACAATACTCGAAATATCTCCACCCTTAGCATAAGACTTTGTCACGAAAATTCCTAAACGTGCATTACGAGCAAAGTCACCAGACCCTCCGATACCATTCATCATCTTTGTACCAGAAACGTGTGTGGAATTCACATTGCCGTAAATATCTAATTCCAATGCCGTATTCACTGAAATTAATCCGAGTCGACGAATAATTTCAGGCTGATTTGAAATTTCTTGAGGGCGCAGCACTAATTTATCAGCATATTTTTCAAAATTCCCATAAACACGGTTTCCTACTTGCTCAGAAAGGGTAATAGAAGTTGCAGATGCAAAATTCACTTTCCCTGCATCCATTAATTCAAATACTGCATCCTGGAGAACTTCAGAATAAACTTCTAAGTTCTCAAACTCAGAGTCTTTAAAGCCTAGCAATACAGCATTTGCTACTGAACCTACACCAGATTGAATTGGTCGCAAACTTGTAGTTAAGCGACCTACTTTAATCTCTTCACGTAGGAAATTTAATAAGTGATTAGCCATAACATCTGTCTCTTCATCCGCAGGGACAATTGTTGATGGCGCATCTAATATATCCGAAATGACGATGCCTTTTACTTTATCTAAATCTAGTGGAATTCCAATTATACCAAGACGATCAGAAACATTCTGTAAAGGAATTGGATCACGTTTTCCTTGTTGTGCAGGTACATAAATATCATGTATACCCTCTAATGCATCAAGCTGTGCTACGTTTAATTCAATGATGACTTGGTCTGCTTCTTGCACAAAAATAGGAGAGTTACCAACTGATGTTGTAGGAATTAATAAGCCTTCTTCTGTAATAGCAGCAGCTTCAATGATCGCAAAATCAATTGGTCCAATAATACCTTGACGAACAAGCTCAGCATTATGGGAAAGATGGGCATCGACAAATGTGATATCACCACTATTGATTTTATTACGAATACCAGAATCTGCTTGGAAAGGACCGCGCTTACGAATGACCCCTGCTTCCGCTAAATATTGGTCTACCTCAGGTCCAAGTGATGCACCTGTAAAGACATCTACTTGAAAATCCTCTTTTTTTGCTTTTTCTACAAGTGCAAGAGGTACAACCTTAACATCGCCAGCACGTGTGAATCCGCTCATCCCTAATACCATGCCATCCTTAATCCAAGAAGCTGCTTCTTCTGCTGTTACAACCTTGCTTCGTAATTGTTCATGACGAAGCTTTTTCGCTAACTTTTCTTCCATTCCCTATTCCTCCATTCCACTTTATTTTTGTTCAACTTGCATATTTGGTTCCAGTAAATCTGTGACATCCGTCAGAGAGTGTATCTTTATTCCAGAAGGATCTCATCACCTAATAGCTAATGCTGTCTAAACATTTGTGAATAAAGATCATGTAATTTTTGGTAGCACAACCAAATAAACAGTCGCTTCTATAATTTTATACTATTTAGAATATTTAATCTATATCAAATGAAATATTTTACTTTACGAGATAATTTCGACATTTATAAATTATTTATAAATAACTTTTTGTTCCTCATTATTCGATTTTGCTAGAAAAGCATGCTATGCTCAAGGTATAGAACAGACACAAAGGAGAGAGTTTTTAATGGTTAAAGAACTATTACGTAGCCATTCCTCGGTACGCATCTATGATGGAGAACCGATTTCAAAAGAAATCATTGAAGATTTAATTGGAACAGCACAAATGGCTGCAACATCACATTTTGTGCAAGCCTATAGTGTAATATGGGTAACAGATGCAGATAAAAAGGAAAAATTAGGCTTACTCTCTGGTAATCCACGTCAATATGAAACTTCAGGTGGGGCATTTGTTTTTTGCGTAGATTTCAAGCGACTTCAAATGGCCGGGAAACTAGAGGGAGTGGATATTGTAGCTGATTCTGCTGAAAATGTCCTTGTTGGGGTAGCAGATGTATCATTGTTTGCACAGAATTTTGTTATTGCGGCTGAATCAATGGGTTATGGCATTTGCTATATTGGAGGTGTACGCAATAAACCTTCTGAAATCAGTGAATTATTTAATCTGCCTGATCACGTTTTCCCATTATTCGGGCTAACAATCGGCGTTCCTGTACGTCGCAATGAGGTAAAACCTCGTTTACCTGTATCTGCTGTATTACATGAAAATGAATACAATGTTGAAAAATATGAAGAACTCTTACCAGCCTACAACGAGGAAATGGAAATATATTATAACAGCCGCTCGTCTAACAGAAAAATTGATAACTGGACAAAACAGATGGCTGACTTTTTAATTGAACAACGACGTCCGCATATCAAAGAGTTTTTAGCAACTAAAGGGTTTAATTGGAAATAAACGAACGAAAATGGAGTTACTATCGTATGATAATAATTCCATTTTTTACATAAAAATATTACCTATATATATTCAATCTAGGGATATTGCCACAATTACTTCTATAAATCTAACCTTAAATTAAACGAAAAGACTCTTTCCTTTTCCAGCTATTCCATTCATATTAATAAATGATACCTATTAAAGAAAGGAGTTATAGAAACAATGTCCAATATCAATAAACATCTTGCTCGCACCTTAGAACAACAGCATAAGAGAAGTGTAAGAGGTTTATTCTTAAAAATTGAAGACTTAAATAATGAATGCACCCAATTAAGAAAAAGACTGGAGCCACATATTGATTTGAATGTATATAAAAAACCCATTGATTATGTCAATCAGTTCGTTTCTCACACTACTATACTCAATTTAAAATTCGTTACGAATACACAGAATTTAGAAGTAGTTGTCTTGCATGCTCTTTTATTATCCTATATTTTAGAAAACACTCAAAGCCATGCTTTTGAATATGAAGATAAATTGTTACAGGGGTATATACAAGAAATCTTTACACTAAATGATCATGCAAAAAGACTATTTATGAACCATAGAGAAAAGATGCTTACCTATGTTCAAGGGCAAGCTACATAAAAAAGACGATCTTCGTAATAACAAGATCGTCTTTTGTTCTTTTATTGTAGTCCTCTAATTATAAGAGAGCGAACTGGTAGGAACTGCTCTCCTGTATCTCCATAAGTGAGTATTACCTCATCACCCTCCTGTAAATAAATTGCTAAAGGTTCTGTTTCGGCACTCACTAAATAATTTTCACCATTGTTTAATAAGAAAGATACAGTTGTAAAATCGCCTAGACGTTCTTTATATACACGTAATACCTTACCACTTATTTGTTTTTCCTCAGCACTTGAGCTACCATCTACAGTATTTCCTCCTCGACTTAAGGCTGTTTTATATAATTTCAATGCCTCCTTAGGAGTAGTAGCGTAAACGGAAATTTCAGGATTGGCTGCAGAAACAATAAAATAGTTTTGTAAGAAACCATTGGAATCTAGCACCGCTGTCAGCCAGCTCGCTTCTCCATAAAAGTTATACAACACTGGCATTTCGCCACTCCACTTTTTCTCAATAAATTTCTTCTCTATTATTTGTAAATTACCTTGTGAATCCATATAACTTGAGTCTTGATTCCCTGTATAGTATGTTGCATCCCCTGTTCGTGCGTTAGTTAGTGAATAGCCTAACATTGAATCTACACCTTCTTTAGGACTTGTAAAATCTGTAAAGTAATACATATCACCCTTCTCATCGAAAATCGGGCTAACATTCGATTCTGTTCCTTCATCAGAAGGAATCTTTACATCCTTTTTACCAAACATACTATTCCAAAAACCATGTACATAATTACCGAAATAACTGTTTTGTAAACTTACTGTCTCTGGTGATACAGCACCATCAATAAATTCAGGTATTTGATCCAGTTTAATGACCTCTGATTTCCCCGTCAGCGCATCAACCAAGACAATTCCTTTTACATCAAAGCCATTACGCGCAGAAATAAATTCCCCATATGAGCGAATATAGTATGGCTTTCCTTCATCATCTACTTCCAGCTGTACGTCACCGTAAAAAATTAGGAATGGATGTTGTAAACGAATATGACGTTCTAAATTAGCATTTAAATATGCAGAAGGCACATATTTCATTTCCTCTTTAATAAATTTAGGATTATCCGCAGAATCTGTAGCACTCATTATGAAGTAACCAGGTGTTGTACCACCGTTCATCCATTTAAAGAATCCAGAAAATTCAACTGGTGCAATATAAACATATTCGCCCCTCACCTTTTGAATTTGTAAGCGTCCTAATTCATAGTAGCTCGTATTTGGCACTTGTCCGAAAGCCTTTTTCATTTTATTACGAGCAAATTTCGGTGGTACACTTGCAGGTGTTTGTGTCTCATCGAATGGTTTTATTTCAACTTCTTCCTTCATTTCGGATGACTTAAATTTTTCATTAGCATTCCATAAGGGTGCTGATAAAACATACACAGCTACCCCTAAACTTGCTAAAAATAAAACACCTTTTATTTTCCGTTCGATACCACTTGCTAGCAGAGCACCCGCTAACGTTAATAAAATAATAGCCGGCCAAAAAACAAGCCAATTTACATCAATTTTTGTTACATATAACGTAATCCCTGTGGCTAAAAACCCTAGTATAAAGACTCCTATAAAAAAATATCCTATTACTTTTTTCGATTGTCCATCTTCTCGCTTCTTCGTAATAAGCGGTGTCACTAACACACTTGCGATCAATGCAATGACTGCAGAAGCTATCAGTAGCTTAGTCATTTGGTTCATCCTCTCTTCTTCTTTCTCACTACTTACTTTACGGTTACATACTAAAAAAGTTTCATACATACGTTGTACAGAAAGGAATTCTACCATAAATATTGAATTTCAAAAGGAAAGGAGCTGAAAAATTTGTTAAAAAAATTATTAATCAGTGTCATTATTTTATTGGGTCTTTATTATATTTTTCTCTTTTCCCATATTGCTGAAAGTTTAAAACTCATCTTTAAAGTGATTCCTATGTTGCTCATCATTATTTTAGCTGCGATTCAGAAGCCATTACATATTAAAAAATACCAACTTTTGATTATTGCTGGGCTTGTATTCTGCATGATTGGAGACTATACATTGCAGTGGTTTTTAATCGGTCTAACTAGCTTTCTTATCGGGCATATCTTTTATATTTTTGCTTTCTCTACTGCAAATGAGCGGCATGTACCAACTTGGGCAAAGATACTTTTATTACTCTATGGAACAAGTATGGCTATATGGATTGCGGGATCTGTCTTTAAAACAGGTGAAACCATACTTGGTATTGCCGTAATCGCCTACATTTCTGTGATACTCACAATGGGATGGACAGCTATTAAAACTGGATCTACTCTGGCAACAATTGGTGCAATATTATTTATTGCATCTGATTCTTATTTAGCTATTAACAAATTTGTCATGCCACTAGCATTTTCTCATGAAATTATCATGCTGACTTATTATAGCGCCCAATTACTTATTGCTTTAAGTATCCTTCAATATTCCGAAATCCGAAGTAAAGTGTTACAATAATATCAATTATGTCAAGGCATAATTACGTCTGGAATCGGCTTTGTGAATGCACAAAGAATTTTAACATATACACATTAGGAGGCCATACTTATGAAAGAACAAGTAATTGAGCGATTAATACGCTATGCAAAAATTGATACACAATCAGACTTCACAAGCGAAACAACTCCTTCTACACAAAAACAATTTGACCTATTACATGTTTTAAAAGACGAACTTGCCGAAATTGGTTTAACAGACATTACATTAGATGAAAATGGCTATTTATTTGCCTCATTAGAAGCTAATACAGATAAAGAAGTACCAACTATCGGCTTTTTAGCCCATGTTGATACCGCTACTGACTATACAGGTACAAATGTGAAGCCACAGCGTGTAGATAATTATGATGGTGGAGATATTCAGCTAAACGAAAACTTGGTTATGTCTCCGACTGACTTCCCAGAGCTTAAAAACTATGTAGGCCAAACACTTATCACAACAGATGGTACTACATTATTAGGCGCTGACGATAAGGCAGGGATTGCTGAAATTATGACGGCAATGGAGTACCTCATTAAAAATCCTACTATCAAGCATGGTAAAATTCGTGTAGCCTTCACGCCAGATGAAGAAATTGGTCGTGGGCCACATAAATTTGATGTAGCTACTTTCGGCGCAGACTATGCCTATACGATGGATGGCGGACCACTTGGCGAACTACAATTCGAGAGCTTCAATGCCGCTGGCGTTAAAGTAATTACAAAAGGCACTAGCGTCCATCCTGGTTCAGCAAAAAATAAAATGGTGAATGCTATTACAATGGCCATTGCCTTCCAAAATGAAATGCCTGCTGACGCAGTTCCTGAAAAGACAGAAGGTTATGAAGGTTTCATTCATTTAATGAGCTTTAAAGGGGCTCTTGAGCATACTGAGCTATCTTATATCGTGCGCGACCATGATCGCCAAAAGTTTGAAGAGAAAAAACAATTAATGCGTGATGCTGCAGCTAAAATTCAAGCACAATTTGGTGAGCATGCACTGAGCATTACCATTGAAGATCAATACTACAATATGGGTGAAAAAATTGAGCCTGTAAAAGAAATTGTTGACATTGCACGTACTGCAATGGAAAAATTAGATATTACACCGAATACCCTGCCAATTCGTGGTGGTACAGATGGCTCACAATTATCCTATATGGGCCTACCAACACCAAATATTTTCGCTGGTGGCGAAAACATGCATGGTAAATTCGAATATGTATCCGCTGAAACAATGGAAAAAGCAACTCAAGTTATCATAGAAATCGTTCAGCTTTTTGAACAGCAAGCAAAATAATAGTTTTAATTTTGAATGAACTTATTTCTATACGCATTTACCTAAGAAATCATGAAAAATTTTCATAGCTACGAAGAGGGGTTTTTCCTCTCTTCGTAATTTTTTCAGCCATAATTACTGAATTTTCAAATTACATAAAGGGTTTGAGGTTATAAACTCAAATTGAGGTGATGTTTATGAAAGAAATTGCATTAGGTATTTTAGCTTCCCTTTTCTTTGCCGTGACATTTATTTTAAATCACGCCATGGAAATGCAAGGTGGTAGTTGGCTATGGAGTGCATCATTACGCTATTTTTTTATGCTCCCTTTCTTGCTTATCATTGTCTTTTATCGTAAGGGCTTTTCACAGCTTTCTGGTGAAATAAAAGCACAGCCTATAGCATGGCTACTTTGGAGCTTTGTTGGATTTGTTTTATTTTACGCGCCATTAACATTTGCTGCTGCTTTTGGTCCAGGTTGGTTGGTTTCAGGTACATGGCAGTTTACAATCGTTGCTGGTGTATTATTAGCTCCTCTTTTTGTATCGATCATTGCTGGTAAAACAGTGCGACAAAAAATACCTTTCATATCCTTGCTTATTTCATGTGTCATTTTAGTAGGTATTTTGCTTATACAAATACCTCATGCACAATCAGTATCGCTTAGAAGTTTAATGCTTGGTATTTTACCTGTCATCGTTGCAGCTTTTGCTTACCCCCTCGGCAATCGTAAAATGATGGAAGTTTGCGGGGGCCGAATCGATACTTTTCAGCGGGTGTTAGGAATGACCATTGCTTCGATGCCAGCATGGATTATCATGGCTATTTATGCCATTCTTACAGTAGGACTTCCCTCAGCAAGTCAAATGTTTCAATCATTGCTTGTGGGAATTAGCTCAGGCGTTATAGCAACAGTTTTATTTTTCATAGCAACGGATCGCGTAAGAGACCATCAAGGCAAGCTAGCCGCTGTGGAAGCAACTCAGTCAACAGAAATTCTTTTTGTTATTATAGGTGAGGTATTACTATTAGGAATTGCCTTCCCTAGCCCGCTTGCACTTGCAGGTCTCGGAGTCATCATTGTTGGTATGCTATTACATAGTTACTATACAATGATTATCGGGAAAAAGAATGCTGTGCAACAAAACACAACTTCCTAGCAGTCCATTTTATGGGCTGTTTTTTACAAAAAAAGACGACTCTATTCTAAATTTAGAATAAGTCGTCTGAGATTTTCACGTTCCCAAAAAATGAGGGGGGTTTTAGGAGCGTAATCATGAACTAGCAAACTTCTGGAGAAAAGTAGCTAAAGTTCATCCTCTCTACACTGTATTGTAGACGAGGAATAATCTTTATACGATAATGATAATCATTATCAATTAAAATGTCAATCATAATCTTATAATTTTTTTACCTTTTCAAAAAGATTTTTTTAATGAGCGTCGGTACTGCCATTGCTTCAACTGAAAATGTAAAAAACAGCCTATACAAAAGCCTGCTATTGCAATGGATGATGCAATTGCAACCAGGCCAGTAAAGATATGACCAACAACCTGCCAATGTAACAGATAACCTAATAAACCAGCTGCTAAACAAAGGCTAGCAATACTTGAATTAAATTTTTGCTGCTGAGCATCCTCTGGTATATATGTAGATGGAGCCTTTGTTAAAAAGAGCTTCCCTACACGAAGTATCGGGTTATAGTTGCATAAAATACCTAGTAAATTTGCAGCTAGTGGAATTACTAATATCCAGGTAATTCCTGTTACCCATGATAAAATGACACTCAAAAGAATAGTCCACTGGTTCAGTCTAACTAGAGGTCTTGGAATTGTATGAAGGTGCGACATCAAAAAACCCACCTTTCTTATATGTTTAATGTATTTTACTACATGATATTCCATTTGTGAAGCAAAAATGATTACTTTATAATGAAGTTAACAGATGTTCAAAGGAAAAGAGGATAACTATGCCAGCTTTAACAATGGATCAAGTTCAACAATTAAATTCGTACAGTATTTATACAACTGAACCTAAGCGGACTTTATTTACTTTAGCTGATATACATAAAGACTTTTATCATCCTGATTTTTTAAACCTTATGATGGGTATAACAGATGCAGCAACAGAAACAGCAGCTATTTCTCACTTTGCACGCCGCTATGGTATGTTTTTTGCTATGCAATTATATATGCTTGCCGCTTATGACGAAGTATGGGATGGTAAGCCACTTGAATTGCGTTTTGATGCTGCAAAAGAATTTAATAGCTTTACTGTTGCCATGTTTGCCAATCCAAATGATTGGCGCTACGTTGATGAAGATGAACGCCAAGCTGTTATTGAGAAAATTCTTTACGATGGACACGTCATTGTCCAGCAGCTTCGTAAAGTAACCTCCATCTCCCCTCTTACCATTTGGGAAAATTTCTTTGGCTATTTGCTATGGCATTATCATATATTATTATCGAACCCTGGCCTAGCCGATCAAGCCATGGAGGATATTGAGGCTTTAGAGAACCCAAAAACATGGGCTCGCTTCTCCAATAAATCTTGGTGGGCACAATATACAGGTGGTCTGAGCCCGACTAATTTAGTCAACGTTCCTGTAAGAAAATCATGCTGTTTTTCAAAAGATATCCCAGGTTTAATGGCTTGTGGTTTTTGCCCAATGAAAAAATAATAGAGCCGTTTAAAAAATAAAAAAGCCTTACCCTCCACAATCTTATGTGTAAGGTAAGGCTTTGTGCTTTATTTTTCGTATACTACAAACCAATCGTTGTTTTCTTCAAACATAGACGTGCCAAGGAAACCTTGTTTTAAAAGTTGCTGTTGCCCAGTTGTGTCTCCCATCGATATCACTTGCTTTTCAGTAAAGTTCGGTGACATTGCTTGTCGTAGGTCTTTATAAAAAATATAACGAAGCTTATCTACATATTTAATTTTCAATCCTTTAATAACGAGGTCTTGCGAGAATTTATCCTTTAAGCTCGGAATATTATATGGCTTTACAGTGGAGCAAACATAATCGTATTTTTCTAAATCGATATTTTCCATCACTACTGTAGCTAATGTTCTCTGTAATCCGTAACCTCGATATTTTGGTGAAACATTCGATATTTCCTGATATAAAACACGTTGAAATTCGTTTTCTGCAATTCCACAATCATACCCAAGATGCTCATCATCAATAGGAGGATTTAACAGTGCACGAAAGGCAATCAACGCTTCCCCTACATAAGCACCTATCATCATTCCATGACCATTTAAAATATACTCAAATTCCTCTGTGCTTAAGGGTTGGAGGATACTTTGATCTGCTAAGGCTTCATAAACCTCAACTTGTAGCTCTTCAATTTGGTGTAAATGTTGGAGCGTTAATTTTATAACAAAAAATGGTGTCTCACCAAGCATACCATCATAGATAATTTCCATATTACGCCTCCTTAGGCTGTGACAACAGTTGAAAACTTACATAATTCCTGGATGACAGCTTCATCTACATCTACACCTAATCCTGGTTTTTCATTTAAGCAAATAAATGGTACATCATAATGTAAGTTCCCAACATCCTTTGAGAATTTTAATGGACCCGTTAGTTCTACACTCGTCATAATCTTCTTAGAAAATGCTACATGGAAGCCTGCAGCAGAACCAACTGACGACTCTACCATGGAACCAACTTGACATTCAATTCCTGCCATTTCCGCCATAACAGCAAGCTTCATAGCAGGATAGATGCCTCCACACTTCATTAATTTAATATTTACTTTATCTGCTGCACGCTTGGCTATAATTTCACGCATTTCACGTACGCCTCGTAGTCCTTCATCAATCATTAATGTCACATCAGATTTTGATTTGATTTCTACCATTCCATCAATGTCTTCGCTATCGACAGGTTGCTCTAGCCAATCGATATTTAAATCTTTCATAGCACGTAAACCCTGTAATGTAGTGGCTGCATTACCCCAACCTTGATTTACATCCACTCGAATAGCAATGTCTTCGCCTACTCGTTCTCGTACCGCTTTAATACGGGCTACATCACGAAGTACCTCTGTACCTACCTTCATTTTAAAAGAGCGATAGCCCATTTCTACTCGATTAGCTGCCTCTTCTGCCATTGCTTCAGGTGTTCCAATACTTAGTACATGTGTGATTGGGAATTTTTCATGATAACGTCCACCTAAAAGTTGGTATACTGGCACCCCTAAGGCTTTCCCAGCAATATCGAAGCAAGCAATATCGATCGCTGCTTTTGCTGCTGGTACATCTTTCACAACTTTATTCATTTTATCGTGAAGCTTTTCAAAGGCCATTGGACTTTCCCCAATAATTGCTGGGACAAGCTGATGTTTTAGCACAGCATATGTACTTTCCCATGATTCACCTGTTACATGTTCATCAGGAACAGCTTCACCATACCCTACCACACCTGTATCGGTAGTTACTTTTAAAATAATGGAAGGCATTGTATCATATGTAGCATAACTAATAATGAATGGATCAATTAGCGGTAAATGTATAGCAAAAATTTCTACTTGTTTAATTTTCATCGTAATCAGTCTCCTCTGTCGTTAAAGTTGTCGCTAATACGTCGCTAAATGTTTAAAAAAATAGAAAAGGAGTGATGTCCATGTCTACCAAAATAGCGATTATATGTTCAAAAGCATTTATGAAACGTATTATTAGTATCGCACAAAACATAACCGATATTCAATTAGAATTTTATCTTTACAGCCACCCTTCTGAAGCACCTACCTTAATGAAGCAAATAAAACCGTGTGATGCAATATTATTCGGAGGAACGTTACCTTATCTACACACTCAATCATTACTTTCAGAAGTTCCAATACCTTGGAATTATATTAAGCAAGATGAAACAACCATTTCTACAACATTATTATCATTAGTAGCCAAACATGCTGTAGCTATCGACAGGATATCCATTGATGTAATGAACCCTGCATTCGTTGATAATGTTTTAGCAGAAATAGAATTTCATGGTCAAAAGCCACATGTTCAGCATATTTCGATTACTGAACCAACTGAGAATATTTTAAAACGCCATATCGCCCTGTGGAATTCAAAAAGTATTGATTTTGTCATTACCAGTATTCATAGTGTATTTGATGAATTACAAGCACTACAAATACCGTCAATGCGTATGTTAGATGCTACCAAATCTATTATTCAATGCCTTGAAGAAACAAAATCAAAATCACTATTAACCAAGTCAGAAGCTTTCAAGGCTGTAGTGGGTCTCTTAGAAATCCCTAAAAATTCTGCCATTGAATCAACTGTTTTAAGTCAAATTGCGAAAGCTACCTTTTCAACTTTTAAGCAAATTTCAACGCATTCCTTTGAGCTATACACAACTGCTGGACATCTTCAAAATGCTCTAGAAAAGGAAAACTTAGAGCAGCTCATACAGCAAGTTGAACAACCATTTAAGCTAGCATTTGGCTATGGCTATTCCATTTTGGAGGCCACACAAAATGCTCAGCATGCTTTAACATTTACTAAACCTTTTGAGATTTATATTCTTGATGAACATAAAAACTTATTAGGGCCTTTCCCTAATACAGAAGGTAAAATTTCTTTAAAAACCGATGATCCCTATGTTTTGCAAATGGCTAAGCTTACAAGTTTAAGTCCATTAAATATTTCTAAAATAATCAATTTCAGTAACGAACGACAGTCAGCTCAATTTACATCTCAAAATCTTTCTGAATACCTCCAAGTAACACGACGTACTACAGAGCGTATTATCAAAAAATTAGTTGATAATGGTTATGTAAATATTGTTGGTGAAGAAATGACCCATCAGCAAGGACGTCCTCGCAAAATTTACCAATTGAATTTTGCAACTTACTAAACTGCTCTATAAAAGAATTCTCGTAGATACACGTGGATCTACGAGAATTTTTATTTTAGTCAACCATTACCATATTATCCGCATTTTCTGCTTCTATCGCCTTTTTACGCTTCTCAGCTTCTGCTATTTCTTCTGGCGTTAATTTAACAATAGCAAATCCAATATATCCATAAATAATAGAAATAATTGGTACAGCGAAGTTAAGAATTGCATATGGTGCATACTCCATTGCACTTACACCTAAAGTTGCTAAAATAAACACACCACAAGTATTCCAAGGGAAGAAAACAGATGTTAAGGTTCCCCCATCCTCTAATGCACGAGAGAGGTTTTTAGAATGTAAACCACGTTGTTGATAGACACCCGCGAACATACGTGAAGGAACAACAATTGAGATATATTGCTCAGAACATGTTGCGTTGGTTGTTACACAAGCTGCAATCGTTGAAGCAATAAGACTTCCTGTAGATTTAGCAAACTTCACAATTACATTCATCAATGCCTTTAACATTCCTGAATACTCTAAAATACCACCAAATGTCATCGCTACAATCGTCATTGAAACCGTATTCATCATCGAGTCTAGACCACCACGGTTAAATAAATCATCCACCATGTGATTACCTGTTGAGATTTCAAAGCCTGCCTGTAATGCTTGTACAGCACTTGCAGCTGAACCACCTTGTACAAAAATCTGTAGTAAGAAACCTGAAACAATTCCTATAATTAAAGCTGGAATTGCTGGTACTTTCTTAGCTACTAATACAATAACTCCCACTGGAACTAGTAATAGTAAAGGAGAAATAACAAAGCTTTCTTCCATCACTTTTAAAGTTGTTAAAATTTCCTCAGATTGCATTGAAACTTCTGCAAATTTTCTACCCAAAAATCCAAAAACAACAAGAGAAATAATCAAAGCTGGAATTGTTGTATAAAGCATATGCTTTATATGATCAAATAAATTAGTCCCTGTTAATCCTGCTGCTAGATTTGTTGTATCTGATAATGGTGACATCTTATCTCCAAAGTATGAACCCGAAATAACAGCACCAGCAATCATAGCCGCTGGAATACCCATACTTAAACCAATACCCATACCTGCGACACCAATTGTAGCCATTGTAGACCATGAACTACCAATAGCTAATGACACAATTGAACATAACAACATGATTGTCACAAGGAACCACGCTGGAGAAATTAACTTTAGACCGTAGAAAATCATTGTTGCTACGACACCGCCGCCAATCCATGCCCCAATTGTCAAACCTACTAAAATAATTATAACAATGGCAGGTAATGCCAGACGTATCCCTTTATACATCATCTCTTCAATTTCTGCCCATTTATATCCATGCATTTTGGCAACAATTGCTGCTACAGTTGTGCCAACAAGAAGAGGTACGTGAGGACTTTGCTCTAAAACAACTACTGTAATCAACATAGTAATAATCATAATTGCAAAAGTTAGTAGTGCCCAGCCCGCATTAATATCCTTTTTCATTTTTCCATCCCCTTTTTTTGCACCAAATCCCTTTTCGGTTTTTTCAAGACGCAAATAATTTTTTACGTTTTTTAGCTTAATATTCAAAAAATTAAAAGTCAACGCAAAAAATTTATGCTTCCCTAGCAAATCCCTTTATTTTAGCGTAATAAAACGCTTTCAAGTAGCAATAAAAAACAATGCAAACCCTTGAATATCCATGCATCATTAAAAATGTTCATGCAAAAAAGCTATATGAAAAAAAAGTTACATTTTTTCATATAGCTTTTAATATTTTTTTATTCAGGCTTTTTTTCTAATACACATGCAAGTACTTTCGCAGCATCCATTAAGGCACTGCGATCAAATGTCATTTTAGGGTGGTGTAATCCTGGTGTTAAATTCGCACCAATTCCAATCATTGCCGCTTTTAATTCCGGCTTTTTAACTGTATAGAAATGGAAATCATCACTACCTGGTGTAGTTATTTCATCTGCTAAATGCCCTTCTCCCAAAGCCTCAATGATGGCATTCTTTGCCATGTTCGCAGCAGTTGGGGAAACTTCAGCACCTGGTGTGAAATCTATCCACTTCCAACTCATATCAATTTCAAATTGTTGCTGTATTGATTTCAGGCCAGATTCAATTTTACTGCGCAGCAATTCAAGTTGTTGATTATGCTGTGCGCGAACATCCATTGAGAAACTAGCATTACCTGGAATAATATTGGTACTACCACCATCCGCAATGATTTTTGTTAACTTAGCCGAATGTGGTTCAAATGGTGATAAATGAATGCTGTGTAGCATTTGTTGCACGGCCATAATAACATCAATGGCATTTTTACCTTGATGTGGTCTAGCACCATGTGCATCTATTCCTTGAATAGATCCCTCTAAAAAATAAGCAGCGCCATGATGAATCGCAGGCGAAACTTTGCCAAGTGGTAATTCTTCTATTGGTCTTAAATGAACACCAAATAAATGTGATACTCCATCAACCGCGCCTCTATCAAACGTTGCACATGCGCCATTTCCTAGTTCTTCAGCAGGTTGGAAGATGAAACGAATACGATGTTGTAAGGTGCGATCTTTCAGTAGTAATAATGCACCAAGAACCATGGAGATATTCGCATCATGTCCACACGAATGATTTGCTTGCCACTTCCCATCAACTTCCTGCCATAAGGCATCAATATCAGCACGTACTGCAACAATTTCATTACCAGTCCCAATTTCAGCTATTAGTCCTGGTATATCACCTAATAAACGATAACTAACATGCAATTCATCCAGTATGGAAGCAATTTTTTTAGTAGTCTCAAACTCTTTCCAACTTACTTCGGGATATTGATGAAAATGATCAAACCATTGATAAATCGTTTCTTCTACTGTTAAAGCTTTCGACATAACTACACCTCTATACGCATTTTTGTTTCCCATTATACATGAATCTTTTTCACAAAAGTACATATGTCTTCAGACCTAATACACTTATTTTAATCCTATATTACATTCATATGCACTGGAAAAGCCATTTATCAATAGAGGTATAATATACAATGGGCTATGCTAAAAGTTAGTATACTTTCAACATAGCCCATCAAATTTTCATTATAAACTTGTAAAAAACCCTTCAGGATACTCTTCATACTGAATATTCACCATTTGCTCCTCATTTTTCTCTTCTTCTTCACGTAAATCGAATTCTTGATCCATTAAATACGTTTCAAACTTTGAATTTAACAACTTCCCCATTGTACCACTCCTTATTAATTGAATTTTCTGATAAAAGGATTATACAATAGATTTTTAGTAAATTGCAATAAATTATATACATTATGCATTATAACTATAAAACCTATCTCAAAATCAGATTAAAAATACCATTGATTCTTATGATTACTAAAAATTTTACCTTTAAAAAACAAAAAGCTGCTCATTAACATCTGTACTAATATTTAGCCAGTTATTAATTGAGCAGATTTATATGCAAGTCAAGTATTTAAGATACTGAAGCTCCCATTTTGTCCTTCGTATTATCGTGATGATTTCCTTTTTTATGGGACAAAAATTGGATCACAAACATCACAATAAATATTCCTAAACCAGTCCAATCCGAGAATTTTTCAGGATAGATAAGTAATAGCCCCGCAGCAATCATAATAATTCTTTCATACCAGAAAAGTTTACGATACCAGTAGCCGATCACACCAGCACCAATTGCCACCATTCCAGTGATAGCAGTGAATACTACCCAAATAATTTGCGGAATGGTTGTATCAATCATTAATAATGCTGGAGAGAAAACAATCATATAAGGTATAATAAATGCCGCAATCGCAAGTTTTGCTGAATTCACACCCGTTTTGATAGGGTCACCACCAGAAATACCTGATGCCGCAAACGCCGCCAGTGCTACAGGTGGTGTAATATCAGCAATAATACCGAAATAGAACACAAAGAAATGAGCAGATAGTAATACAACTACTGGCACTAATTCTTGTGGTGTATTTGGAGATAATAAAGCCACAATTGCTGGTGCAGCAATTGTCGATGTTATCACATAGTTTGCTGTTGTTGGTGCACCCATTCCAAGAATAAGCGAAGCTATCATAACAAAAATAAGTGTCAAAATAATACTACCACCAGCTAAAGCTACTAAGCTATTTGCTAAACTTAAACCTAATCCTGTTTTTACAACGACACCCACAATAATCCCAGCACAAGCAGTAGCTGCAACTACACCTAATGCAGTTCGAGCACCTTCCACCAATGCATCAATCACATCTTTTGGTTTAAGACGCGTTTCTTTATTAAACATAGCCACACCAATTGATATAATAATTCCATATAATGCCGCATGCATAACTGGTGTACCTGTTAGCATTAATATGATAATCGCCACAATCGGTAAGAGAAGGTAAATCTTCTTAAATACCTCTTGACGATTTGGCATTTGATCGTCTCGCAGACCTTTTAGACCAACTCTTTTTGCTTCGAAATGTGTCATAATCCAAATACCTGTAAAATATAAAAGAGCAGGGATAGCTGCCGCTTTTGCTATATCCCAATACGTAATCCCTCGACCAATAAATTCAACCATTAGGAAGGCAGCAGCACCCATAATCGGTGGCATAAGTTGACCACCTGTCGATGCAGCTGCTTCCACTGCACCAGCAAACTCTTTTCGATAGCCTAGTTTTTTCATCATTGGAATTGTATAAGAGCCGGACGTTACTACGTTAGCTACAGAGCTTCCAGAAATTGTACCTTGAAGTGCACTTGAGAATACAGCTACCTTCGCAGGACCGCCAATTAATTTTCCAGCTAGTGCAACTGCTAGATCGTTAAAATACTGGCCAACCCCTGTTTTCACAAGAAATGCCCCGAATAGTAAAAATACAAAAATAAATGTGGCTGATACACTAATTGGTGTGCCGAATATCCCATCAGTTGTAAAGTACATGAGGTTGACGATACTCTCCAAATCCTGTCCTCTATGTGCCATAAATGCCGGGAAATACGGGCCATAGTAAGCGTAAATCAAGAAAGCGATTGCAATAATTGTAATAGGCAACCCTACAGCACGTCGAGCAGCCTCAAGTACTAGTACAACAGCTATTAGCCCAACAATAAAGTCTACCTGCGTAATGGAGCCATTGCGATTCACAAGTTCTGTATAGTTCATAGACCAATATGAACCTACTGCAATAGCTAGTAATGCTAAAATATAATCGAACCAGGCTATTTTATGCTTGGGTGCTTTTTTTCTTGCTGGGAATAATAAGAAAATTAATGTTAAACCAAAGCCTAAGTGGATGGTACGTTGAATTTGAGCAGGAAATTGCCCAAAAATAGCTGTGTAAAGTTGGAATAGCGAAAATGCTAAAAGGCCAAAGAAAATAACATGCTTCATTACACCTGAGATTGTTCTTACATTGGATTCTATATCATATTTTTCAAGTATGGCTTGTTGCTCTTCAGCAGAGATTTGCTCAAATTCTTCTACTTTTTCTTCTTTCCTTGATTTTTCCTGTGTTGTCATTTCATCCTTACTCCTTTCCACTGTTCGTAAAGTGACAATCGCTTAATTTCAAATAAATAGGATTTACCCCTCTGTAAATCTTTTTTTAAATCATATTCTTCATCTGCATAATTGAATACCAAATCTAAATCTAAATCACCTATATAGATCGTAAAATTATCAAGTATGGCACTATTGTTAAATTGGAGAACATATTTACCGTTCCGTTGAATAAGTGTTTGATGTTCCTCTGCATAGCTTGGCATGCCAATAGCTAAATCTTCATATTCCATTTCAAGCATTTCAATACGATTACCTTTTATATATTGATAGGATTCCAATACATCTGACTTATGTATGGAGTGGGTGTATCTTATTTGAAAGGTTTGCTCAACTGAAATGGGTATGTAGTGCACTTTAGGATGGGCTATACGCGTCTCTGTAAAGGTGAACACCTTTTGAAGAGGAAGAAATATGACAATACATATACAGATACTTAAAAGAACTGTTATGATGAATTTTCTCTGTTGCATTCGACCTATTCCCCCACTTTAAAAGCTATTCGCCTAAACCTATATCCTACAGTAAGAAAGAGACTCGAAGCTTTATGCAACGAGCCCCTTCGTATTTTTTAGAAAGTTTCAAGCACTATTCACACTATTTCTTTTCATTAAAGTATTTTTGTGCACCTGGATGAACGTCAATACTAATACCATCTAAACCTGTTTCTGCTTTTATGAATTCCCCTTTTGGATGGGAAATTTTACCCGTGTTATCATAAATAGCTTTTGTCATTGAATAAACAACATCTTCCGGAAGATCCTTTTTCACCGCTAGCATAGCTAGAACTGAAATTGTCTCCACATCGTTTGCAATACCATAAGTACCAGCTTTTACTGTGTCTTTTGCATAGTAAGGGTATTTAGCAATTATTTCATCTGCTTTACCCGCATCTAAACCGATAATATTCACTTTCGTTGTAGCATTTAATGCTTCAACAGCAGCTGTTGGCGTACCTGCTGTAATAAATGCTGCATCAATTTGACCTGATTGAAGACCATCTGTTGATTCACCAAAATCAAGGTTTTGTGCCTTGATATCATCCATCGTTAAGCCATTGATTTCAAGTAATTGTTCAGCATTTGCGTAAGTACCCGAGCCTGGAGCACCCACTGATACTTTTTTACCTTTTAAATCTGCATACGTTTTAATACCCGAAGCTTCAGTTGTAACGAGTTGAACTGTTTCTGGATAAAGCGCACCTAAAGCTGAAATTGTATCAATTTTATTGCCATCAAACATCAGCTTACCTTCAGTAGCATAATAAGCAATATCTGTTTGAACAAATGCAATTTCACCTTTTCCTTCTTGTAAAGCAGTCATATTGGCAGCAGATGCCTGAGATACTTCAGCAGTTGTTTTAATGCCTGTATCAGTAGTTATTAAATCAGCGAATGTACCTCCAAGAGCATAGTAAGTACCTTGTGTGCCACCTGTTAGTAAACTTAAAAACTTAGGTTTTTCAGTTGATTCGGAGTCATCTCCAGTGTCCTTCGAACCACTTCCACTATCTGATCCACATGCAGCTAAAATCATAAGCGCAAGGATACTTAATAGCATTAATAAATTAAATTGTTTCTTCCTCATAGTAACCTTCCCCCTTTGGTTATTTTTAAGAATCTATTTAAAATTATCAAACTTAGTATAATAATGTCAATTAGTTTATAGTAAATTCAGACTTTTATAATTATACAAAACCACTTTAAATCCATTAATTTACATTACTATAGCTTTATTTAATTACCCCTTTTATATTTGAAATAAACTCCTAATTTACTTTTCTAAAAAAAATAAACTAAACATTCTAACTGTATAAATAATGAATAGAATATAAAAAAACTGCATCTGAAATAAACAGATACAGTCATGCATTTTATTCTATTGAATGGCTCCACAGGCTATTCTAGCTCCTGAATTACCAGCAGGATCTGTTTTATAATCATCCGCTGATTCATGAATGACAATAGCACTTCCATCACTATCTAATAGCGAATTTGGTTGATCTTTTTGTAAAGTTAACCCCTCAGCTAAAAAATTAAGATCCACATTGCCATCTTCACCAATTTCCAAATTTGGTAAGTCCCCTAAATGATAACCATTAGGATTTAATTTACCATGTTCCTTGTTTGTTGGATTAAAGTGGGCACCAGCTGATTCAAATTTAGGTGGTTCACACTTGCCTACTTCATGAATATGGATACCATGTGTGCCTGGTGGTAAGCCTGTTAATGCGAGCGTCATCATAACCCCATTATCTTCCTCTTGAAGATATGCATTGCCATAGCTTTCATTATTTGCACCAATTACTTTTGCAGTAGCTGTTAAAGGGGTAGATGCATTGACAGCTACTTTCTCCTCTTTCTTATCAAAAAAACTGCAACCCGCAACAAAAATTAGTAAAGAAAGACTCATTAAGCTTATTTTTTTCATAAAAATACCTCCTCTCTTTCTGATGATTTCCAATTTCTTCAGTACTTATGCACAATTAATCATTTACAATTCTATAATGGCTCCTATTTCATTTGAGCTTGAATAGGAAACTCAACCAAAATAAAAGGGATTTCTCAAAGTTCGAGAAACCCCTTCCATAATTAATTTAAGATTTTTACCGTTACTGTTTTGACACCCCACTGAAGTGCTTGTCCTTCAGTAGGAATAAATACATCGATTTTATTTCCTTTAATAGCTCCCCCTGTATCAGCAGCAATTGCTTCGCCATAACCTTCCACCCAAACCTTCGTACCGAGTGGAATAACCCGTGGATCTACAGCGATTACCTTTAAATTAGGATTAGACCTTATATCTGTGCCATTTGCTGTAATTCCTGAACAGCCTTCACAATAGGCTGTATAGGCAGTAGCACGCATTGTTAATGTTTTACCAGAGACAGTTGCTGGAGCACTTGCTGGTTTTGTTTTGGCTGGTGCAGCAGGCTTAGTAGCTGTTGCAATCCCCTCGGAAGTTTTTGGTTTTGGTTTTGCAGCTGAAGCTTTAATAGCTATCGATTCACCAGCTAAAATCAAATCTGACGCAAGGTGATTCCATTTCTTCAAATCATCTACAGTTACATTATTAATACGAGCTATTGAAAATAAAGTATCCCCACCTTTGATGACATATTCATCCCCCAATGGTTCTTCTGCTTTTGACGTGTCTTTCACTAAGTCTTGCTCTGGGTAAAACCATAATGAATCCTTTTCATTTAATTGCTGGAACTCACCTACTGTTAAATTATAAATTTGTGGGAGTGCCCATAGTATATTGCCTGGCGATTTGTCCTTAGCAAAGGAAGGACTAGCATAGAGACTCACACCAAATGTCAATACTACCGCTAAAGCTAATGCTCTTTTCTTCATGTTTAGTAATACCTCCATCATTTTATTATTTGTTGCAAATCTGTTGCTAGCACACTAGAGTTAAAAGCTCTATTATGTAAGCAACCATAAGTTTGCAAATTAATAACTCAGGACTAGCTGCCTGATATTAGGAATTATTACTATAAAAACGGAAAAATATACAATTTCAATTAATTTTTTAGTAATTTAATCAATTTATTGCTTATAAACTATAATTTAGTAGGTCTGTTTAGGACTTTTTTATATTAGATATTTGCTATATTTAGCCGATAAAAAAAAGAAAAGGAGGGAATAAAAATGGAAGTTAATTCACTTATGTCATCCCAGCTGATGGAACTCCAACAAACAGTACAGATGAGTGTCATGCAAAATGCTCTTAATTTAAACACAACTACTGCAATTGAATTACTGAATGAACTACCTCAGCAACAAACAGCTCCTACTCACCCATATAAAGGATCCATAATAGATATCTCAATCTGATCATACAGCCATATTTATCGAAAGGAGGTTCCTTATATGATTCGGGTAATTATTGTGGACGATGAGCCATTAGCTCTGGTTAGTATGAAAAAACATTTAAATGAATTTGATAACATAGAGGTCATTCGAACTTTTACTACTGCAAAGGATGTATTGAAAGAAGGACCTACCTTAGACTTTCAAGTAGCATTTTTAGACGTTGAAATGCCAGGTATGAGCGGATTAGAAGTAGCACAACTGTTAAAAACATGGGATAAAAATATCTGTATATTTTTGTAACTGCCTATCGAGACTATGCTGTTCAGGCATTTGATGTACAATCACTTGATTATTTATTAAAGCCAGTTTCAAAATCTCGTTTAGAGATAACCATTAACAGAATACAAAAGCTATTCCAAAAAAATCTATCATCGGAGAAAACTCGAACGCATCAAAAGCCTATGCTTCAAATCAGATGCTTTGGAGAGTTTGTCGTTTCTTTTGATGATAAAGTAATTCATTGGAGAACAATTAAAAGCAAAGAATTGTTTGCCTTTCTATTTTTACAGCTTCATATGCCCGTACCTCGTGATAACATTTTAGATTCACTTTGGAGTGATACGGATGTAAAAAAAGCCAGAGTACAATTGCATACTACTGTCTCCTACTTACGTACAACACTTTCATTTTATGGCTACACGGATGTCATTGAATATGCAAATGGCTGCTATATTTTGAAACTAAACGATTTTCAATGTGATGCCTTTGATTTGGAGGATATCTTAAATACCAAAGCTGAAACAGGACGATTAAATATTGAAAAAGCTGAGGAACTCATCCAAAATTACCATGATGAATTTATGGCAACAATGGACTATGCATGGACTACTAGTAAAGCAAATTTGATGAATAAACAATTTAGTCAACTACTTGATGAATTGATACTTTATTACTCTAAAAATAAGAACCTTAAAAACAGAGAGCGTTCATTGTTATTTGCTTTAGAGTTTAATCCGTATTCCGACAAAATCGTGCAACAATTAATCCAACATTATACTGAAATTGGAAATCATGCAGAAGCTATAAAAATATACCATTCTTTTAATAGCCTTCTATTAACAGAATTAAATGTGTCACCATCTCAGGAAACCACAGAACTTTTTCAAAACGTCTTACATGCACATGAAAAAGAGCATGAAACAAGCGTTTACCCCTAAGGACATGAAAAAACATGCTAGCGTCCAGTGCTAGCATGCTTATATAGTTTAATTATTTAACAATCATTTGTCTCATATTACTTACAACGCATAAACAGTTTCTTCCAGATTTTTTAGCCTTATACAAAGCATGATCTGCAATTTCTATCAGTTGATTGGGACTTTGGACATTTGGTGTAAAAGCCGTAATTCCAGCAGACATTGTCACAGGTCTTCCACACACAGTTTCTTGTAAAGCTTGTTTAATTCGGAGACTTTCCGCTAATTGGACTGCATCCTCTATATTCATCGAAGGTAAGATGACCATAAATTCTTCGCCGCCAAATCTAAAGCATAACCCCTGTTCCCCAACACTGCTCTGCATAGTAATCGCAAAGGCTTTTAAAACTTCATCTCCTACAGTATGACCATATGTATCATTTATACTTTTAAAATCATCTAGATCTATTAAGATAATGGCATGAGGAACCTTATCAATAATTAATTTGTGTAAAATTTGATCCATTCTTCTGCGATTAAGAATCCCTGTTAATGAATCTAAGTTCAACTGCTCTGTTAAGTCATGGATTTTACTTTCCGAACAGATCATCATATTTTGAATATTCTTTTTTAATAATTTCACCTCATCATACCAATCAGCAATTTCCTCAATCCCTTGTGCTCCTTCATCTACTTCAATTCTTTTCGATAGCTCTTTGAGAGGCTGTGTAATTTTAATAGCAAACCAAATAGCAAATCCCATTATAGTCGCTATAACTATTATGATCGGGCCTAGGACTTTTTTAAAAAACAAATTGAAGGACACTATTCTTTCATCAAGTAAAGTATCAACCATTTGTTGCGTATACAGCTTTAATGAATGGTCATCTGTCTTAGCATCTTGTAAATAGCTTTCCGTAATTGTCGAGACTTCCATTACATAAGTTTCTTGTATATTTGTTTTATGTTCCTTCAAAATTTCATTGAAATTACGATAGCTACTCCAAATACTAATACTAGATGTCATGAGGACAACAATAGTTGTCATACTAATAATAAGAAACGATAACTTTAACTTGAATTTACCCACAATAGATCATTTCTCCCATTGAGATGTTTTTTCGTTAATCTTATCTATGTTTAAATTTTGATATACTTATTCAATCATCATACGTCAAACCTCTTAAAGAAAACTTAAACACTAATGATTTTTTCCTCCTTCAATTTAAAAGGAAAAAATCGATAGTACTACTAACTCCAAATTGGTCTATTCTTATAGGCTTAAATCATTCTTTTATTATCCATTATATTTCCTTTTTTCCAATTTCGTGGCATGGTAGATAGAGATTCATTAGGAGGGAAAAATTGCTGTGTTGAGAAAAGCTTCTACCCAACATCTACTTATTATAATTGCCATTTTTATAGTCCTTACTTTTCTAAGGTTATTATGGTTAAACTATTTCCTCCCCTCTACACATCAACCTAGTGCCAAAGATGGTGTGGTCCACATAAACAATTTGGCTACATCGGAAAAAGAAGTTATTTCCTTGGATGGAGGATGGATCTATTATCCTGGACAATTTGTGAATTTTGAAAATAAGGGGGGTAACAAAGAGAGTCATAGCAATACCTATAATACCCAAAATATTCCTGCGTTAGAAAATGAGCCAACGACTCAACCCTATGGCACTTATCAGTTAAAAATTCTGCTACCAAACACTTTAGATAATGATCGATATGCCATTCGTATACCTGCTATTTCAACTGCATCAACCTTATATATAAATGGAAAGCTAGTAGGAAAATCAGGCAAAGTAGCAGATAATGCAGAAGACCATGAAGGTCAAGCTGCACCTTATACTGTTTATTTTACTAATACACAGTCTGAAATTAATCTCATACTTCATGTATCTAATTTTGATACACTCACAAGTCCTATTATTAATAAAAGGATTTTATTTGGCACTGCGTCAGCGATGACGCATCATCAATTAATTGTAGGGCTATCTCTTTCAACTATTGTAGTTATGCTAATCATATTCTCTCTTTTTAGCATACTTGTATATTTGTTCATCTATCGAAAATCTATTGTTTTACTTTTCACATTTGGCTTTCTTTTGCCTTTAGCAGATGAATTAATTACGTTTGATCGCTCCCTACTAGATTGGTTGCATCTGAATTATGTATGGTCCTATAAGCTTTCTTCTATTATTTTTCTAGGAGCCTCCTTTTTCTTTGTTCAGTTTATGAGAGTCCTCTTAGTCAAATATCACAACACTAAAACCTTTCAATGGATTTTTGCTTGCTATGTTTTAAATGCAATACTCACGATTGTTTTACCAATGACATGGCTGATACCTACGAAGAATATTTTCTTCGTACTTTATCTAGTATCCTTTCTTTACGTAGTGGTACTGGCTCTTAGAGAGTATTTAGAAAACCAAAAAAGGAGCTCTGCTTTTATTGCACTAACAGCTATCGGCACCACAAATGGTATTATATGGGGTTTCATTAAATCTGTTTACGTATTCGATATTCCCGTTTATCCATTCGATTATTTATTTATCATGCTTGGTTTTTCTAGCTATTGGTTCAAACGTTTTCATGAGAACTCTCAGCAAATTCAAAAATTAGTGACTAAACTACAACACGAGGATGCTTTAAAAGATGAATTCCTTACAAGTAATGCAGAAAAACTTTGGAGTCCAATGAATAGGATGATTACCCTAGGTCAATCCATTTATGACAACCCACATAACAAACTTGTTACTGAAGATGAAAAAAATCTTAAACACCTTATCGATATAGGTAGAAGTATGTCCTTTACGTTAAACAACATACTGGATTTTACTCGTTTAAAAGAAGGAGATTTACATCTCCATACACAAAGTGTAAATCTTCAAGGTGCTGTTTATGGAGTTTTCGATATCCTCCGCTTTATTGCAAATGGTAAACAAATACATATGGTATCTTTAGTACCTCCAAGTTTCCCAAATGTATTAGCCGACGAAAATCGCCTTATTCAAATCCTATTTAACATTTTGCATAATGCCCTAAAGTATACAGGTGAAGGCTCTATAGAAATTATTGCTCGTGAAGAACAGCATATGGCTATTATCCACATTCGTGATACTGGACAAGGCATGGACAATTTTGTACAAAGTCTTTTGTATTCGCCCTATGAACAGGGCCAAGAATATGATGAAGGCATTGGTATTGGCCTACTTATTTCAAAAAAACTGATTGAATTACATGGAGGTACATTAAATATACAATCTATTCCTAACAAAGGATCGAATGTTTATTTTACATTACCTCTTGCAGATGAAGGTAGACAAAATAAGGAATACGCAACCTTTAATGCACAAGCTAAAACTCAGCTATCCACAAATGAACAAGAGTTATCCATGGTGTCAGATAAGCATTTCAGGATCTTAATGATTGATGATGACCCTATGAATTTAGCAACGATGAAAAGTATATTTTCGATCTCTGAATACGAAATTACTACTGTTACAACCAGTGAGAAAGCTCTAGCTCTGATTCAGCAAGAATCATGGGATTTAGTAATTGTTGATGCAATGCTTCCGTATATTTCAGGCTATGCTGTAATTCAAAAAATACGAAAACAATACTCATTGCTGGAATTACCTATCTTATTATTGACGATAAGAAAGCACCCTGAAGATGTTTATACAGGCTTTGCCTATGGTGCTAATGATTATGTAACAAAACCTATTAATGCATTAGAGCTAAAAGTAAGAAGTCGAGCTTTAATTGATTTAAAATATAGTATTCAACAACGTCTACATTTAGAAAGTGCTTGGCTGCAATCTCAAATCCAACCACACTTCTTATTTAATACACTTAATACCATTGCCTCACTTAGTACTATTGATACAGATAGAATGATCGATTTAATGCATTACTTTGGTGAATATTTACATGCCAGCTTCGATGTCAGAAATCTTCAAAGAGTAGTACCACTACAGCATGAGCTCGATTTAGTTCGTTCGTATCTTTACATTAAACAGCAGCGATTTGGAGAATTAATTCAGATTGAATGGGATATTGATGAAACGATACAAATTGAAATTCCTCCAATTTCTTTACAAACGTTAGTTGAAAATGCCATTCGGCACGGTATATTAAAGAAAGAAGAAGGCGGTACTGTTTGTATTCGTATTAAAGATTTCACAACTTATGTATCCATTAGCGTAATAGATGATGGTGTGGGAATTAGCCCCACTCTATTAAAGGAATTGCAAGAAGATTACAAAGGGACAAGCTCTGGTATAGGGATAAGAAATACAAATCTACGACTTAAAAGAATTTATGGCCAACAATTACAAATTCAAAGTACTATAAACCAAGGTACAAATGTTACTTTCCATATACCTAAAGATTAAAAACCGGAGTCATTACAACGCCATTTTTGTAGTGACTCTTTTCTCAAGTTTCCAATTACATATAGATTTTTCGAAATGAGGGTACAGTATACATATAGAATAAAGGAAGGATCGATAGGTATGTACAAAATATACATAATAGAAGACGATGCAAATATAGCTTCACTGATTGTCGAGCATTTAGCTAAATATCAGTTTGAATGCTTTACTGTACAACAATTTCCACACATTATTGAAGAATTTAATACTATACAACCACACCTGGTCATTATGGATATCAATCTCCCGACTTACGATGGCTATTTTTGGTCACGGAAAATCCGTCAACTCTCAACATGTCCCATCATCATTGTCTCTGCCAGAGTAAATGATATTGATCAAGTATATGGAATTGAAAATGGTGCCGATGATTTTATCACAAAGCCCTTTTCATTGGATGTCCTCATGGCAAAAGTAAATGGACTACTTCGGCGTACCTATGGTGAATATGCTTTAGCCGAGACAACAACCATAACTATAGCCAATACTACATTAAATCCAGATACAGTTCGTCTTCAAACAAAAGCCAAAGAGAGCCTGTTAACGCTAAAAGAAATGCAGCTTAGTAAGTTATTATTCGAAGCTTACCCTAATGTAGTGCCGCGTCAAAAGCTTTTAAGTGCTATTTGGGATGATGAAACCTTTGTTGAGGAAAATACTTTGTCTGTGAATATTGGTCGATTACGTAGAAAATTGGAAGCCGTACACTCTAAACTTGAGATTAAAACGATCCGTGGTCTTGGATATCAATTGGTGGAGGAAAGTGAATGAAGCTATTTTTTCGAGATCATCTTAGTATCATTATTCTCTATAGCATAAGCTTCCTCCTATTACCTTGGATAATTCATGTATTAGATGACCTATCCTCACACTATGCCTACTTTATTTTTCTTGTCAGCTTTCTATTTATTCTGTGGCTACTTGGTCGTTATTATCGAAGAAGAAAGTTTTATCATCATTTACAAAAAAATATCAAAACGCAGGATGATCTTCATTTATTTGAACCACATGCAGCTATTGAGCAATACTATAGTGAAAAACTAAGGCAAATACAGTATTTATTTTTAACCCAACAGCAAAGATTGGAAGAACAAGCACATGAGAAGCAACTAGTTCTATCACATTTTGCACATCAAATGAAGACACCTTTATCTGTTATTCAATTAATCGTTCAAGCTACACCCAACAAGACCACTGATGAATTGCAGCAATGGTATACCATCAATAAAGAGTGCAATAAATTGACATTTACCCTCAATCAGTTATTAACGTATGAGCGCACATCTCATTTAGTAGCTGATTTAAAAATTGAACCTATTATTTTAAAAGGACTCGTGCAAGAAGTCATCAATGATTTGAAGGATTTCTTTATCATAAGAGAAGTTTTTCCAAAGCTGACGTTCGCTGAAGACCAAATCATTTATTCAGATCGAAAGTGGTTAAAAATTGTACTTTATCAAGTATTAAATAACGCCATTAAATATAGTGAAATGGCAAGCACCATTCATATCCATTATGACAACACGGCTTTGCACATAAAAAATCTTGGTGAGACGATCCCTTCTAATGAAATAGCACGAGTCTTTGATTTATTTTATACAGGTTTGAAGGGGCGAACGAGTGGTGAAGCAACAGGTATAGGCTTATATTTAGTGAAAAAGATTTTAACTACACTAGAGCACCCCTTCACTTTACAATCTTCTGAGCATGTCACTACTTTTTCCATTAATTTTTCAAACAGTCTTAAAAAATGAAGATGACAAAGTTGTCATCTTCACGTCATCAAGAGAAATAGGTTATGTGCCGCTCCTTTTCTATACTAAAGTTATCTAATGAGCATAAAGGAGTTGTTTTAATTTGGGTAACGCAATACTACAAGTAACCAATTTGCACAAGGAATACATCGGTGAGATCACCTATAAAGCGTTAAACGGTATCGATTTTCAGCTACAGCAACAGGAATTTGTAGCTGTCATGGGACCTTCAGGTAGTGGGAAAACAACATTTTTAAATAGTGTATCCACGATTGATCGTCCTACCGCTGGCGATATCCTCATAAACAATCATAATCCTTACGCATTAAATGATGAGGAGCTCGCCAAATTTAGACGCTCTGAACTAGGCTTTGTATTTCAGGATTTTAATCTTGTGCATACATTAACAGTGAAAGAAAATATTTTATTGCCATTAACATTAGATAGCATACCTGCTTCAAAAATGCTTCAGCGTTTAAAGGATGTCGCTCAATTTCTTGGTATCGAGGAACTGTTGCCTAAACGTATTTATGAAATTTCAGGAGGACAAAAACAACGAGTAGCCATCGCTCGTGCCGTTATTCATGCGCCAAGTTTATTGTTAGCAGACGAGCCTACAGGAAACTTGGATTCCAAGGCTGTCAATGATGTCATGAACTTATTTTCCTCGATTAATCAAAAGCTTAATACAGCTATTCTCATGGTGACACATGATCCTTATGTAGCAAGCTTTGCCAATCGCATTATTTTTATTAAAGATGGGAAATTATATAACGAAATACATCGAGGCAACAACCGCAAGCAATTTTATCAGGAAATTATGGACACGCTTGCTTTTCTAGGTGGTGGACAGCATGAGCTTTAATCATATTGTGATCCAAAATATCTTACGTGACAAATGGACGTATGTTTCTTACTTCTTGAGTAGTATGTTTTCTATTATAATTTTCTTTCTCTTTTCTGTTATCGTCTTTCATCCAAATCTGAAAAGCCTAGATCCAGACTCTACACTTGGAATTTCTTTAATGTTAGCTAGTATGCTCGTTTATTTATTCTCTTTTATCTACATTACCTATTCAATCACAGCATTTTTACGTAAAAAGACCAAGACCTTAGGAATATTTATGATTACTGGGGCTTCCATGAAGCAAATTCGTAAGCTGGTCTTCCGAGAAAATCTGTTGATTGGCGTTTTAGCTATTCTGGCAGCTATCGTTCTCGGACTTGTTATTACACCTCTTTTCTTAATGGGTGCAAGAGTTATTTTAGAGGCAGAAACATTTGGCATGTACCTACCTCTTCAAGCAATCAGCATAACCATAGGATTATTTCTGATTTTATTTGTTGTGATATCTACAGTCGTTACGAGGTTCATTAATAAAGAAGCGTCTATCCAACTCTTAAAAAGTGATACAGTTATCGAGAAATCTATTAAGCCTCATTATGTCTTATTAATACTAAGTATTTTGATATCAGCCACTTTATCTTACTTACTAAAAATCGAGCATTCCATTGTAGACACTTTAAGTGTTCTTTATTATCTGTTATTTTTTATTAGCATTCTTAGTACGATTTATTTAGTTATTACACAAGGATTTCGTTTGTTTTTGAAAATATATGAAAAGTCTCCTGCCTATCTTCAAAAAACCAATATGCTTTTGGCATCCAATTTAAATGTAAAAATGAAATCACATGCAAATATGCTGTTTCTAATTACTATCCTATTAAGCGGTGTCTTTCTATGTACAAGTATTTTATTTAGCTCTTATTACAATGTAAAAAAGGCTAGTGAAGAAAATTATCCATATAGCTTTCAATATATTGCTGATCCAAAAGCTGATGACAATATGGTAAAGACTGATCTTGATTATCTTGAAAATACTTTATCAACGGTTCAAGCTCACAAGTATTTTATTGAATTTAAATCAAATGAAGATCAACGCATTGGCTATATGTCTTTATCGGATTATAACCTGATCCAGCATCAGGACAACAAGCTAAGTAAAGATGAATTTATTGCCGTCGCTGGCAGTCGTGATGTAGCACCTACAACAAATAATGCCAGCGATTTGTATATAAAGTCTTTCAAACTAGCCAGCACCCATGAGCAAAATCTGCTATCTACTGGCTTCCAGCAAAGTTATTTCATTGTACCTGATGACATTTACAAAACTATTAACTACCCTGTTTATAAAACATATATTTATGAACTGGAAGATTGGACAGCCCATACAGATTTGGCAAAAGCTATTACAAGTAACTTACCCTCTTTACCTGGAGAACGTTATGTAACATCCAAAATTGATTTATATAACACAGAGATGTTTGTTAAGAGCGTGATGTTCTTTATCGGCTCCATGCTAAGTCTCATTTTCTTAAGTGCAGCCATGAGTATATTGTACTTCTATTTACAAACAACTTTACAACAAGAGAAGGAAAAGTATATTGGTATCCGTAAGCTAGGACTTTCTAGAAATGAATTAGCTACCATTATCACTAAAGAATTGGCAATTCTTATTTTTGTACCGTTCACCATAGCTATTACACTCTTGCTAATTACACTTTTAGCTATGCGAACAATGGTTTCTACAGCATTTTTACAAGTTTCCATAGCTAGCTCTTGTTGTTTCTTTGTGCTTTTCCTCATTAGCTATGTATTAATTCGAAAAAGTTATTTTAAACGCTTAGTAAGCTAAAAAAATCGCACTCCTTAAGGGGTGCGATTTTTTCATAGTGTTGAAACATATGAAAGGTGAAAATGTTTCCTTTTAGCAAAGTTTCCCAAATAAAGTGAAGGTGTTAACTACTCATTTTAGTGAGGAGTGTCATCAACCATCACTTCTCCACATTGAAAATAAACGCCCAATTCAAATAATGGATTATTTGATCGTTACTGCTGATAAGGAAAAGACACTTCTGCAGAATGGTTGATTTTGAGAGGAGCCAGCGTCACTCCTAGGGGATTTAGCGGCTTATTGGACGCCCTCTGGAAAGGACACTGGCGGAACCAATCTCTCGCCTTGTGAAAAAGCCTTTTTCTGCGGATGACATTATCTTTTTTACCAAAGAACGGGCTTTGCTACCATCAGCCATAGCATAATAAGCAATAATACTATATACATCCATGTTTTACGATGCAAAAGTGAAACAAATTGTTGCTGATTAAATGCTGGTGTATTAAAAGTACGCAACGTCGGTTTAAACGCTCTTGCGAGAAATACGATTGATGCAAACATCACGAGGAAAGTTAATACAATCCATGAGGTATTCCATTGATAGCCCGCATGCCACATTAACAAAATACCCGAAGCTACTAGTACATGCCCTGAATGTTTGACGAGCGTAATGGCCCCCTTAAAGGCTTCTATATATGGTGGCATGTCATCCATTGAAGCTGTGTGCATTTTTTTTACAATGGTTAGCACAACGAACAAAGGCCCAATCGAAAGAATAGCACTTAAAATATGTATATAAAGAAGAAGTGTATAAATGGAAAACATGCTCTGTACTCCCCTTTTCATCAGTCCCCTTCATTATAGCATTCAAGCTGAATTGACTTTATCAGCAATTGTGAATCCTTTGTAAACATAGCTTGAATCATTGTTAAATTGTTTGAAAACCGTATAAAGAGGGTATTGTTTATAGTAACATGCACTTATAGAACAAAAAGGAGTGATTTTTATAGGAATTCATCAATTTTTCACAAGCCTTAATGATTTAGAGCGTATTATTCGTTGCCCTGGTCGCTTCAAATTTGAAGAGCACAATGTGGCAGCCCATTCTTGGAAAGTGTCACAATATGCCATGTTTTTCGCAACGTTAGAAGAAATGCACGGTGCGACAGTTGATTGGAAGTCTTTATATGAAAAGACAATCAATCATGACTTTGCGGAAGTGTTTATTGGTGACATTAAGACACCAGTAAAACATGCTAGCCCAGAGTTAAAGCAAATGCTAGCACACGTGGAAGAAAAGATGATGGAAAAATTTATTATCAATGAAATTCCACAAGAATTTCAGGCTACTTTCTTTGAACGGATGAAAGAAGGTAAGGATCATACTTTAGAGGGTCGGCTACTTGAATTTGCGGATAAACTCGATCAGTTTTATGAGGCTTTCGCAGAATTAAAGCGTGGTAATACTGACAAAGAATTTGTCTATATGTACCAATCAGCCCTTTCAAAACTCTTGGCTATTCCGCTTGAAGCGACCGTCCAATATTTCCGCACAGAAATTTTAAAGGATGCAGTAAAGGAAAAAACACATATCGATATTCAAGCATTAACAAATGAAGTATTAACATCAAACTAATAGGGTGCATGTACAAGTTTTCCGATTGAAAAATTCACGGAAGGCTTTTTTTATTTTCCACAAAAAGTCGTATAATAAGGAGAGATTGAATGGAGGGAAAGTATTGTCACAGGAATGCTCTATTATAGAAGATTTAATACCTCTTTTTAAAAAACAACTGCTTCAACCATCAACAATAGAATTTGTCGAACGGCATCTAACAACTTGTCAGCAATGTCAGCAGCTTGTAGCCTATTCATCGACTCAGAACGCATACTTACCCATGAAAAGAACAGTATCCTTTTTTCATATCATATTTATTGTATTATCCTTTATGTTTGCTATTAACTCGTCCTTACTCGGCAATCAAAAGGGCTTTGTCATCTCATATGCTCTTTTCGGCTGTCTTTCTTACCTTTTCTATAAAAACATCTGGATTGTTTTTATCATAAGCTCTGTGCCTGTATTCGTTTGGGCTATCATTAATAATCTTAATAATGAGCTCTATATTACAACCTTTTCTTTAACAGAAATAGGAACGCTTGCGATTGGAGCTGGCTACATCGCACTTTTACATACCATTTTCGCCTTAATTGGCGCAGCTTTTGCCATTCTATTACGTAGGATTTTTCAATAAACAAAAAAGCACCTTGAACTTTTTTACCAAAGTTGAGGTGCTTTTTTTGTTTGTTAGGCCTTTTTGACAAATTCTGATTTTAATTTCATGGCACCAAAGCCATCAATTTTACAGTCGATGTTATGATCGCCTTCCACTAGTCTTATACTTTTAACCTTTGTACCAATTTTTAAAGTGGAAGAACTGCCCTTCACCTTTAAATCCTTAATAACAGTAACTGAATCGCCGTCAGCTAACAGATTACCATTTGCATCTTTTACAATAAGTGCATCTGATTCCTGTTCAGTTGCGTCCATGCTCCATTCATGCGCACATTCTGGACATACATAGTTTGCTCCATCCTCGTATGTATATTCTGAATGACATTTTGGACAATTTGGATAAGCTGCCATTTCTGCTTCCTCCTTTTACATTTTTACTAGGAAAATCCTCTTTATGCTCCTATCTTTACATAGTCAACCTTAATTAGCAAAGGTTGTTCGTATTTTTCGTTCGCATTTGTGAAAAAAATATGAAACATCAGCATCTTTTTGAAGGTAGTGCAAGATGTTTATAACGCTATTTGGAACACTTGCCCATTGACTAATTTGCCATTATCATCTTACTTGCATGTTTATCGATCATGCTTTATTATATCCATAAAGGCTGCATTGTTCGTATAATATTAAGTTTTAACCTTTAAGCTGTAAAAGGGAGTTTTATTATTGGAGTTGGAATGACGGGCCTCACACTACGGTGCATGAGGATAAGCAGGAAAACTTCTGCGAACACCCACTTTGAGGAGTGGTGGTTTAAAACTTTCTATAATAACTACGGCATACGCGGCTTTTTATACATGATTGATACAGCACCTTAGCTATTTAGGTTAAGGTGCTTTTTATATTCAACTTATTCTCCTCTTCTCCTTATTCAATCACTTCCTAACCATTCATAAAAAGTAAGGACAACCTTCTTGTATTTTGTATAATTTCCTCCCATTTTGCACATAGATGGAGTAACAAGGGAGGTTATGACATTGAAGAAATTAATTTATCTATTGGTTTTTACTTCACTACTATTAGTAGCTTGTGGAAAGAACGCCGAGCCAAAGGAAGTAGCAGTCGATCAAAATACGAATGTTGAAGATATTGTAGGCGCGATTGTGAAAAATGAATTCTCTGTGGATGAATCAAAAGACGGTGTTGTCACAATTTCCATTCAAGATACAGATGTAACAGAAGGATCGAAAAGCCAGATGCTAAAGGATTCTACTAAAATTTTCGCTGATTTGTCCAAATTAAAAAATGTGAAGACACCAGCTATTACTTGGTATGCTCCTCTCACTGAACCTGATGGGGACAAAACAATGACCGAGGTTTTGAATATTTATTTTAGTGAAGAGGATTTTCACAAAATAGACTGGGCCAATTATCTACAGGTCGATATTGAGTCTAGCGCTACAAATTATCATGAAGATGAGGCTTTAGAAGATTAATCACATAAAGATACCCCACAGCCTATTGTGGCGTATCTTTTTTTACATATTGTTCTATAGCGTTTTCTAAAAGAGCGTGCTTTATTTTGTAGTGAGTTGCTTGCCAAATTCCTTTCCCACCCTGCAGGATTATTAGTTGAGGAGATTCGTGTTTCACTTGAAGATCACAGGCAATAGCATTTGAAATTACCCGATCCATTTGTACAATGACAAGATATTTAGGCAATTCCGTTTGTAATTCTTTATATTCCTTTAATGCTGAAATACTACTTATACATGTCATGCTAATTTTTAACACAAGACAAGGTTTGAACTTCGATTGCTCTAAAACCTCGCACCATTTGTTTAATGTCTTTATTCGTTGCATTTAGTAACCCCCTAAATAGATTATATACTACAAGGGGTATTTTAGGTTACAAAAAAACACGAGACTACTTACGTGCTCGTGCTTAAAATTTTCTATTTAAATGCCTTCCGTATTCATGAATACTAGACGCCAGCCATCAGGGTCTGCAATGGTTACCCCTTTCTCAGCCCAATATGGATTTTCAGGCTCAACTTCGGGATATCCCATGAGCGCAAGACGTTCGGCAATATGACGAATCGTATCTCTGTTTGGGATATAAAGTACGAGAAGATTGTCCTTACTTGGTGCTGGACAAGGGCTACCGTCACTATGCTCAGTAAATTCTAAGTGATAACCTACATCTGGAAGACCAATCATTAAACCATTGTAGCCACGATGTTCTGTAAACGAACCAATTTTCTTTAATCCGACACCTTCACAGTAAAATCGTTCTACTTCCTTTAGCTGATCGGTTGGTCTTGCCACACGCACCTGTGCGACTGCTAATTCATTTGTCCATTGCTGTTCCATTGTTATGAAATCCCCTTTTAGACTATTGTAAAATGAGACCATAACGCTGGAAACAGTCCTAGGTCTGAAGTTATTGTATAAGAGCAACGCTAAAAGAAGCAGCTGTTTTCTCTTTTACTTCCTCTAAAGAAACACCATCTGCTAATTCTATTAGTTGCATACCATCTTTTGTAAAATCAAATACAGCCAAATCTGTAATTAATCGATGTACGACACCTTTACCCGTTAGTGGCAGTTCACATTGTTTTTTAATTTTAGATTCACCATTTTTATTCACATGCTCCATGACGACAATCACTCTCTTTGCACCAACGACGAGGTCCATTGCGCCACCCATGCCCTTTACCATTTTCCCCGGAATCATCCAGTTAGCAAGGTCTCCTGTTTCAGATACCTCCATCCCTCCTAAGATGGCAAGGTCAATATGTCCACCTCGAATCATCGCAAATGATTCTGCACTGTCAAAGAAGGATGCCCCCGGAACTGCCGTAACTGTTTCTTTACCTGCATTGATTAAATCCGGATCTACTGCATCTTCTACTGGATAAGGACCAATACCGAGAAGTCCGTTTTCGGATTGTAAGAGTACGTCATAATCGATTGGGATTGCGTTCGCAACAAGTGTTGGAATACCTATGCCTAAATTGACATTCATACCGTTGGCTATTTCTTTTACTGCTCGGTTAACAATTTTTTGTCTTGTATCCATTATGCTTCCCCCTTCTTCACCGTTAAACGCTCAATACGCTTCTCATAATTTTCACCTAATACTACACGTTGTACAAAAACCCCTGGTGTATGAATATGATCAGGATCTAGCTCACCTACTTCTACAATTTCCTCCACTTCAGCTATTGTAATTTTCCCTGACATAGCAGCTAATGGATTAAAATTGCGTGATGTTTTTCTGTAAACTAAATTTCCTAGCTTATCGGCTTTCCATGCTTTGACCAGCGCAAAGTCAGCAACAATACCTTCTTCCAAAATATATTCTTTGCCATCAAAAACCTTCACTTCTTTTCCTTCAGCAATTGGCGTTCCAACCCCTGTAGCTGTGTAAAAACCAGGAATACCCGCTCCACCTGCACGCAAACGTTCTGCAAGAGTTCCTTGCGGTGTCAACTCTACTTCTAGCTCACCACTTAAAAATTGTTGTTCAAAAATCTTATTTTCTCCTACATATGAAGCAACCATTTTTTTTATTTGCTTGTTTGCTAATAGTAAACCCAATCCCCAGTCATCTACACCACAGTTATTACTGACAACCGTTAAATCCTTTGTTCCCTTTTGCACTAATGCTGCGATTGATTTTTCGGGTATACCACATAGCCCAAAGCCACCTACAGCTAATGTATCTCCATCCTTAATATCCGCAATCACCTCTTCAAACGAACTCCATACCTTCCCATTACCCATCTCGAAACCTCCCTGAATTGCTCGTTTATTAAGAAAAATTCTACATCATTGCTATTTTACAAGTAAAGGAATTAATTAGAATACTATTTATTCCTATATGGAATAAATCTATTTTCCCCATTCTTACCTATCATTTCAAGTAACTGTTTTAATGCATAAGATTGGTAGGCATTTTTCTTCGTAATAATCCCTAAACGCCACGGCATTTCAAAATCATCTAATGGAATTATTTTCACATTGGTATTTGTTTGCTTAGCTGCAATGGAATGGGGTAACAATGTAACCCCTAAATTGGAGGATACTAACTCTACAATCAAGTCCCACTGTGAACTTTTATAGCCGATTGTAGGTGTAAAACCAACACTTTCACAGGATTTAATTATATAGTCGTGAAGCGTGAACTCCTCTGCAAAGATAATGAACGTTTCATTTTCTAAATCTTTTAAAGCTATGGATTCCTGGTGTGCATAGGGGTGAGATTCATTCATAAAGACATAAAACTGGTCTTCTATAAAGGGTTGAACAGCAAACTTCCTTTCGTCTACTGGTAATACAACGATGCCCATATCAACATCACCATTTTCAACTAGCATTTCTACCATTTTTGCACCACGTTCGATAAGCGCTAAATGCACTTCAGGATATAGTTGATGAAATCTCCTAGCGATTTCAGGGAAAAATAAAGTTCCAATTAAAGGTGGAATCCCTAATTTGATAGCACCTGTCTTAATATTTAATAAATCGTCTAGCAAAATATGTAGTTCTTGGACAGCCTGCATTATTTTTTGTCCTTGATGATAAACAATACTACCTGCATCAGTAAGTTCTACATTACGCGTTGATCTGTTCAACAATTCAACTTGTAATGATGCTTCTAATTTTTTGATACTTTTGCTTAATGAAGGCTGAGATACAAAGGAATCATGTGCAGCCTTAGTAAAACTCCTATGCTCAACAACAGCCATAAAGGCTTTTAAATCTCTTAATTCCATCACTATCTTCTCCATTTATTCGTATTTATTATAAAAGCATCTTCAATTACTGCCCTTTAGCAATAAATTCTCCATCCTTTCTTTTTAATCCTTTGCAATGTGTTGAACTATAAATTTTAGATATTTTCACCCCTGCCATTATACGTGTCTTTTCGACTTTTGGAGAGTTTTTTAAGAGTGATATGACCTACAATCATTTATAAATATTGTCATAATTTATCAAAGATTGGAGATGTAACAGATGTTGAAGCAATTGCTTGAAAATCGAATAGTTAATAGGCATTATTTAGGTCTTACATTAAGCAACATGTTTATGAATTAAAGAACTGTGAGGAATGACTCTATCTTAATAAGTGCCAACAAAAAATACACCACCCTATAGTAAAAAATAATCTAATAAGGTGGTGTATTTTTTAGTGTGCTTTTTCTAATGCTAATTTAATACCAAATGCAATTAATATTGCACCTGTTAATCCTTCAATTACTGCCTTAGTTGATGGCTTTTTCATAAATGCACTAATTCGATCTAAAAGGTACACGTAGAAGATAAACCATAGCATTGTTAATGCTGTGTAAATTAGACCCATTATTAAAAAAGGAAAAAATGTTCCACTATTTCCATCTACAAATTGAGGGAGAAATGTTAGGAAAAATACGGCGACCTTTGGATTTGTCACATTCGTGAGAAACCCTTGTTTAAAGCAAGATTGGTGAGAATATTTGTGTTCTATACTTCCTTCATCGTCTACAACTGGAGATTGTGTTCGAATTGTTCGAAGTGTCCACAAGGTCTTGATTCCTAAATAACATAAATAAACCGCACCAACATATTTTAAAACAGCAAATATATAGGCAGATTTTACAATAATCGCCGAAAGTCCTATAACAGCCGCACAAGTATGAATTAATAAACCGCAACAAGAACCTATGATTGTTTGTAAACCACCCTTTCTACTTACAGTCAGTGTGTTTTTTGTTGCAATCGCTGTATCAGGGCCAGGTAAAATAATAAGTAAAATGCACATAACTAAGAATACAGATATATTGACCATATTACGCCCACCCTTTCTGTCAGAAAATTATAAAAGTAATTGTAACATACGCCAAGACCAACAGAAAGATACAAAATTTTTCCGTTGACATATAACCGTAGGGTGTTATATATTCATAACACCTTATGGTTATATTTTATACAGATTCCTCTGCTAGTGGACTTAATAACGTTGAAAAAGGAGTAATAGAACATGACTGAAAAATTACAGGATATTGTCAAAACAATTACATTAAATGCCCCTATCGAAAAAGTTTGGGAGACTGTGGCAACAGCTGACAAAATAGCTTCTTGGTTTATGCCAAATGATTTTCAACCTATCGAAGGATACGAATTCACTATTCAATCACCGTTCGGCCCATCACCCTGTAAAGTAGAACGTGTAGATGCACCGCACTTTCTACGATTTGCTTGGGATCAAGATGGCTGGTTCGTAACTTTTGAGTTAAAAGAAGTAGGCGAGCATACTGAATTTACTTTAACACATGGTGGCTGGAAGGAAGCTTCACATATTATTCCGAAAGCAAACACTGCTACTGAAGCCGTACGTACTAATATGGATAACGGATGGACAATGATTATTAATCATAAATTAAAAGAGGCTGCTGAATTCTAATGACTGAAGCAGCCGTAAAGTATGATATTTTTCAAGCAATCGCTGATCCCACAAGAAGAAGTGTTTTACAGCTCCTTGCAGCAAGCGACAGACCTATTTCCAATATTACTGAGCATTTTACGATTAGTCGAACGGCTGTCGTAAAGCATTTAAAAATATTGGAACAGGCGGAGCTAATCTCTGCTCAAAAAAAAGGTCGTGAAAAAATCTATACCTTGCATAGTGAGCGTTTAAAGGAGATTGAAGATTGGCTCCAATACTTTCATTTATTTTGGGATAATAAATTGGCTCAGCTTCAAAGCATGGTTGAAGATCATTAAAGCAGAAAAAGAGCTGTCTTTTTGTCAGACAGCTCCTCATTTAAAAGAGATAAAATAATCCCCCATTAATGACTTCTATTTTAATTTTTGCTTCATATTGCTCCTCTAATGCTTTTCTTTCAATTTCATAACACTCTGGTTTATCATCTATATCCTCATAAAAATAATCTAATACACGTTGATCACGTTGCCATCGTTTTTGTGCTTCCGTTGCCCAGGAATGGTCATCCTGCTCAATAATTGACTCAATTGTAGCTTTCAATCTTTCCAGTGCTCTGGCAGGCTTAATAATATATTGCACATGAAATACATTTTCTTCAGGTTCTATGTTAAAGTCCGAAGAACAAATCCTTTCATGAAAACCCTCCTTGATGACGCCCGTCAATAAATTAATGCCAAATGAGTAAAGCATTTCTTTTGTACGATCACAGCAATACGAAACTTTAAAGTTAACACCTAACCAGGGCGTTAAAATAACCTGCCCCATCTCACGATCCACTTTTTCAAACAACTGAACATAAGCTCCTAGTTCCCTTGTAGCTAAAAATATCTGATTTAAACGTGGAGAGCCGTAATGAATAGCTTCTCCAAATAAATTACCAGCCATTGCTGTTTGATTTGTAATAAAGGTTACTTGCGCTGGGTTTGGTTCACTATTCGTTGCTTCAACATATTGCCAATAAAATGGCCTATTCATAATTCTTTTATCGATGTCTATCGTTAATTGAACGGTTAGATAATGATTCTCTTCTCCTATAATTGCACAGTTATTCTCCATAAAAAATTCCTTTAAATAGTGGTGAACTTGCTGTGGATACATAGCTGCACCTCCCTACCTTATACAGATTCTTTAAAGTTTGTTAATATGGCATCTAAATCGCCAACCACCTTCTCAAACACATCAATTTTTGTATGAAGCAATTCCAAGATTTTCTCTTCAATTGTATGTTCAATGGCGAGATTATAAATATGGACATCATGCTCCTGCCCCAAACGATGGACACGACCAATACGTTGCTCTAGCTTCATTGGATTCCAAGGTAGATCATAGTTGATCACATGATGACAAAATTGAAGGTTTATCCCCTCTCCTCCTGCCTCAGTAGCGATGAGCACCTGGGCTCTTTCTTTAAATAGGTGCTTCATATAATCTCGTTTACTTTTATTAAATTTACCATTAAACAACACACTTGATATGCCATTAGAATGTAAGTACCATTGCAAATAAATTTGCGTAGCACGATATTCTGTAAAAATAATAACCTTGTCATTTGCTTGTTTAACAATTTCCAATGTCTTTTCCGCCTTTGAATTCACTTCCAAGGTCATTAATTTAGTAATAATCGCTTCAATTTCTTGTGGTTGTACATGATCATCTAGCATATTCGTTAATGTTAATGCCGTAGCTTCCTTGCTACTACACATTTCTTTTTGCAAGGTAATTAATGAAAATGACCCTGTGTTTTGAAGGTTGCCAAGCATTTCGTAAACTTCTCTTTCTTCGTCCGTAAATGTAATCGGTACAATTTGAACACGACGATTTGTCCAATCAATCCCCGTATCTTCCCTACGATTTCTTACCATTACCTGATTAACCAACTCTTTTAAATAATCATCATGTTCTAAATCATGCTTGCTAGCAGAGAAAGCCGATTGGAAGGCATCATAGTTACCAAGATGCCCAGGCTTTAATAAGGAGATTAAATAATACAATTCAAAGATATCATTTTGAATAGGTGTGGCAGTTAATAATAAGCAGAATTTTTTCTTTAAGCCTTGTACAAACTCGTAAATTTGTGTTTTATTATTTTTTAATTTATGTGCCTCATCAATAATTATCATGTCATAATCCTGCTCATAAATGCGCTCTCTATGTGGACTCTTTTTTGCCGTATCCATACTCATAATGAGGACATCATAGCGCTCTATCGGGCAATTTTTTTTATATGCGAAGGCAGGAATATGAAATTTTATATTTAACTCTTCAATCCACTGATTAATTAAAGAAGCAGGTGCTAAAATTAAAGCTCTTTTCACAAGCCCTCGAATAAGGTATTCCTTTAAGATTAAGCCCGCTTCAATTGTTTTACCTAGCCCCACCTCATCAGCTAAAATAGCTTTCCCATTCATACGTTCAATCACTGTTTCGGCTGCTTCTAATTGGTGTTTCAAAGGTTGTAAATTAGGTAAATACTTTGTAGCCTGCAATCCTGTAAAATCAGGAATTAGTTTCATTTTCACAATATCATAGTTCATCTTGTACAATGTCCAGCTATCCCATTTTTCAAGATGATTTAATCGATCGATAAAGCCCTCTTCCCACTCGGACGACCTTTCTATTTTCATGATCATCACCCCATGTCATTTTTTCTAGTTTAGGGTGTCCCAAAAAGGAAAAGCTATGTTCTTTCTAGATGAAAAACACCTAATGAAAGTTATTTTTTCATTAGGTATTTGTTAATTCATCTATTTACAGAATTGTCTTGGAGATTTTTCAGCAAATTCTTTAATGATAAATGAAAGTTTGTCAGGTACATTTTAGATTTTTAAATACAACACATCCGCGAGATAAGTATTTGTCGAACACTCATTTTTTTCTCAAATAGATAGGTTCTTTATTAAAATGTTTCGCGATATCCATGACAATCATATTCTTTGTATAGTTTTCTTAAATATACTCTATAATCAGCGTTATATTGATAGTCCATCAGAAGTATTTCCTCTAAAATATACATCAAGACAAAAAGAAAGGAACACCAACGATATATTAGTGCTCCTAAAGTCGATTATTTTAAACTTTCCTGTAATAGCTTACGATTACGATGTTTGAAAATGTCATTATGTGAGGAAACAATACCTCCCTCAGAAGCATCAGGTTGAATATACTTCTTCGCACTATTCACTGCATGAAGTGCATCATGAAAGGCTGCTGCAATTAAATGAATTTTACCATCATGGCTCAAAATATCACCCGCAGCATAAAGGCCTGGGATCGATGATTCACTATTAATCGTACCAGCGATAAAATAATCATTTTTGCGCTCAATGGCTAATGGACTATTATCTAACAATTCTTTATCACGCACATACCCATGACTAATAACAACTTCATCAATAGGAATTTCTGTTACAGTCCCAGTTTCATGATTTGTTAAAGCAATAGCTTTAATCATTCCTGCTTGATCGTCTGCAATCAGCCTAGTAATTTCAGAATTGAAATGGCATTCGATCGAACTATTTGCAAGCTCTGTAATTTGAGCCTCATGTGCAGACAATGTATCTTTTCGATAAGTTAAATAGACCTTGGATGCTACCTCCGTTAATTCTAATGCCCAGTCTACCGCTGTGTTACCACCACCAGAAATAATAACTGCCTTATCTTTAAATTTTTCATAGGATTTAATTGTGTAATTTAAATTAGATACTTCAAAGCGTTCAGCCCCCTCAATTTCAATTTTTTGAGGATTTAGGATGCCACCACCAATAGCAACGATAACTGTTTTGGAATAATGAATGTTCCCTGACTCTGCTGCGATGACAAATATACCATCTTCATTTTTAGCAATGGTCAGCACTTTTTCATTTGTATAAATAGAAGGATTAAAGGTTAAGGCTTGCTCAACTAATTGTTTAATAAGTAGCCCCCCTGATATAGGCGTTACACCTCCCACATCCCAAATCATTTTCTCTGGATAAACATGAATTTTACCGCCTAGCTGTGGTTGTGATTCAATTAGCTTGGTTTTCATTTCACGTAAACCACAATAAAAGCTTGAATATAAACCCGCTGGCCCACCACCAATAATGGTTACATCATACAATTCTTGTTCTAACAATTCCTAACACACCTTTCATTTGGTCATTACTATCTCAACAATTGGACTAGCTCAACTGCATACAGCTCAATCGTAAATGTCTAAATGTAAATATTGCTTTGGAAAATCCTCCTTAATCCCATTATACGATAATGATAATCATTATCAAATAAAATTATAACAAATCATGATATTAAATTTATGTATTTGTCCATAAAAATTTTCATCATTATGCTTTTGCACTATTCATTCTAAAAGCAGATTATACGTTTTACTTACTTTTTGATACACTATTGGAAAAAAGATCGAGGGCACAATGAAAAGAAAAATTTTTATATTACATGAAATCTATGGAGTTAATCCTTTTATTGAAGAACAAATACAAATATACAGTGATGAGGACACTGCCGTTTCCCTTATTTCACTTTATCCAAGAGGGCTTTCATTTCCATATGACCAGGAAAAACAAGCCTATGACTTTTTCTTACAGACAGTTGGCTTTGATGCTCCTCTTGAGTTGCTTTCACCAAAAATATTGGAGGCTTGTGAAAACTACAACGAGGTAATATTAATTGGATATAGTGTAGGTGCAACTTTAGCCTGGAGATTAACTACACTCCCCCTACACCGTGTCATTTGTGTATATGGCTCACGGATCCGCCAATACCTTGATAACATTCCATCTTGTCCAACTTTGGTTGTTTTACCTAGCCATGAAGATAGTTTTGATATTCAATCATTGAAGGATACTCTTGTAAGCATACCGAATGTTCAAATCAAACAATTTCAAGGCTTACATGGCTTTATGGATGCCTCTAACTCAAACTACTGTCAGTTGAGCAACTCGCAAGCACTCAACGACATTCAATACTTTTTACAAGCTAGCAAGCTATAGGAGGAATAAACGTGGAACAAAATATTGATATTCAGGTTGATCCATATATTGAAGCAGGCAATGTTATTTATCCAAGCTTCCATCTTTCTCTACAACCTGGCACGATTATAGGCATCTATACAGATGTTTCCAAAATACATACATTAATGCAATGGTTTATGAAACGAGATGATACGTATACTTCTTTTCGTGAAAGCTCGTTATATGAGCGACTCACAGCGCGCGAGTATATCCAGTTCATTTTAAAGCTTTTTAACCGCCCAACTAATGAAACAGAGAACATATTGAAGCTTTTTAAACTTACTGAACAAAAAAACAATAGAATTAGTAAGCTTTCTAATAGTGAAAAACAGCGATTAAAACTATTGAATATGTACCTACATCCGGCATCTATTCAAATTTTAGAAGAACCCTTTCAAAATATAGATGAATTTTCAAAGCAAACTATCCAACAGTTATTAAAAAATCTTGCAAAAGAGCATAAAATTATCATTTTGTTATCAAATAATCTAGAAGACTTAATGATTGCAAGTACAACTATACATCGATTAGATGGGGCAGACTTACATACTTTAGACGTAAAAGAGGGTAGTCTTGAGCAAGCTCCAAAGCCTCTTGAAGATGCACCAATTCGACTAGATAAAATCCCAACAAAGAAAAATGAAAAGATTATTTTATTTAATCCACCCGAAATTGATTATATTGAAAGTGTTGAAGGAGAAGTATCTATTTATGTAGCAGGTGAAGCTTATCCATGTACTCTATCGCTAAATGAGTTAGAGCAAAAATTGACACCATTCGGCTTTTTTAGAAGCCATCGTTCTTATATTGTGAACCTACAAAAGGTTCGAGAGATTATTACTTGGACACGCAATAGCTATAGCTTAGCACTCAACAGTACAGAAAAGACAGTTGTTCCACTGTCGAAAAATAAATTGGCAACTTTAAAGGAAATACTCGGAATTTAGTAGATTTCCCAGGAAATAATCGACTCCTGTCACCTTTAATAAAATTCCATTGAAGGTTCTTTTTCTGCCTTTCACATGATTTTTACTGTGAGCCTTACCCTTGTTGTTTATAGTGTAGACATCAACAACAAACAGGAGGTTACACATGAACGCAGTGATTGATGTGCAACATTTGAAAAAAATTTTTAATAATGAAACAGCATTACAGGATGTTTCCTTTACCATTAAAAAAGGGGAAATATTCGGCTTTCTTGGCCCAAGTGGTTCTGGTAAAACTACTACAATTAAAATATTAACCGCACAAACAGATAAATCGGCAGGTAATGTTCTATTATTTGGGCAACATGCATCTGAAATGAAGCAAAGTCAAAATCGTAAACGTTTTGGTATTTTAACAGATAATAGTGGCTTGTATACGAGACTATCAATTGAAGAAAATTTAATACTTTATAGTAATTTATATCAGCTATCTCAATCTGCTGTAAAAGAAGCTTTGGACTTTGTCAATTTATATGCAGAACGTAAGAAAAAGATCAGTCAGCTTTCCAAAGGAATGATTCAACGTGTTACACTTGCTCGTGCAATTATGCACAAGCCCGAATTATTATTTTTAGATGAGCCTACTTCTGCTTTGGACCCAGTAAATACACAACATATATATAATGGCTTACGAAAATTAAATGCTATGGGTACAACAATTTTTTTAACAACACACAATATGAGCGAAGCAGAAATACTTTGTGATCGTGTTGCTTTCCTGCATAAAGGGAAAATCCGAGCAATCGGCGCTCCAAAAGATCTAAAAAAAGAATTTGGCTCTGACACTATTACAGTAGAGCTTAAAAATGGTGAACAGGAAATTATAGAAAATGGTTCTCAAGATGCAGAGAAGTTATTTCAATGGATGCAATCCGATCAAGTTACACGTATCTATACAAACGAGCCAACACTAGGTGACATTTTTATGCAAATAACAGGGAGTGATTTAGTATGAATATTTCAATGACACGTATTCAAGCTATATTGATGAAGGATTATAAGGAATTCTCACGTAACTATGCCGTATCAACTATGGTATTACTACCACTTATAATGGCGTTTTTATATAATCAATTAGGTGCAAATACTATTAGCATGTATTTTCTACCAATTAACATGACATTTTCCATAGTGACTACTTACGTACAATGTAGTTTAATTGCAGAAGAAAAGGAAAAAAACACTCTTCGCAGTCTTATGCTCTCCCCTGCCTCACTTGGAGATATTTTAATTGGTAAAAGCCTGTTTGTTCTAATTGTTACAATTGTATCTGTAACAATGGCTATTTTTCTAGTTGGCTACGAACCTGCAAACCTTTTTATCTTAGCAATTGCATTATTGCTTTCTGCTGTGTTTTATATTGCTCTAGGTACAATATGTGGTTTATTTGCTAAATCTATTATGGAAGCATCTATTATTGTGTTGCCTGTAATGGTTATCTTCTCATTTGGTCCTCTGGCCTTAGCTCTATCTTCGGCATACCCAATCTTAAAATTAGCTGAATGGCTACCAAGCTCACAGTTATTACTTTTAGCAGAGGCGTTAGAAGGTAAGTATTCTATGGCAGATGTTCTTATTCCTATGATTACGATAATTGTATGGTCTCTTCTTTCTTGGATTTTCGCAGCAATTATCTATAAAAAAAGAATGGTCGATTAAAGACCATTCTTTTCTTCAGGTAATAATTCCTTCTCCCGTTTTTCAATTTCCTCTAACGTATCTGCATACCATACACCGACAAATCTTGAAGGGACGGACTCCTCAAAATAATCACCATCATAGAAAGATAAAGGAAATAACATACCCTTTTCTATATATTTCTTAATTGTTTGATAGAAATGATCATTCTGTTGTGGGCTTTGTGCTGAATAGGAGCTAAATTTATTGATGGGCTTTCCTAAAGCATCATGAAACATCAGCATTGAGGTTGAACCATTTTGGCGGAAATTTAAGTCTATTGCTTGAACATCACCAGCTTCCGTGACAATTAAATCAAAGCCTGCCACACCTACAAAGCCTTCCTCAACGCCACGTTCCATAATATGCTTTCCTACTTCAATTACTTTTTCGGGTACTTTATCTACAATGATATTCCCTTCGTAAATGCCGTTATCATCCGTAATTTGCTGGGAAGCTCCTAAGTATTGAATCCCTAGCTCCTCTGAGTAAACAAATTGACAGCTATAGTTGTCCTTTGTCTGTAAAAGCTCCTCAATAATTATACTTTCAGTTCCTGTCATGCGAAATTGTCGTAAACCTTCCGTCAATTCATCTTTATTATGACAAATGGTAACGCCATATCCTCCCGAGGTTGGCGAATCATCACCAGGCTTTAATACTACAGGGGGCTGCCAATTTTTAATGGCATCTGAAAGTCTATACGTCTCCACATTTAAACGACTTGGCACATATTTACTATCGATTAAATGATCAATATAAGCTTTTGTATTCAACTCATTAAATTTCTCCGCATCCATCCAATAACATTGACGATCCATATGCTCCAGGTCGTGTATATATTGACATACAATGGTCTTCCCTTCCTTACACCAAGTTTGGATCTGTGCCAGATATTCCTCTTGAGTCTCATAGCTATAAGGCTGTTCTACCCATGGTAATCCTGCTAATTGATGAAGCTCTTGCGCCTTTTCTGTTTGTGTTGCTCGATGTACTAGCACGGGGATATCAGCAATAGCAACTTCTCTTGAGGTTAAAGCATCTAGCTTATGAGGATCATCCATCATCCACGGATTATCGCTATACGGTGTTCTTGGTGTATACACAGCATTATCACCATAAATTTGTCTTAACGTGTATTTAGGTTTCAAGTAGATTACCCTCTTTCAATTTTTCGGTACTCTACTCTACCCTCCCCTTTATTTTTTGACACTTTTTATAAGAAAAAAGGGTTTTACGGGTTATATAAATCCCTTTTTATACCTATTAACATCCCAATTGCACTAGTAGACTTTCTAAATGCTTTTTCACCTGTGGCCATTCTTCTATTGTAATGCTATACATAACGGTATGCCTAGTTGTCCCATCTTTGCGAATCATATGGTTACGCAATATTCCCTCTTTTGTAGCACCAATTCGCTCAATTGCCTGTTGAGAACGAATATTTTCATGATCCGTTTTTATTTGTACACGTTGTAAATGAAGATGCTCAAAAGAGTATCGTAATAGCAAATACTTACAATTAGTATTAATAGCTGTACGCCAGTATGCGGGTGTTAGCCATGTATAGCCAATTTCTAATCGCTGATGCTTGTCATCAATATCCATAAAACGTGTAGACCCGATAATGTCCCCTGATTGTTTATCCACAATCACAAATGGAAATTCTGTTTTTTCGTTTTTTGCCTTTAATGCGTTTTCCACAAATTTATTCACATCTTCCTTTTTTTCTATGGTTGTGGACATATGTGACCAAATTTCTGGATAACTTCCTGTCTCTAAAATTCCTGGTAAATCGCTCAATTCTAAAGGCTTTAGTTTAACCACTTCATTTTCTAATGTTATAAATTCCATTACACTTCACTCCTTTTTACTTATTTAACGGTAAAATTGATATGATATATATAACCAATTACTAAAAAATCAACCATACCAGAGGAGGAGGAAATTATCTGGAGCTCTCCATTATATTTACAGGCAATCTAGCGAAATACATTCAAATCTATGAAGAAATAAAGCATAAGATTATTACTAAAAAATTACTTGCTCATGAACAACTGCCTTCTAAGCGAGCTCTCGCCCTAACATTGAATGTGAGTGTGCACACCATAAAGGAAGCCTATGAGCAGTTACTTGCAGAAGGCTATATTTATAGTAAAGAGCGTTCTGGTTATTTTATTGCGCCCTTTGAATTGGATTGGCTACAGCAAGTACCCCGGCATGTATCTGTTCCAAGTATCAATATCCCTAACAATATTCAATTTGATTTTACAAATGGACATGTGGACAACGAGGCTTTTCCCTATACTGCTTGGCACAAGCTTATTAAAAAGCATTTTAATAGTAACAACTTATCAACAAGCCCTTGGGAGGGAGAGACAACTTTACGCACAGAGATTGCCCGCTATGTAGAGCGTTCTCGTGGGGTTAGCTGTGAGGCTTCACAGGTATTTATTTATAGTGGTACACAAAGCCAGCTTCAGGCTCTTTGTCATTTTCTTGGGTCTGCGACACGCGTTGGGTTAGAGGAGCCAGGATTTAAAAGAGTGTGTGCCGTTTTACAGCAATGTGGATTGTCCACAAAGGCGATTCCTGTGGACTATTCAGGGATTACACTCCCTTCAACACCAGTTCACATGTTATACACAACACCTGCTCATCAATTTCCATTAGGCATGATTATGACCATAGAAAGAAGAGTAGCATTGTTACAATGGGCTAACTCGAACGCGGCTCTTATTATTGAAGATGATTATGATTCTGAATTTCGTTATAAGGGGCTACCAATCCCTTCTTTAGCAAAAATGGATCAGCTTGAGCGTGTCATTTATTTCGGAACATTTTCGAAAACATTGCTTCCATCATTACGCATTAGTTATATGATCCTTCCAAAGTCTCTAGTTATGCCGTTTATGACTTTTCATTCTGAGCAAAAATCGGTTGTCTCCAAAGTAGACCAGCTTGTCTTAGCAGACTTTCTTGCACAAGGTCTATTCGATAAGCATTTGGCAAAAATGCGAACAATCTATCGTAAAAAGCAGCAAGCATTATTGACTGCCATCTCTACACATTTTTCTAATGAATTTCAAGTAATCGGTGAAAAATCCGGGCTTCATATAGTCATCAAGCTACCACAACATCTCTCCGAGAGTAGAGCGATCCATCTTGCTCAAGAGGTAGGGGTTCAAGTCTATCCATGCTCTACCTCCTATCAGAATGGAACAAATGAAGCAATGATCATTATTGGGTATGGTGGATTGACACTTCAGCAAATAAAGGAAGGAATTGCACTTCTTGCGTCCGTTTGGCAATAGCATGTGATTCATTAGTTTGTCGAAATCTCATTTAAATAAAGCGAAACTTTATATATTTTTTTTCGTATTTAAAGTTAAATGGACACATAAGGGGATAAGACAATAATGGAGAATCGAGAGTTATTAGAGCAGCATTTACAAGAAATTCAAGTGTGGGAAAAAGATCAAAAAGATTTATGGTTTTGGGAGAAATTAGGAAGAATACCATTTAAATTATTAGATAAAATGACACCTACCTTTCTTCAAAATAAAATTGCTTTATTGGTAGATGAACTAGGCAATTATATTCAGTCAGGTGGAAAGTATTTAATCAATGAACAAGCCATGATACAAAAAATTCGTGACCTTTCTTCCACACAGCATATTATAACTATAGCTGATATTGGTCAGATTCCTTTAGAGGACATGATCTCCCTCAGTGACAAATTACAAAATGAACGTGTGAAATTTGCTACTGTACAAGGAGCCTCTACTGGCTTTGGTGGCATCTTTACTTTAGCCATTGATATTCCTATGATTTTAGGGACTGCACTAAAAACTTTGCAAGAAATAGCAATTATACATGGCTATGATCCGAACGATAAAATGGAACGTATTTTTATTGTGAAATGTTTACAATTTACCTTTGCTGATATTGTTGGTAAAGAAGCAATCTTACAGGAGCTTTCTACTATGAATAGCTCAAAAAAGGCTTCAGATAACATGATTTCTCAGCTTCAAGGATGGCAGGAAGTATTTTACACATATCGTGATCAGCTAGGCTGGAAAAAGCTGTTTCAAATGATCCCTATTGCAGGGATGGTTTTTGGAGCCTATGCTAATAAAGGCATGATTCAGGATGTAGCCGAAACTGGTATTATGCTTTATCGTAAAAGACGTATTTATGAAAAACTTACTGAACTAGATGGTTGATCGACAAAAGATGACACCCATATTTGGAGTGTCATCTTTTTTGTGCTTTTATATTTTAATTAGTATTTTTCCTTGATGCTGACGACTTTCCATAAATTCATGAGCCTCTTTCATTTCCTCTAGTGGGAATATTTTAGCAATTGGCACCTGAAAACTGTCTTCGTTTACTAAAGAGAAAATATCCTGTGCCACCTGTTGTAACAGTTCTGGCTTCAAAGCTCTTGTCGTACCTAAGCTAAATCCTTTTATATTGCGGCAGCTACTGTGTAAATCTGCTGTTTTTATATTTCCTGCTCTGCCTCCACTATTCCCGAATTGGACAAGAGTGCCGTAAGGGGCTAAACAAGTTAAACTCTCCTCGGTGATAGCTCCTGCAATAGAATCGTATACAATATCAACACCCCGACCCTTTGTAAGTTCATTGACATTTGTACTAAATTGATCATATGTAAGTACATGATCCGCACCAAGCTGATAAACGATTGGGGCTTTTTCTAAATTACTTACCGTACCTATAATCTGCTTAGCTCCGAGCCTTTTTACCATTTGGACAAGCATTGTCCCTACCCCACCAGAAGCAGCATGAATTAAGACAGCATCCTGCTGACCAATGGCCGCTATTTGATGTGTTAACATATACGATAAAAATAAAACTGTCGGTACAGCTGCTACCTTCTCTATTGATACACCCCTAGGAATTTTAAAAACTAGTTGTTCCTTTGCTACAACAAATTCTGCATAAGCACCGTTTTTCGGGAATGCGATAACTTGGTCACCCTTTTGAAAACCACTGTTATCATTAAAAACTTCTTCAATCACCCCTGCAACATCTAAACCAAGAACCATCGGAAAATTTGCTTTAGCTTTATTACCTGTACGGTTTTTAATATCTGCGAAGTTCACGCTTGTATAGGTTGTCCGTATTAAGACTTCACCCTCAGAAATAGTCGGTTTTGGACAATCAATAGATGTTAAAACATTAGGTGCTCCAAACTCATTGATAATAATAGCCTTCATAAATTTCTCCCCCTTTGTTATAGTACAATTATAAACTATTATTACTATAAATGGAGGAATCTTCATGAAAATCAAACCTAAGCATTCCATGTACAATGGTATATCCTATAACTTTTTTGACAGAAAAAGCGATAAAATATGTTTTATGCTCTCTGGTACGGGATATACCTATGATAAACCTGTACTTTATTATTCTACGGCATTAATGCTAGAACTTGGCTATGATGTCGTCCAAATCAATTATACATTTGAGCAACAGCAATTCGAACAGGACTCCCAAGCCATATCAAAAATGGTCTATCGTGTTGCCAACCCTATAGTAGAAAATAGCTTGCAATCAAAGCCTTATCGAGAAGTCGTTTATCTAGGAAAATCTTTAGGTACTATGCCGATTGTCGATTATTATATGCAGCAGACTCCTTCTATTCCTGCTCGTTATGTACTTTTCACCCCATTACTTTCTCTTCAACATACAATGACAAATCTATTAGACAAACATGCATTTTTGGCAATTGGTACAGCGGACCCTCACTATTCACAGGAAAAGCTAGCGCAACTTGCTACCCTTCAGCTTGCAGTTTTGGAGGACCTTAATCATTCACTTGAAATTCCTTTGAATGCTGTTTTATCCATACAGCTTTGCCAGTCGCTTATAACACAATTAAAAAGCTTTCTACAAAATAATTAGTTATTTTTTTATAGTACTATTTACCAAAATGATGTACATATGCTACACTAGCGAAAATACATTGAAGAGAAGAGTAAATAATGAAGTTCTTCCCAGAGAGCTCGGATTGCTGAAAACGAGTAAGAACGAATTATTGAAACAAGCCTCGGAGTAGCGCATTGGATTTTGTTTGAATGATGGTGCGACGGGAACTCCCGTTATAGAGTTACAGTATAAGCATAGGCTCTATGCCGTACTGAAAAGGCTATTATGGTGACATAATAGTAAACTAGGGTGGCACCACGTGAGTATATAAATTCTACAACCTCGTCCCTAAGACTAATCGTCTTGGGGGTGGGGTTTTTTATTTTGCAAATCGTCACTTTGCTTAAGGAGGAATTTATATGAGAAAAGCTTTGGAAAGTTGGCGCTATCCTGCCATCCTGTTATGTAGTATTGGTGTTTCCAGTGTTGGCGAATGGATTTATTTTATCGCCTTAAATTTAATTGTGTTAAACCTCACAGAATCTGCTATGGCTGTCTCTGGATTGTATATTGTAAGAGCGATCTCTTCCTTGTTCACTAATTTTTGGTCCGGCAGCCTAATCGATCGTTTTAATAAGAAAAAGCTAATGATTATTCTAAATATGTTTCAATCTATACTCATTGTCATACTCCCCTGCTTTTCAAGCCTCTTGTGGATGTATGTCCTAGTTTTTCTCATTACAGTAGCTAGCTCTATGTATCAGCCGACATCTATGACTTATATCACTAAGTTAATTCCTATCGAACAAAGGAAACGTTTTAATGCATTACGCAGTTTACTTGACTCTGGTGCATTTCTAACTGGGCCAGCAATCGCAGGTTTCTTGTTCACAGTCGGAACACCCTATATGGCCATATATTTAAACGCGATTGCTTTATTTCTATCAGCCTGTATAACGTTCAAAATGCCGAATATTGAAGCGCTTGAAAAATTTATTAATCACACAGAAAAAACATCTCTTTATCGCGTATTGCTTCAGGATTGGCAAATGGTCATACGCTTTAGCTTAAAAAATTCCTATGTGATGGTAGTCTATTTGTTGTTTAGTGCTATCATCATCTTGATGACAGCTACTGATTCTTTGGAGGCTGCCTTTGCAACACAAATATTAGCTTTATCCGAAGGAGAATATGGTATTTTAGTCAGTATCGCAGGGGTAGGTGTTTTAATTGGCTCGCTAACCAACTCTGTTATTGTTGAAAAAATACCAACTTCTTGGTTAATAGGTATGGGGTCTCTCGTAACAGCATTGGGCTATTTAATATTTACATCATCCTTTTCCTTTCTTATAGCCGCTTTAGGTTGCTTTGTATTATCCTTTGCTACTGCCTTTGCGAATACAGGATTTTATACATTTTATCAAAATAATATTCCTTCTGAGAGCATGGGTAGAATAGGAAGTATTTATGGATTCTTTGAAGCTCTTTTTATTATTATTTTTACTGCTATTTTTGGGATTTTTGCTGAATGGATAACCATCCGCTCAGTTGTCGTTAGCGCATCCTTTATGATGGCATTTGTAGCTGTCATTCTACTATGGCTAAATATAAAACCTTCGAAAAGCCACTATTATAAAAGGTTGATAAGTAGCAAGCAACAGTAATCTCACTTTTCATATAAAAATTAACCATCTAATGTCTACTAATTACTGACATCAGATGGTTTTTATCGTAATAAGCAATCTTATATATACCCTAATTCAAAAGATAGCTGCTGTGCAGTTTTAATAACTTCCTGTGTTATACTTTCTAATTTTCCAGCATCTGTATCATATTCAAAGCACTCTGCACTAATGGCTGCAATTATTTGTTTATTTGAATCAAATATAGGTGCTGCTATGGATACTGTCCCCTTTGTTTTTTCTCCAACGCTTATGGCAAAGCCTTTTTCTCTTACATCATTGAGGCTCTCTATCAATTTTTCTTTCTCAGGCTCCTCAAGTTGTTGGAAAAATTGTTGCTGTACATCGCTTTTAGAAAACGCAAGTAATACTTTATTTGGAGCTCCTATAGGATATGCAATTTTTTCACCAATCATATCAATAATACGGACATTTTTAGGACTATCAATTCGATCAATAATAATGGATGCAAACTGTTTAGCAATACTTAAGTAGATTGTTTCGCGCACATTATATGCAAGGTTTTCTAATAAAGGATGTGCTTTTTCTCTAATATCCGTCTCATGATACATTTTCATTCCAAGTTGGAGCCATGTATACCCTAATCGAAATTCTTTTTTATTCTCATTTCTCTCTACTAAATCAAAACTTTCTAATGTATATAATAATCTGTAAATTGTGCTAGTAGGCAAGTCTGTTTCATTAAAAATTTCTTGCACAGTAAAAAAACGCTTCGGATGCTTCGCCAGTATATTTATAACTAACATAGCTCTTTCGATTGATTGAATCATTACAATTACTCCCTTTCATTTCCCCATATGATCACTATCTTAAGGTTTTTATAGATCCATTTAGCTTTAACTAGGATCATTATGAAATTAAAATTCATGCAAATTATCAAATTTTTATGTACCTTCAATTTTTTACATGTAGCCCTGCTTTTAAATGTAGTTTCATTTTATTTTAACTAATTTTTATGCATATAAATAGATGCTACATGAAATATATACATAGTTCCACTCAATTAGCGCAGAAAATTACGAGTATTCACAAAAATTCAAATTGACAATTTGTTGTTTTGCATTTACGATGAATTTATATTCCACTATGTAGATTTAATTTCACATAGCGGAATATAAATGATAGTAAAAATGCATTTCTATTCTAATTATCTATTTGTATCATCTTGAAAATAAAATACTTTACTATAAAAAAGGAGCAAAAATTATGAATACTTTTATGTGGGATACACCCGAAAAACTACGTGCCCTATTATGTGAGCTTGTGAGCTGGGAAAGCCGAACATTAACGGAGGGCGAAAATAAATTTGCCTTTCGCTTAAAAGATAAATTGTTAACGCTTCCATATTTTGAAAAGCACCCAGACTTGATTGAATTACATGATGCAGGACTTGGCAGAAATGCAGTGACAGCCTTCTATAAGCATCCAACCGCAACTGAAACCGTTGTGTTAATCAGTCACTTCGATACCGTGCATACAGAGGAATATGGTGAACTAGAGCCGTTAGCCTTTTCTCCAGAAGAACTAACGAAAAAGCTAATGGAACCTAAATACCTAAAAGATTTACCAGAGGCAGCTCGCATTGATTTGGCGTCTGGGAATTATTTATTTGGACGCGGCACAATGGATATGAAAATGGGTCTTGCCTTACACATGCAGTTGATCGAAAAGGCAAGCTTTGAGCAATGGCCGATTAATTTGATTTTAACAACGGTTCCTGATGAGGAAGTCAACTCTGCTGGTATGAGAGCGGCTGTTGTGGAACTGGTGAGACTGCGGGAACAGCATGGCTTAACCTATAAATTATTTTTAAATAGTGAGCCATCGTTTTCACAAGGGCCTTCGGATACGAATGAATATATTTATTCAGGTACAATTGGTAAAATCATGCCTGCTGCTTTGTTCTACGGAAAAGAGACACATGTTGGTGAGCCATTAAAAGGGATGACGGCTCCCTTTATCGCTTCCTATATGACACAGCATATGGAGTGGAATCCCCTTTTCCGTGAAACAGATTTAGGCGAAAGCACACCACTACCCGTCTCTCTACAATTAAAAGATTTAAAAATGGAGTATTCTACACAAACACCATACCGTGCGGCGGCACTTTACAATGTCTTTTTGTTAAAACGTACAGCGGCTGAGGTGATGGCTATTTTTGAGGAAGTTGCGTTACAGGCAATGGCTGCTTGCAATGCGCACTATCAGGACATTTGTACACGCGAAAATGTTCAGGGTGTGGGCAAGGTAAAGGTCTTACGCTACGAGGCATTATTGGAGCATGCGATCCATAAGTTAGGAGCTGAGGAAGTACAAGCGATTAAGCACCAGGTTCAGCAGCATCCTGCATGGGATGATCGTGAAAAATCCATTCGTATTGTGGATCAGCTCATGATTCGCTGTCAGGAATTAGCACCTGCCACAGTTCTGTTATATGCACCCCCTTACTATCCAGCCATTAATTCATCCAACCATCCATTAGTGAAACAGTCGATTGAATTAATGAAGCAAACAGCTCAAACATTTGATATTGAGGTGGAGCAGATCCACTACTTTAACGGAATTTGTGATTTAAGCTATGTCAATTATTCAGATGCATCCAATGAGTGGCTAGCATTTGAACGGAACACACCTGTATGGGGCGATACGTATCATATTCCATTCAAAGAGATGGCGGCATTACAAGGTCCTGTCTTAAATGTCGGTCCATTTGGAAAGGATGCCCATCAAAAAACAGAACGATTGCATGTGGATAGTGCGTTTAAAGAGATGCCTATTATGATTGATACATTGATTAAAAGTTTATTTTAAATAAAAGAAACTTCATTCAAAATAGCTTTCATATCCTCTCATTTGAATTGTTACCTAATAATCTAAGATGACACAGTACAAAATAGAAAGAGGTTGTTATATGGATTTTGCCGCTTTAACAGGTAAAATAGCAGGGATTATCTGGAGTAACGCATTAGTTTATCTTTGCTTAGGAGCTGGCGTTTACTTTTCGCTTATTATGAGGTTTCCACAGCTGCGTCTCTTAAAAGATATGATTAAACAATTATTTAATAGAAAAACTTCGGCAAATGGCGTTTCATCTTTTCAAAGCTTTGCAATGGCATTGGGTGGACGTGTCGGAATTGGGAATATAGCTGGTGTAGCTACTGCAATTTATTTTGGAGGACCAGGGGCTATCTTTTGGATGTGGGTCATAGCCTTTTTAGGAGCTGGTGCTGCCTATATTGAGTCCTCGTTAGCCCAGGTTTGGAAACAAGAAATCGCTGGAGAGTATCGTGGAGGGCCAGCATATTATATTGAGAAAGGGTTAAAAAATAAGCCATTTGCTATACTATTTGCTATCGCTACAATTATAGCAACTGGTTTCACTGGTTCAGGTGTTCAAGCCTTTAATATTGCTGATTCAACAAAAAATGCCTTCGGGATTTCACCAATAATTACAGGTATTATTGTTTCTGCAATATTTGGATTTGCTATTTTTGGCGGTATTAAAAGGGTTGGAAAAGTTGCTGAATATGCTGTACCGTTTATGGCAACTGCTTACATACTTCTTGCATTCATTATTTTATTGATCAATATAAAAGATGTACCTGCAATATTTGCTTTAATTTTCAGCTCTGCCTTTAATTTAAATGCTGCATTCGGTGCTGTTTTTGGAAATGCAATTATGTGGGGAGTAAAAAGAGGGGCTTATTCAAATGAAGCAGGTCAAGGTACTGGGGCACAGGCAGCTGGTACCGCAGAAGTATCTCATCCTGCTAAACAAGGGCTTGTCCAAGCATTCTCGGTCTATGTAGATACACTGCTTGTTTGTACAGCTACAGCCATTATGATCATCTCCACAGGCAGTTACAATATTGCCCATCCTAATGGGGGATTTTTAGTTGAGAATCTACCAGGAGTTGAAGCAGGTACTGCATTTGCACAAGAAGCAATTAACTCATTCATTCCTGGTTTAGGAAGTCCTTTTATTGCTATCGCTGTATTTTTCTTTGCAATAACTACTATGCTTGCTTTTGGGGTATACACAGAAAGTAATGTTGCTTACTTATTTAGAAACAATAAAAACTTTGCTACTATTGCTATTGTCGTAAAAGTACTACTAGTTATCTCTATCTTTTTTGGAACGATTCGTTCCTCATCAACTGCTTGGAATCTTGCTGATATCGGTGTAGGTACACTTGCATGGTTAAACCTAATTGCTATTATTTTATTAACAAAGCCAGGTATAGCTACATTAAGAGATTATGAAGAGCAAAAGAAGTTGGGGCTTGACCCAGTCTTTATTCCCGAAAGATGTGGAATTAAAGATGCACAATTGTGGAATGAAATAACTGAAAAAAACTATCCAGATCAATTAGCCGCATTAAAAGAAAAAGTTGGCGACTTGAAATAATTAAATGAACCCTGTAGTAGTCACTAAGAAGTTGAAAAGTTGCTGCTATGCAGGGTTCTTGCTTTTTAAATTTCCATAGAATGAAGTTAAAATCTCTATCTTTCAGTTGGGAAATGCTTTACTTGATCAACTGCCTCTAATAATTTTTTTGTTACAATTTCTGATTCATCAATATGGCTTGTTAGAACGCGATTTGTTTCATCGAATAAAGCTGTCGTCCTATTAAATTTATGTATAACATCTTCGTTTGATAGCTTCTGATCTTTAATTGAAGCTAATAGCTCATTTATTCCCGTTTGAACATTTGTCATAATGTGCAGTAATTGATCAATTTTTACTGATGTTTTAGCACTTTTATCAATGCCTTCCGTTACTAGCTGCATGTTATTTTTATTATCCTCGTAAGCAAGTCCAATTTGTTCTTCGATTTTCTTTGTTAAATTAGCAATGTCTTCTGTGCTTGTTTTCGTATTTTCAGCTAATTTGCGAACTTCCTCGGCAACAACCGAAAAGCCTTTACCATGCTCCCCTGCTCTTGCTGCCTCAATAGATGCATTCAAAGCTAGTAAATTAGTTTGATTTGATATTTCTCCAATAACATTTACAATTTCAGCTATTTGCTTTGAGCGCTCACTTAAATTACTCATGCTTAAAGATGTTTTTTGAGACTGCTCTCCCAACGCATCAATCAAATGCTCTACTTCCTGAACAGCATGCTTGCTTTCAACCGATAATGTCATCATTTGATCCGAGGAAGAGATTAATAAATTGCCTTTGTCTAGGGCATTTTCAGAAATTTTATTGGAGTGAATTGTGCTATCCTCAACTTTATTAAACTCTCCTACAATATCTGCGACCATTTCTCCTAAAATAGTATGCTGGTCATTTACCTTGTTATGTTGTTCAATAGTTTCAACGATTTCCTTATGTAACTCATTTAAAAAAATTTGAAATTCATGATCTTTCTTATCCAGCTTTGCATTCAGTTCATCAATTTTAGCCTTAAATTGCTCTATATCTACTTTTTTTGATTGGAACATTGTTAACACAGCCATCACCTCAGAAAATAGAATATTGAATATGTATTTATTTTACTGGATTTAAAGTAATTAATATACATCTTTAGAAAAAAACAAACACTCACTACTAACAACGACATAGCGTGATAGTAGTGAGTGTTTTGTTTTTTAATAGGCTAAACCAAATAAAGCTTTAATATGTGTTAAGTAACGAATATTAGAAGCTTCTTTCATTAATGTTGCAGGAAGGCCTTTAAGCTCTGTGTTGCTCGCACCAATTGTAGCAACAGCATCTTTACGACCTAAACTTGCAAGTGTGCCAGAGTTTACAGCTGAGAATGCTTTCATGTCTTGGTTTTTGTATTGTGCAAATACATTATAACCAGCACATTCACCCATTTGCCATGCAACTTGTGCTGTTGGAGCGTATAGTGGACGACCTCCATCAGCTGGTAGTGCAACAGATGCATCACCAATAACAAAGACATCTTCGTGTGACGTAGATTGTAAGAATTCATTAATAGTTGCTTTTCCACGATCAGCAGCTAGACCTGATTCGCCTACGATTGGAAGTGGAGCTACCCCACCTGTCCAAACAAGTGTATTTGCAACAATTGGTTCACGGTCTTTTAAAGAAATAACGTTGCCGTCAACACCTGTTACTGGTGTACCTGTAATAAATTCTACGCCACGTTTAGTTAAGCTTTCAGTAGCGCGTTGGATAAGTGTATCTGGAAGAACTGGCAAGATTTTTGGACCAGCTTCAACAAGTTTAATTTTAAGATCAGCAAAATTAACACCATGTTTTGCAGCGATTTTCGGGAAGTTGTCCACGATTTCACCAACAAGCTCAACACCTGTTAAACCGCCACCACCAATAACGATTGTTGCATCTGCTTCATTTTTAGATTGTGCATATGCTTTAATGCGATCTTCAATATGTTTGTTGATTTTATTGGCATCATTTACCGATTTAAGAACCATAGAGTTTTCTTCTAATCCTGGGATACCAAAGAATCCAGTTTGGCTACCTAAAGATACTACAAGTGTGTCGTACGTTAATGTATAACCATTATCTAGATCAACTTTTTTAGTATCTACATTGAATTTGGATACTTTCGCAATGTGCAGGTCAATATCTAAACCTTTAAAGATTTTTTTAAGTGGTAATGCAACAGCACCTTCTGCAATTGTACCACCAGCTAAACGGTGAAGCTCAGTGATAATTTGGTGTGTTGGGAATTGGTTTACTACAGTAATTTTAGCTTCATCAGCTGATAGATACTTACGTGCTGTTAATGCAGTTAAAACGCCAGCGTAACCTGCACCTAAGATGACGATTTCTTTTGACATGATTAATTAATCCTCCGTCCTTACGAATTGAATTTACCTTGAGTCTTATTTGGCTTTGCGTTCTGAGCTTACTTGTAAGAAAGCATTAACAAAACGGAAAACATTTTGAACTTGAGGGTCTTTTAACATTTTCACAAGACCGAATAAACCAATTACTTCATGGCTTTCAGATGCACGGTCTTTCGCTTCAATTGCAGTTGCTGCAAGGTTTTTCGCAGAGCCAACTACAGGACCAGCGATTTCTGTTACTGCTCCAACAGTATCGTTTTTAAGCACTTCGTCTGTTGCAACAGCTTGAGCAAACTCATATGATTTCGTTAATAATGTCATCATTTCAGTTAACTTCGGTAATTGCTCAACTAAAGTTGTAAGTGATTCTTGAACTTCAGGCTTTAATAATTGATCTAGTACATCTAATTGCTCTTTACTCACAGTTACTTGTTCAGCCTGTGTTTGGTTATTCGTTTCTGACATTTTGAACTCTCCTTTGCCATCACTAGTACTATTTTTTATTACTTACATGTAAAAAAGACCATTAAGGTAAAACTTAACAGTCGTTACAGCGTATATCTTACACAATCACCAGTCACAAGGGCTGGATAGCGATTCGTATGACTTGTTATTACAATGTTTACTTTAAATCGCAAAAAGCGCATCATAATACCATCCTTATCTTGTCTTGGTGACATTACAACCTTCATTATAAGACTGTTTGTACATTATTTCAATGAGCTATATCACAATTTCGACAATCTTTTCAAAATTCATTGATTTCATCAACTATTAACTGTCTTGCTATAATAAATTTTCCAACGCATCATAATTTTTAATGATCATTCTTTTTCCTATCATCTCTATATCCCTTTCTCTTTGGAAAGCAGATAAACGACGGCTTTCGGTTTCTCTAGTAGTATTCAATAGGGACGCTAAATCTTTTTTGTTAGTGTCAATAGAAATGTGTCACTCTTGGCTAACAAAGCAGATTTTAGAATACAGGAGCTTTTCTTTATTTTAATTTAATGACAATAACACGAACGTCTGTAATTGCTTCTAAGCTGTGCTTTTCAGATGGTTTTAAAGTTAAAATTGTATCTTGTGTTAAAATTTCCTCCACCCCTTCAACAAGAAAGCGAACTTCACCAAATTGAACAATAATTAGCACTTCATTATCCGCATGATGCTCAGGAATTTTTTCACCTGCACGCAGTTGAATGTTTAAAATATCTGCACCAGCGATACTCCCTAATTTACCAATATGTTTTGTCTTTTCTTCTAGCATTGCTTGGATTGGTATAATTGTCATTGTCATTCCTCCATTACACTGTTGTCCATAGTTTTAGGTTTCTTTTTGATTTACGATGTTCCACTACTTTCTAGGCCACACCCCCACTATAATGAAGAATCGCTCTGATTGTCTGTGACTTGCATCACTAAAAAAGAAGTATCCCAAATGAATGAGATAACTCCTTTTATAAACCTATTTTGTGTTAACGTTTTTCAACAGAAAGCCAGAAGAAATTTGTTACTTCCTTTGCCGTTACATCTACTGAGCCTAGCAAAGTTTTACCATCGCCATCTTTAAAATACCCTACAGTCATTAATGCCATAAAGTTATGAGCGAAAAACTTTGCATTTCCTTTTCGAATTGTGCCCTTTTCCATCTCTTCCTGCATAGCATGCTCTATTGTTTGATACATACCATTTTCGGATGCTTGAACTTGTCTCAGCTGCGATTCGGATAGATTGATGGTAGCCTCTTTCATAAAATTTTTCATATCAATATCGATAGTGGCTGATAAATGAACCTCAACGAGCTGTTCAAGTCGTTCTTTAAATGGTTTAGGCTGCTCTAAAATTTGTAGAATAGATAGTTTGATACGATCCATCATAGCGATTAAAGCAGATGTATATAAATCCCCTTTAGTTGGGTAGTAGTAATAGACAGTCGCCTTTGTTACGTTACAAGCCTTTGCTACATCCTCCATTGAAATATTTTTGTAGCCCTCTTTAATAAAAAGTCCTGTGGCTGTTTCAAGGACAATATCTTTTGTAGGTTTCGCATTTTCATCATGGCGAGGTCTCCCGAGAACACGCGGTGATTGTTTCAACAAGTTCGCCTCCTTAATTAAGCATTCTTTTTACGCATATTATAACATATTAATATTTATGGATTGATTAATTAACCTTCTAGTATATATAATTAAATTACTTACATGAAATGGGGGTCTTTTGATGAAAAAACATCCACTTGAGCAATGGGGCTCAATGGTTGCAAGTAAAAAGGGAAGATTATTAGCACTAGCTTTTTGGGTGCTACTAGTAGTTGTATTCTCATTTGCTTGGCCACAAATCAATAGTATAGAAAGTGAGTCAGGCAAAAATTTACCTGATACGGAAATGTCTGAGCAAGCTGCGTCCATCATTGCAGAGCAATTTCCTAATGATGCTGGCACACCTCTATTGTTGGTGTGGCATCGCGAAAATGGCTTAACACCTGATGATTTTTCGGCTATACAAGGTGTATACAACGAGCTGCAAGCAAAGCCCTTAGCCCATCAAACAATGGTTCCACCATTTAATCAAATGCCGCCTCAGGCTTTAATGGCTTCCGCTTCCGAAAATGGTACAACAATTGTTACACCTGTGTTTTTTGAAAAAGGTGTCGCAACAGATATGCTACAGGATAGTTTAGATAAGCTGACAAAAATTATGGAAGGCTATCAAGTCCAATTAGATGATAAATTATCAAGCGATGCACTCCATGTGCGCTATTCTGGACCAGTGGGTATTGCCACTGATGCTGTCAGTTTATTTTCACAAGCAGATGTGAAGCTATTGATCGCAACTGTATTACTCGTTTTAGTATTACTTATTATTATTTATCGTTCTCCATTGCTAGCTATTATTCCTTTAATTGTTGTAGGGCTTGCCTATGGTGTAATTAGCCCGACACTTGGTTTTTTTGCTGAACAGGGATGGATAGATAAAGATTCACAGGCAGTTTCCATTATGACTGTTTTACTTTTTGGTGCAGGTACTGACTATTGTTTATTTTTAATTTCAAAATATAGAGAAATACTCTTTGATGTTGAGGATAAGACGGTCGCAATGAAGCTAGCTGTTAAAGAATCGGGTGGTGCTATTTTAATGAGTGCCCTAACAGTGGTTATAGGTTTAGCGACCCTTAGTCTTGCCCATTATGGCGCATTTCAACGCTTTGCCGTACCATTTAGTTTTGGTGTGCTTGTCATGGGGATCGCAGCACTTGTTGTCCTACCTGCAATTCTTGTCCTAATTGGGCGAGTAGCGTTCTTCCCCTTCACTCCTCGAACGGAGGAAATGGCCAATAAAAAGGGCAAGAAACAGCATAAGCCTTCACATAAGATCAGTCATAAAATTGGTCATTTTGTTACCCATAAACCTTGGGTCGTTATCGCTGTAACTGTAATCTTACTTGGAGGGTTAGCCGCATTTGTTCCACGAATTCAATATACATTTGATTTGCTTTCATCCTTCCCAAAAGATATGCCGTCTAGAGAAGGATTTACATTAATAGAAGAGAATTTTTCGCCTGGAGAGTTAGCACCTGTTCAATTAGTAATAGATACAGAAGGTACTGATATTAATATCCAGCAACAACTTGAAGCTATCTCTTATATTGATAGTGTGGCAGATGTACAAATTGGCGAAAAAAATAAGAACATACACTTGTATGAACTCAATTTCAATGCCAACCCATATGCACAGGAGTCATTAGCTCATATTCCTGAACTACAAAAAGAGGTTATTAAAATACTAGAGGCACAAGGTCTCAACAACGCTGAGAAGCATGTTTGGCTTGGTGGAGAAACAGCTAGTCAATATGATACACAACAAATAACCAAGCGAGATGAAACAGTAATCATGCCAACCATGATTGCCTTAATCGCGTTATTATTATTTGTCTATTTACGTTCTATTACAGCAACGGTTTATCTATTAGCGACTGTTATTATTTCCTATTTTGGGGCATTAGGTGCTGGATGGTTAATCTTACATCATATCATGGGGGCCGAAGCAATTTCTGGAGCAATTCCATTGTATGCTTTCGTGTTCTTAGTAGCTCTCGGAGAGGATTATAATATCTTTATGATCTCAGAAATTTGGAAAAAGCGTAAAACCACTGACCATTTAACAGCTGTAGAAGAAGGTGTTGTCCGAACAGGAAGCGTTATTACATCTGCTGGACTCATCCTAGCAGGTACATTTGCGGTGCTGGCAACATTACCGATTCAAGTGCTTGTTCAATTTGGTGTTGTGACAGCCATTGGTGTATTGCTCGATACATTTATTGTAAGACCATTACTTGTACCAGCCATCACAACAGTACTAGGTAAATATGCTTTTTGGCCAGGTAAGTTATTTAAAAAAGATGCCTAAATAGATAACACGGACATTAGCTAGGTGTGATTGTCATACATGCTCATGTCCGTGTTTTTTCTATTAATACTATAAGCATTTCATCATATAATTATAGTAAATTAACCTTATGACATTCTATTTAAATAAGGAGTGGCATGCATGGATCTACAAAAATTACAGCAACGTTTCCCATTATTAAGCCCCTTCTCAGGTAAAACTGATGAAAATTATGTATTTAATTTCGACAATCAGCTTTACGAAATTCCCATACACACAATGACACAAAATGAATATGAGCTATTGCGAATATTCTCAGGCCCCACTGTCTTATACGATAACTATGATATGATTTGGCTTGATTATTTTACAGATAAAACAGATATTGCTCCAACTAATCTTCCTATGCATCGTTTGTTATTTCTTCATTTTGATAAAGACTTTACCACATCTACATTATTGCGTTCAGTCTTTGAAGCTTTACTTGGGAAGGATATTATACTGCTATCGCTTCAACCACAATTATTTGTCATAATCGAATGTATCGACTGCAATGAGCTTTTAGATTTGGCTCATTATGTTAATCCCCTAATGGCAGACTTAGAGACTCATTTTAAGATTTTTGTTTCTGATATTATACACAACATCACCACGACAAAGGAACGATTTAGCTGGTATGTTCACCTTCTACCATCCATTTGGACTTATACACCAAAGCATGTACTCACACAGCAAGAGCTTTTAGTACCATATGTAACGCAGCATCTAGCCTATCAAGAGAAAGAGATTTTTATCTCCTCTATCCTAAAAAGAGCCACTTCTCAGCCAGAATTACTCCATACAATCAAGAAATTGATTGAATGTGATGGAAACATTACATTAGCATCTAAAAAGATGTATATGCACCGTAATACCTTACAAAATCGCTTAGAAAAATTTCAACAAATGACGCAAAAGGATATTCGGCAATTTTCCCATCGACTAGAAGTTTATCTCGCAATTATTTTCTTAGAATCACTTTAAGACCAACTGCACAAATTATGCCTTCAACACTGTGCAAGCTTTCCATATCACTCTATTCTAAAGTCATTTACAATGAAAATATGACTTGTAAAGGGGTGCAGTATGTATGGCGGAATTACGGTTAGAGCATATCTATAAGATTTACGATAAAAATATCCAGGCCGTAACTGATTTTAATTTGCATATCCATGATAAAGAATTCATTGTGTTTGTAGGCCCTTCTGGCTGTGGTAAGACCACAACTTTACGTATGATTGCTGGCTTAGAGGATATATCAAAGGGAGAACTATACATTGACGATGTTTTCATGAATGATGTGGAATCAAAAGATCGTAGCATTGCAATGGTATTTCAAAGCTATGCTTTATATCCACATATGACAGTCTATGATAATATGGCATTTAGCTTAAAGCTACGAAAGGTCGATAAAAAGGAAATAGATCGTCGTGTTAAAGAAGCTGCTAAGATTTTAGGATTAGAGGATTATTTAAAAAGAAAACCAAAGGCTCTATCTGGTGGACAACGTCAGCGTGTAGCACTGGGAAGAGCAATTGTCAGAGATGCTAAGGTATTTTTAATGGATGAGCCTCTTTCTAATTTGGATGCCAAATTACGTGTACAAATGCGAGCAGAAATCCAGAAGCTCCATCAACGAATTCAAACGACAACGATCTATGTTACACATGACCAAACAGAGGCTATGACGATGGCTACCCGTCTGGTCGTGATGAAGGATGGCCTTATACAACAAATTGGGACACCTAAAGAAGTATATAATACACCACTTAACATGTTTGTAGCAGGCTTTATTGGCTCACCATCCATGAACCTTTTCCACTGTCGTCTAACAGATACCGAGATTCTTTTAGGCGAGCAAAGCTTCCCTATCCCATCCATGCATTTACCATTGTTAAAGGAAAAAAATTATTTAGGGAAAGAGATTATTATGGGTATACGACCTGAGGATTTACAAATGACTGATGTTATTTCCCCTTACACTTTCACTGCAACAATTGATGTTGCAGAATTACTAGGAGCAGAAACTTATCTCTATTGTTCTTTAGTAAATCAGAATTTTATAGCTCGAGTACAGGCTGATAACAATTTTTATCCATCCGACAAGGTTTTCCTATTTATGAAGGAAGAAAAGATCCATTTCTTTGATCCTCAAACAGAGGAACGTCTTTGAAGCATGCATGCTTCGAATCCACGAGTTCGAGAAGAGAAAGCCAGCTGTATATCTCATTGATAGCAATCAAATTTATATTCAAACTTACACCTGGTACATTTAAATAAGAAATTAATTGATTTCTTCAAACGAATTAAAAGCACGCTAGGCATTATCACCTAACGTGCTTATTCTATTAATCTTATTTTGCTGCGGCTTGAATCTCAAAGTAAGCCCAATGCTCTTTAGGTATATCCTTGAAGATTTGTTCTGTGTCCTCAGTTGGTATTGGACGATTAAAGATTCGATTCAGTACCTTTACTGCCTGTGCACGTGTTAGTTTCTCTTCAGGTCTAAATTCACCATTGCCTGAGCCAACCATTATACCTATCGCACTTATGCGACTGATTTCTTTTGCTGCCCAATGCGAGAACGCCACATCACGATATGTTTCTCCACTTGCGGTTATTTCGCAATACGGGGTATCTGTAGACCCTTCTACACATTGCTTATCAATCCATCTCACAGCAATAACCGCCATTTCGGCTCTAGTAATCATTTCATTCGGCCCGAATGAACGATCATGACGTCCTTGCATAATTCCTTCTGTACGAATATATTCAATATCGTTTTTTGCCCATGAAGTAGCTGTATCTGCATAAAATAGGTTAGACGCTTCAGGTACATGATTGCCACTTAGGTTTCTTGCCAACATTGCTGCCATTTGGGCACGAGTGACATTTGTATTCGGACGGAAAGTGCCATCTGTATAGCCATGAATATAGGAAGCAAATGTGCTGTCTACCTCTATTGATTCTTTCTCTGGTTGCACTTCTTCCTGCGGTTGTTCTACATAAAGGAGAGAAAATGTAGAAAAGTGCTCTACATCAAAGACTATACCTGTTTGCCCTCTCGTAAATTCTGCAAAACGCCCACGTATTATTTCAGCTGTTCCATTACTATGTTCTACATAGACCATCATATTTTCTCGTTGAGCTGATGTGAGATTCGCTGGTAATGGTAGTAGCAATGTTACTTGACGGTTTTGTAGATTTGTGTCGATAGATATTGGCTGACCAACGAGTTTTACATTAGCGCCATTACCCTGTTGTAAAACTAGTTCAGCTTGTTTAGCCCGATCCTCGATAGCTTTTTGCCGCAATGCATCCCTAATCGGTACAATTCGGAAGAAAATATCTTCATTGAAATCATTCATTGAAGTAAAAGGAACATCTATTTTGACCATTCCCATAGCTATACTAAAATGTGATTTGCCCTCTATTAGTCGTTTAGCAGCATCTCTATCAAGTATCACCTTTGTTTCACTTGCTGGTGGTTCCATATTAGGGATCACAAGTCGAGATCTTTTATCTTCCTTATTCCCTATGATCCGAAGAAATTCGTTTGCATTTGCAACTGTAAAGTTTACTGTATCTTGAAAGCTACCGTTACTCAATACACGTGTTAACACGGTTTGGAGGAGCACATCATCTGGCATACTTTGATCTACAACATTTATTTTTAACTGATTACTTGGTGCAACAGGATCAGGTGTTGGTGTAGGACTAGGCGTTGATGATCCTCCATCTCCTGGTACATTGTTTTTAGACCACAAAGCATACAAGATCAAATTCCCTTTCCCCATTTGAATCGTTTGCCCAATTTTATAAGTAACACCTTTTCCATCAGCCTTCGTATTCCATCCGACAAATGTATAGCCTGCTTTTATTAAATTACCTGTATTACCCAGTATTATGATAGGGTCCTGATGTTTATACTCCTTTGAATCTGTTGGTACTATCCCCCCATCAGCCCCGTTACTGTCATACGTAACCGTTGCAACAGGATCAGGTGTTGATGATTCTCCATCTCCTGGTACATTGTTTTTAGACCACAAAGCATACAAGATCAAATTCCCTTTTCCCATTTGGATCGTTTGCCCAATTTTATAAGTAACACCTTTTCCATCAGCCTTCGTATTCCATCCGACAAATGTATAGCCTGCTTTTATTAAATTACCTGTATTACCCAGTATTATGATAGGGTCCTGATGTTTATACTCCTTTGAATCTGTTGGTACTATCCCCCCATCAGCCCCGTTACTGTCATACGTAACCGTTGCAACAGGATCAGGTGTTGATGATCCTCCATCTCCTGGTACATTGTTTTTAGACCACAAAGCATACAAGATCAAATTCCCTTTCCCCATTTGAATCGTTTGCCCAATTTTATAAGTAGCACCTTTTCCATCAGCCTTCGTATTCCATCCGACAAATGTATAGCCTGCTTTTATTAAATTACCTGTATTACCCAGTATTGTGATAGGGTCCTGATGTTTATACTGCTTTGAATCTATTGGTACTATCCCCCCATCAGCCCCGTTACTGTCATACGTAACCGTATATATTTGCAGTGCACTAGTCGTAAAATTCCAGGAAGTATTATTAGTAATACCTTTATACGCATTACCTGCTACATCCGTAAATGCACCTGCGTCAATTTGAATGCTGTAAGTGGTGTTATGGGATAAATCCAATGTAGGATTTACTGTCACAGTTTCATTAGTAACAGAAACATTTGCTTGTGTAACAGCAATTGTTTCGACAATTTGGTTGTCTGTAGCATTTCTTATGACAATATTTTTACTAGTTACAGGTAAGACCCTTTCATCAAATGTTAATACAAGATTATCTGCAGGCTGTACAGCAATTGCCTGATGCGCTGGGAAATAGGTTGTTATTTCAGGAGAAATTTTATCAAATATCACAATTGTCCCTGATGAAATCTCGGTTACCTGTAAGCCCTCATTCCCTGCAATATCTTGAAAATCAATTGTAAAACTGATAGGTCCCTCTAAGTCTATGGACTTTAACGTATAGCTTGCTTGCCATGTTTTAGCATCCCCATCACCTTTATCATTTACATTTGCTGTTTGTCCTAGGATTGATACATTCGGTGATTGAATGTCCTCACTTGTCTCAAAGTCGATTGTGATTACATCGTTTACCTTAGCAACTGTTGGATTAGCATTATTTGAAGCCATTGTCACCTTTTTTACTGTTGGCTTTACGCTATCGACAATGACATAGCTTCCATCAGTTACGTCCGTTACCTCTATTGCCGAATTACCTAACAGATCTTTAAAGTTAATTGTAATAGGTGCTGTTCCCTCTAAATCACCATTGACTATAACATATGTTGCCTGCCAGTTTGTGGATGCTCCTGTTACAATAGCAGCTTTCCCCAAAATGGTAATTATAGGTGCTTGTATATCTTTATTTGTTTTCATTGTTAAGGTGATCGTATCTCCTACTTTAGCCTTTGTAGGATCCAGATTATTCGATTTGATCTTTACCTCTACAGCTTTTGGCAGAGCTTTATCAATCACAAATGAAATGGTTGTGGTATTCCTTGCACTATCTGTTACTACCAAATTATAATTTCCAGATGTACTTACAGTGGCTCCACTTGAAAAGGTTGCTCCATTCAGGGTAGCAGTTCCTTCACTAAAACTAATCGTTACATCCGTGTTATAAACACCGTTATTTGTAACCCCTATTATGACTGGTGGTGTTGTATCTAGAACAATTGTATCTGAAAATGTATTTGATATATTGCCAGCAGTATCCCTTAGTTGCATATAAACTGTTTTACTACCTTCTCCATAGGATAAAGTCCAACTTTTCGTAGATATTTTTGACTCCCAACTGGACCAAGTAGTACCATCATTCGAAAAGCGCATTTCTATCGCTTCTCCTTCTAAATCAGTTGCCGTCATTGTTAAGTTAACATTAGTAGAATTTGTATATGCTTCCCCATTATTAATCATAATAGAGCCTGTTGGTGCATTATTTTTAGTAATCTGGATTGTAAACTTCTTGTCAAACGTATTGCCAGCCTCATCTGTTACTCTTATCGTAATCTTATAACTATTTTTCGTATCATATTCAAACGACATATTTGTCTTTAATACATTTCCATCAATCGTAAAGAAGCTTGTATCCCCAGACTGTAATGAATACGTGAATGTTTGCGAGCTTCCTGAATCTGTTGCTGTCAATGTCCCAACAGTTGTACCAATAGGCTTCATTTCTTGTACAGTAGTATTACTAAGACCTATTTCGGTAGGTGGTGTTCCATCATAAATTATTTGTAATTCATTTGATGCTTTATTCAATGCACCTCCACTATTTGCAACTATCTTTTCAGGAATTTTGATTTTCACAGCTCCATCAGCAATAGGTGATATAAGAGCTGTATATGTGGTACCACTCCCTGACAGAATTGCCACATTTCCATTTGTAACTTCGATATCCCCAATCATAAAGCCTGTCACTGACTCACTGAATACCAAAGTTATAAGAATTGAATTGCTATTTGTTGGACTAGAATCATTTGGTATAATTATCACTGCTGGACGTGCATTGACGACTAGCTCCATTGTATAGTCAGTACTAAAATCGATACCATCACTTACCTTAAATGTAAAAGATGAAGATGTGCCATTTTCCGTAATATATCTTAAATTACCTGCATCTAAATTAGCCTTACTAATTGTCATACCATTTGTAATAGCTTCCCCACCATCAAATTGCTGATTATTGTTGTTATCAAGAAAGAGCTGTCCGCTATTTGGGATAGTAGAGATTTGAATCTGTTGCAAAGTATCTCCAGCATCTTCATCAGAAAAAGCAAAAGAAGTACTAGTAAATGTATACACTTGACCCTCGTTTACATTTTCGGTTCCATTACTGGATGTCGGTGGTTTATTTAATGCAGTGATTGTTACCTCCTGCATCATATAGGCACTCTTATTGCCATCAATATCTTTGACAATGACATTAAAATAATAGGTTGTATTAGCTACAAGACCTGTAACATTAAAGGAGTTACTATCTTTGGTATAACCGCCTAACGGTGTCCCATTCAATTCTATGGTACTAACCGTATCAATATTGTTACTACTAGATTGATAGACTTGATATTCTAAATCCTCTTGAGCTGTTATATCATCAGATGCTTTAGCCCAGTCCAACTGTACGCCTGAGGTAGTAATATTTGAAGGAGTTATAGCACCATTTGTAATTGTTGGTGGACTATTATTTGGGATATCAATCGTAAATTGGGTAAACGTTAAATCCCATAGTCCCGCTTGTACAGTAGGTATAAAATTTACACTCGCAGTAATGACAAATGAGTTGATTCCTTCTATATTAATAGGAATATCATAAATAGGCTCATGATTTGCAACTGTCTTAAAAATTACAGGATTTCCTTTTGGGTTTCCTGCCCCATCATACCCTTGAATTGTTATGGACAATGCATCGTTTTCAAGATGTTTATTAGTCGTATTAATTTTTAATGATTTTAAATCGAAGATCCCACCTGCAAAGCTTTCCCCAGCAGAAATTCTAATTGATTTTGGTGGTGAATATTCATCTGCATCAAAATAATAACCAGCTGGAAATTGTGATCCATTGCTATATGTGAATAAATTAATACCATTATCACCAGGAATACCGCTTACTACAAAGCCATTATTTGTGTCATCTTTCCACGAAGCTTGAGTTAAATCCTGTATACAACTTGGAAAATCTGGCGAATCGCAAGCAGCCGCCTCCACCTTTAAAGGTGAAACGAACCCTAATCCCATCAATTGACTATAAGCGACCAACACCAAACACAGGGTTATGGTTAATATCTTTTTTCCCATTCTATATTCTCCTTCTTGGTTTCACACCCTTCATTTAATGAATCGTTAACTCTTAGGAGGCCATTCCCCATATAAACAAATAATAAAGTTCAGTCCTAAATATGGCTGCATATTGTTATGTGGTTGACTTCCTCCAACAGCATTAACCGTCATTAGATTCATTTGTTTATTTACTTGTGACGTATAAACTGGGACAGTTCCTTTCCCTTGCTGATCTGTCCATATTGCACCCGTTGGATCATTATTAGTGGTTTGAAGATTGTTACAATTTGCTAGATGATTATGACTAGGCATCTCATTTTCCAACAGCGTTACAGAGGGTGCACCACCACTACTCCCTATAATTCTAGGCGTTAAACCTACACCTGTTCCTTGATGAATAGCTGCTCTACCATTTAAATTTGGTAATGCAAAGGTTGTTTTACCATCTCCTCCATATCTGTTACCCAAAATAGCATATAATGCACTATTCGAGGCAATGTTTATTATCTGACCATCACACAAAGCCCAGTCTTTTGGTGCAAAATTACCGCCAAATATTCTAATTTCTCCAATATATGCTTCTGACACTTTGCCCACCTCCTTTTTTCTAATTTCTTGATGGATAAATTCCTACTAAAGCTATGCAGTAATTAGCGACACTGTATGGCTGCATATTTTGATGTGACTGCGAATTTCCTGATGTTGACAATGCTTGCATGTTCATAATAGTATTTGGTTGATTGACAGAATAAATATTATTAGCAGATGTACCCCATACATTTCCAGCAGCCACTTTCAACGTAGCACTTTCTGAACTACCATTAACAATATGTGTATGAGTCGGCATCTCATTAGTTGTTAATACATGTGCTTCTTCTCCTGCTTTTTGTCCACGTGTGATGCTACTGCTTACATGAACTGGGACTCTTCCCCTTAAATCAGGTAATGCAAATGTCGTAGAGCCATTTCCACCATAAGTTGCTCCTAAAATTGAATACAGCGCTTGGTTTGTATTAATTTGCAATATTTGCCCATCGCATCTTGCCCATCCGCTTGGAACTGTCCCAAAGCTAAATAATCGTATTTCACCTACATATTGTTCACTCATCCTTCATACCTCCTATTCTGTTGGATACATACCGTAAAGGGCAATAATGTAACTAATTGTTAAAAACGGCATTACATTGTTATGAGGAGCGTTTCCTCCCACACTTGAAACAATGGCGGCATTCATTGTGCCATTTGGTGGTTGTGTCGAATATTGTATATTTTTTGCCCAAACTGCATTTTCTGGACTAGGTGTTGTGCCATCAAGAGAAGAAGCTTTTACCTGATGTGTATGTGCGGGAAGCTGTGAAGAGATTAAAGTGACGGTTTCCGCCCCTCCCATTTGACCATTGACAAAGGTAGTACCAGTAGTTGGATTCTGTCCTTGATGTACTATAACCCTGCCTTGAAAATTTGGTAATGCAAAGGTTGATTGACCATCTCCCCCGTAGGTTGTACCAATCAAAGAAAAAAGTATTTCATTTTCGGAAATAGATAATAGTTGACCATTACAAAGAGCCCAGCCATCTGGGGCATAATCACCAGCAAATAATCGAATTTCTCCGACATATTGTTCCATCCTTAAAACCTCCTTACAAAATATTGCTTTACCTAGCACATTACAATAACAAGGTTAAAATTAGGTTAAAAAATGTATTTTTTCCCAAACAGACTAACTCACCTACCATTTAATCCAATATCAATACAATGTTTTTGCTTATAAGAAAGATTTAAGAAAAGTGGGTAATGGCATTACATCTAGCTATCTACCTCCAAACCAGAATTCGTTTTATTTCCGGGAAAGAAAAATATCAAAAGCTATCGAGAGAAAACTTCTCGATAGCTTTTGTTTACAGTCTAAACATACAAACTTTAATATGTTTTTATTTTATTTTTTCTTTTAGCCACTTTTTTATGCAACCTCTGAATAACTGAACGTGTTTCATCTAAATGATCCACTGTTTGCTCATAGGCACTCGTCACTACCCCCATAAATAAAATATCAACGACAAGTAACTGCGCTAGACGTGAGGAAGTGGCACCACTTCTAAAAGTTGCTTCAACATTTGGAGAGACATATAAACAAATGTCTGCTAGGCTAGACACTAGTGAACTACCGTAGCGCGTTAAACTGATTGTAGTGGCTGGTGTTTGGCTAGCTATTTCAAGGATTTTAGCCACTTCGTGCGTTTCTCCGGAGAAGGAGATACCTACTACTACATCCCCCTTCTGTGTATTAACAACGGCTGTAGCGCCTAAATGCAAATCCACAAATGCCCTACTATTTTTATTGATTCGTAAAAATTTTTGGTCTGCATCCATTGCTGCTATACCTGATGCACCCACTCCAAAAAATATAATTTTATCAGCTTGTGATAAGGCCGTTATGGCACGCTCTAATTCAGCAATATTTATTAAATTAGCTGTTTGTGTCAAAATTTCACTACTTTGCGTCGTTACCTTCTCTACAATCGATGGCAACGCTTCATTCGCCTCAATATCTCGATCTTCAATTTTAGCATGTTGTAAATCACCAGCAATGCGCAATTTCAGCTCTTGAACACCACTAATATTTAACGATTTACATAGACGAATAACTGCGGCACTACTTGTTTGACTTGCCTCTCCTAGTTCAACCGCTGTCATTTTTATAGCCTGTGTTGGGTGTGCTAATATATAGCTTGCCACCTTTTTTTCGGAGAGTGGAAGCTTTTCGCACATTTCAGCAAGCATAATTAAACCCGCATTTATTTTTTCCATTTTTCCAGCTCCATCTCTAGATAAAAGGAAGTTATCCATGTACCTCCTTCATCAATATTTCTTTAGTGCCACCGCTCTCCGCACATGCCCTTCTGATTGAGCAAGTAATTCCGTCGCCTCTTCAATCGTTGTATTCGTCAGTAGCACCACAATCGCGAGCTTTACTTGATAATTGTTTTGCTCCAGAACACTTTCAGCCTGACTATAAGAAACTCCCGTTACCTCACAGACGATTTGTTTGGCTCTCTCTCGCAATTTAAAATTACTAGCATGAACGTCCACCATTAAATTTTTATAGACCTTTCCAAGTTTAATCATGGTTGTCGTTGTAATCATATTTAATATTTGTTTATGAGCTGTTGCAGCCTTTAGTCTTGTAGAACCTGTTAAAATTTCTGGTCCTGTAATCACCTCTATTGCAATATCTGCATGCTTACTAATAATAGAATGAGCGTTGCTCACTAAGCTGATTGTTTTTGCCCCTAGTTGTTGAGCATAGTTTAATGCTCCTTTGACAAAAGGCGTTCGACCGCTTGCTGCAATCCCTATCACTACATCTCGGTTTGTTAGCTGTTGTTTCTGTAGTTCAAGCTCTCCTAATGAAAGATCATCTTCTGCACCTTCTATGGCAATCATTACTGCATCTGCTCCTCCAGCCAATATTGCCTGTACAAGCTTTGGTGATGTACTAAATGTAGGTGGACACTCTACGGCATCTAGCAAACCAATTCGCCCACTTGTCCCTGCACCAACATAAAATAATCTACCGCCATTCTTTAGTGCATCCACAACAGCTGTGACAGCCTGCTCGATTTCAGGTAAAACCTTTGCTATGGCTAATGGTACTTTTTTATCCTCTTCATTCATCAGCTTTACAATTTCAATAGTGGACATTAAATCTAGATTTGTCGTATCTGGATGATAGCCTTCAGTCGTCAGTTTTGTCATTCGTTCCATTGAAATCAAATCCCTCCACACTAGTTTTCATGGATACTCATCCAAGTTCCTTTTACCTTTCGTTGTAAAGCCTCTGTGATTGGAATTCCTTCACTGAGAAGTCCATTAACGAAAGCTCCTATAACAGGTGGCACCTCTGGTTGTATTAGTTGATTAGGTATTTTAGCAAGCTGTAATTTTTCTCGAAAGCATTGAACAAAATAAAAATTTTCGAATAAACCTCCACATAGGACAATAGAGTCACCTTTTAGCTGAGGCTCTTTTTTCAACATTATTTGGATGAAATGAGTTAAATGATGAGCAGCGTGTTCAATAATTTTTTGTGCCCTATCATTATTTTGCTCTGCTAAACGCAACACCACACGAGCTACGGAGGCTATGAGTACACGTGGCTGTGGATGCTCATAAACATGCATAATAATTTCAGTAGGATTCTTTAATGCTAGCTGCTCCATAATAGTCGCTGTAAACAGATCCTCATTCACGCCAATAGCATCGTAATGTCGCGTAATCAATCGCAATGCCTCTTGCCCTATATAGTAGCCACTGCCCTCATCTCCTAATAAATAACCCCATCCTCCAACACGACTAACTTGATGATTTTTTCCAACTGCATATACGATGGAACCCGTCCCTGCTATCACAACGATCCCTTGCTGTGTAAATGTGCCGCTAGTAAGTGCCGCTACCGCATCATTGGTGATGGTTATCTTACAGGAGCTAGCAGGGAAAAGGAAGCTAATCCATTGCTCCCAGCGTTCTTTATCTAACAGGCGATCGCCCCCTGCCACACATAAGAACACCGCAGCAATATCATTATTTGTTGCATCTATCTTTTGTAGTAACGTGGCAAGGAGCTTGATAATATGTAGCCTTACCTCGTCAGGTGGCGTTGATTTTATATTCGTTCCAGCTCCTTCAACAAAAGCCAGCACTTCCCCTTTTCTTGTCCCAATCACTGCACGAGTTCTCGTCCCACCACCATCGACCCCAATAATGTATTCCCTATTTAATGGCACCAGCCGTCAGCCCCTCCATAAATTGCTTTGAGGCAATAAAGAATAATAGGATCATTGGTAATGAAGCTAATGTTAAACCTGCAAAAAGAGAGCCCCAATCTGCCGAATGCTCCCCAAAAAGTGACATCATTCCAACAGGTATCGTCCGTTTCATTTTTTCTGTAATAAAAATAAGTGGGAAAAAGAAATCATTCCATGAAGCAATAAAATTTATAATCACCACTGTTCCAAGGGCAGGTCTCATTAACGGTAACATTACATGCCAAAGAACTCTTAAGTTCCCCGCCCCATCTATACGGGCTGCTTCCTCTAATTCATAAGGCATTGTTTTAAAAAAGCCAGTTAAGATCAGCATGGATAATGGAATACCTGTCGCCATGTTCATCAAAATTAAAGACCATAAGGAATTGATCAGTCCTAAATCACGCATTAATATAAAGAGCGGGACAATCCCCAATTTTATAGGAATCATCATGCCTAATAAAAAAATAAAGAACAATGCATGATTCCAAGAAAATTTAAAGCGAGCAATATAAAATGCAGCCAGTGAACAAACAACCACTATTAGTATCACAGATACAATACTGACAAATAGACTGTTTAGAAAGTATGTGGTAAATGGAATTTTTGCTAATAATGTACGGTACGTATCTAAGCTAAAGCTAGTCGGTAAACCCAATGGATTTTTATAGATATCCACGCTCTGTTTAAATGAAGATAAAATCATTAACAAAATTGGATATAAACTAATGGTCGCTACTGTAAACACCACGAGATAATAAAATGGTCGAACCCAAATAGCGCCTTGCTTCACTATACTCACCCCTTACATTTGAACATTCTTTTTATTGGCAAAGCGTAAAAATAGCGTCGTACAAACTAATATAAATAAGAATAGTACTGTAGCCAACGCCGAACCCAACCCAATAGCTGTTGTGCCAGAAGCCGTAGAGCTACCAAATGCTAAGCGATAGAAAAACACGGCTAACGTATCTGTAGAATAGTACGGCTCTCCCATGGAGCCCTGCATTGCATATACTAATTCAAATGCTTCAAACGATTGGATAAATGTTAAAATGCCCATGATCATAATTGATGGCACCATTAAAGGCAAGTAAATCGTACGCAATAAAGTAAAGCCCTTAGCGCCATCTAACTTTGCAGCTTCGACTAACTCGCTTGGGATCCCTTGAAAGCCAGCAAGAAAAATTAAGACACCAAAACCTAATCCAAACCAACAATTGACTAAAATAATGGCGATTAACGCCGTTTTGGGATCACCCAGCCAAGCCTTTTGCAAGGTTTCAAGACCTAATTTCTCCAAAATGACATTTAAAGTACCGAAATTTGGATTTAGAATGAGCTTCCATAAGAAACCTACAACAATCACTGATAATAATCGCGGTAGAAAGAAAGCAGCCTTAAAAAACTCTGCACCTTTAATTTTTTGATAAATAATAAAGGCAAGAAAGAAGGCAAATCCATTCATCACAATCATTTGCACAACAAAATAGAGGACATTATGTTTAAAGGCATTCCAAAACATGGAGCCATAGGGTTCTGTCGTAAAAAGCGTCACAAAATTTTGGAAACCGATAAAATCACCACGAGCCATCCCTTTCCATTCAAAAAAACTATAGGATAATGCCGCTAATATCGGATAAAGCACAAACAACCCATAGATTATCAGTGCTGGAATAGGGAAAAGATGGATAGTCCACCTTACTCTCGATTTCCTCCTTCTTACTGATGGAGCTGTATATTCTCTTATCATGAGTAGCCTCCTTTTACTAATCATGAAACAACGAGACCCCTAAACTCCTTATAGCACTTCAGGGGTCTGCTGACTTGATGCTTTCATTATTTTTGAAATGGCGTAAACCAAGTTTTAGCGTTTTCCTGTATTTTTTTGGCAACCTCTTCAGGCGTAACTTGACCTAAATACATGCCTTGTAGCTCACTTTCAAGCAAGCTCTTTGTTGTTGGGTCCCCACCAGTAAAATTAGTTACCCACATATATGGCGTTGCTTCATTGGCAGTCGAATGACTAATAGCATTTAACAATGCATCATCAGAGGTAATACCTGGAATAGCACTGATCATCGAAAACTCTTTTACAAACAACTCACCAAACTCCTTAGTTGTTAAAAATTCTAAAAATACTTTAGCCGCTTCTTTATTTTTCGAATTAGCATTGATCGCAAATGAGCCGTCTACCCAAGTCGTCACCGTTGTATTACCCTCTTTAGATGGAATAGGGAAATAACCTAAATCTAAATCTGGGTTCATTTCTAATACAACAGGAATTTCCCAGCTACCTAACGGGAACATAGCCGCGTCTTCTAGTGCAAACAAAGTACGGATATCATCCATTCCTAAGCCTTCTGAATTGACAGGAAAATACTTTTTCAAGTCATTCATTACTTGAATTGATTCAATAAACTTCGGATCTGTAAAATCCTTTTCTCCTGCGAGCACTGCTGTGTAAAAGTCATTGCCCTCATAAACAGCAGGACCGACAATACCATGTAGCAACGATAATAGCCAGCCTTCTTTTGTACCCATTGCAATTGGTGTAATACCCTTTTCTAATAATTGGTCATTTAATGCCATGAATTCATCCCATGTAGTAGGAATTTCAAGATTATTATCTTTAAAAATCTTCTTATTATAAAAAAATTGTGTAGAGCTTAAGTTAATTGGTACACCGTACTGATTCCCTTGGTCATCGCGAGAAGCCTTTAATGCTTCTTCAGGAAATACATTCAATCCATTTAAGTCGTTTATTTTCTCAACATAACCTGCCTCCGCAAGCTTCAATCCAGCTGCATAGGGACGTAAGTGGAAAATATCTGGACCCTCTCCAGCCTGTAATGACGTATTGAGGACTGTATTATATTCAGTATTTTTAGTTGGATTAAATGAAACATGTATCTCAGGATGTTGTTCATTGAATAAAGCAATCACTTTTTCATACTTGGCAACATCTTCTGTGCGCCAACTCCCTATTGTTAGGGAGACCTCTTCCGTTTTCGGTTTCTCTTCATTATCAGGTGTTGTTGAGGTCGTTATTTTCTCATTCTTGTTACAGCCTACTAAACCCACAATGAGTAATAAAAGAAGCAGCAATAACCATTTACTCTTTTGTCTCATACCAGCAGATCCACCCTTCATATCAGTAATTTTTCATAAATCATCGTATGAAGCTTCTCTCTAATCCTTCCCATGTTTGTATTTCTCCCATAATGCACAGCATTCGTTAGTAAAATGACAAATGCCTTTTTTACAGGGTCCATCCAAATACTCGTGCCTGTAAATCCTGTATGACCAAATGAGCCCTTGCTCCACCTCCTACCAAAACAAAATGATGCTTCATCTCCTCCCCATACTTCAAAGCCAAGTCCCCTCGTTTTAAAAGTTTTCGTATAGGCAAGCTCTAACCATTCATATGGAATTACACTTTGTTGCTTGATCCCCAACCAAATTTCCGCATACTTTGCTAAATCCTCTACACATGAAAATAAACCTGCGCTACCAGCAATACCATCTAGTAAAAAAGCTTTCTCATCATGGACTATTCCCTGCACAAATTGACCTGCCACCATTTCTGTAGATGCTGCAAGCGTCCTTCTATGCACAGGCAGTTGAAAACATGTATGATGCATGCCCCATGGCTTAAAAATCTCTTGCTCTACAAAACTTTTTAATGAAATGCCAGTAACTTTCTCAATCACCTTTCCTAGAATAATCATACCTAAATCACTATATTGCACTTGTTCATTTGGCTGCCAAACTACATCACTTGTCAGTACCTCCTGCAGGATGTCACGCTTATGCTGCTGTCTCTTGACTACAGGTGTTAAATCTGCTGGCAATCCTGAGCAATGCTGCAATAAATGCTGGATTGTAATAAGAGGATATTTAAAATCAGGCAAATAGGTTTGAACTGGATCTGTTATATAAACTTGATTTCGACTCATCAGGAGTAAAATAGCTGGGAGTGTTGCGACAACTTTTGTTAAGGAGGCTAAATCAAACAACGTATTACTTAAAATAACTTGCTCGCTGCCATCCTCAGCTGTATAGGCTCCATAATTGCCTGAAAATAGCCTTCTTTCTTGCTGTTGAACAATTAATACAGCACCTGGAATTTTTCGTTCTTTCACTAAGCCAGTCATATATGCATCTACCAAGCAAGCACCCCACTATTAAATGTCTAAATTTTCTGTAAATTAGTATTATCATATAAAATAAAATGATGAAAAATAACACCAATCCTAAAATTTTTTTTCATATGTCCTCAATAAAAAATCCCTAGCTAGTAACTATTTACTGGCTAGGGATACTCTTGATTATTTAGTTGGTTTTTTTAAATCCATTGACGCTGCTGCGCTTTCAACTTTTACGCGTTTCAAGAAGAAGGCAAGTACCACTGCAATCACTGTTATACCAGCTGCAATTAAGAAGGAATGCGTAATACCATCTAATAAGGCAGTTTGCATAATTTGATCTTGCATTTGTTGCATTTGCTCTGCTGTAGGCGCTGCTCCTGATTGTGCAGCATTTGCTTTCGCTTCTGCAATTAATTCTTCCGCTTTAACTTTTGTACGATTATTCATAAATGTTACAAGGATCGCACTACCGATTGCTCCTGATACCTGCTGTAATGTATTATTAATGGCTGTACCATGTGGATTCATCATTTGTGGTAGTTGATTTAAACCGTTTGTCATAATAGGCATCATGACCATCGACATACCGAACATACGAATTGTATACATCGATACGATATATGTGTAGCTTGAATCAATTTCTAACTTTGTTAAACCGAAAGTTGCGATTGTTGTAATCGTTAATCCAACAATAGCCAACACACGTGGACCAAATTTATCGAAAAGCTTACCAGTGATTGGTGACATAATCCCCATGACAAGAGCTCCTGGAAGCATCATCAAGCCAGCTTCAAATGGTTCGATACCGCGGATAGACTGTACATATGCTGGTGTTAAAATCATCCCTGAGAACATTGCCATAGAGATAATAACTGAGATTACAGACCCTAAAGCAAACATTGGATATTTATAAATACGTAATTCCAGTAATGGCTCATCCATTTTCAGCTGTTTAACAACGAAAATAATTAAAGCAATGAAGCCAATCGTAATTGTGCCATATACCCATGGACTTGACCAACCTTTATCTCCTGCTGTACTAAAGCCGTATAAAATACCACCAAATGCAACTGTTGATAAAAGTACTGAAGGGAAATCTAAGTGAACTTCACGTGTCTCCATCACGTTTCTTAGTTTCCAAACACCAAATAATAAACTAATTAAAGCAAATGGAATAATCATTTGGAAAAGCATACGCCAATCATGATGTTCCACAATATACCCTGATAATGTAGGACCAATTGCCGGCGCCATAATCATAACTAAACCAAAGATCCCCATTGCTGCCCCACGCTTTTCTTTCGGGAAGCTTGTTAGCATAACGTTCATTAAAAGTGGTGACATACTAGAAGCTCCGGCTGCTTGCACCATTCGACCTGCTAGTAGCATGCCAAAATTAGGAGCGAAACCTGCCATAATTGTACCAATTGTAAAGATAGACATCGCTGTAATAAATAAATGTCTGTTTTTAAAGCGTGTCACAAAGAATGCTGAAGCAGGCACTAAAATACCGCTCACAAGCATATACCCTGTTGCTAACCATTGTACTTTTGAATAGGTGATCCCAAAATCTTTCATGATTGTTGGTAATGCCACATTCAACAATGTGTTATTTAGAAAAGCAACAAAAGCACCCACAAATAGAATAGCTATCATGCCATAAGGGGGCTTTTTCATTGTTTGCTCACTATTCATTTATATCCCTCAATTCTTTCTTGTGTTTTACGATAAAACTTATTTTATACTCGTAGTCTACTTTTTTCAACATATAAGTTTATATTTTTTATAAACGTTGATATAAAAGCGTTTCAAGTGTAGAATAAGAGTATAATATTATAAAAAAGGTGAGGTTATGAACAAAAGAAAAAGACAAATTATAACAGCAGCACGCGAACTTTTTATTGAAAAAGGCTTTCTAGATACATCGATTAATGACATCATCAATGCGGCTAAAATCTCTAAAGGTACATTTTATAATCATTTTACTTCGAAAAATGAATGCTTAATCGCCATCTTAGATGAAGGTCGCGAAGAAGCTAGTAATCGTCGCCATGAACTCATTTATGGCAAGGACCCTACAGATTTAGAGGTATTGACGCAGCAAGTCGCTGTTCTCATGTATGTCAATCGTGAACATAATTTAGTACAGATATTCGAATCCATCTTCCAATCAAGAGATAAAGAACTAAAAAAAATTATTATTAATTACCATTTACAAGAATTAGAATGGCTCGCCAATCGTCTAGTACAAGTCTTTGGAGAAGAGATTAGCCCTATTAGCTATGAATGTGCTGTTCAAACACTCGGAATGATTAACCTCACTCTACGCGCTGTCTTTATTGCCGATTATAAATATATCAATCGAGAAGCTATTGTACGTGTAGCATTGCGCAATATTAGCGTAATTATACCCACTATGCTTGAGTCGAAAGAGATTATCGTAAGTGTTGAAATGATCAATACCATTCAAAATGTCGTGAACTATAAAACCGTTACAAAAGAAATGGTTATTGAACAACTAGAAGGATTTACAAAGGGATTATCGAATAATGAAACAATGGAAGGTTCGGAGTATGCACAATTCTTATTAGAAGAATTGCAGAAAGAAAAACCGAAGCTTTTTATCATCGAATCACTTCTTACACCTTTCCGTAAGGCCTTCGTCGGCACAGAACATATCGCAGAAGCCCGTGACATCGCCAATAACTTATGGCGTTACGTAAAAATTGAACAGCCCGCTGAACGATGTACGAAAAATAAATAAAAAAAGAGGTATCAAATGAACACTTTGATACCTCTTTACTCTGTTGAATGAAATTAAGTTCTATGACAGACCTTTGTACAGTCTTAAGAAAGCTCAGAGATTCACCTTAATGACATTGAAATTTTAGCACAAAGATTGTCCCATCCTGACCTGAACGGACACTAATTGTGCCATTGTGTAAATCAATGAGCTGCTTCGTTATGGCTAGTCCTAGCCCTGTTCCTGTTATATCGTCTGTTGTATTCGTACCTCGATAATAGCGTTCGAATAGATTATCGAGCTCCTCCTGTGGAATACCAGGTCCTTGATCAGCAATGGTAAGCATTACTTCTTTACCAGTATGTTGTGCTTCCACAATTACCTTCGTGCCTTCAGGGGTATATTTTTTCGCATTGGTAATTAAATTATCCATTATTCGCTTGAGTAAAAGCTCATCCGCTTGTAACAACACATCACCATCCACCTTCACACACACCTGTTCGTCTGCAAATTGTGGTAGCCATGTTGCTAGCGGCAGTACCACTTTATCTAGCTGTATGGCTTTATTTTTTAATTGATACGTATACGTCAAATCCTGAATAAGTGCATCCATATAGGTTGCCTTTTCCTGCATGGTCTGTGCAAAAATACGCATCTCTTCCTTTGTCCACTCATAATCCTCCGATGCCAGCATCGTTGAATAACCGTAAATTGAGCTTAACGGGGTCTTTAAATCATGCGATAAACCGGTTATCCACTCCTCCCGTAATTGCTCTGCATGCTTGATTTGCCTTTCATTTGAATCAAGTCGCTCCGATAAGTGATTGAGTGACTCTTCTACAGGTTGGAACAGTTTAAATTTTCTTTTCAACTTCCCTGTCTTTTTATGATGAATTTTTTTGTCACTAATCTCACTGTAATCGAATTGGGTAAGTCGCTCAATGCGCGATATCACATAGACAAGTGGTCGCACGAATTGACGTGAAATACTAATAGATAAGAAAATAACCCCCAACAGCAAAATAATATGTCCCCCAAAGAAGATAGAAACAAACAGTACCATTGCCTTATTAAAAGGCTCTTCAAATGGCTTATACGATGGATTAGGCATTCTTACAACAAATGTCTTATCGTTGGCTAAGGCTGTACTTTGCTTCAGCTCCGCATGCTCGAAAATATCGTATTTTTCCTCTAGTAATTGTGGCTTATTTAGCTTCTCATAACGTTCGCCTATGACCTCAATTCGATTCCATTGCTCGTCATAAATTTCAACACTAGCTTTATTTTCTTTTAGACGTTGCTGTGTTAAAGCTGAAATGTCCCCTGTCGCTGTCCAGTTTTCAAGCGCATCCTCAAAAAGTGGTTGCACAGGAGTAGTTGGAAGAAATAATAAGTAGTAATTCGGCAATTCCCATGTATGCATGCCTGGTTGCTGCAATGCCAATATTTCACTATCTGACTTTCCACATAGACCACATGTATCTCCTGTATAATCAACAATCGTCATGGTTGGATCAAATAAATAAAGCTGTCCAACATTTTCTTCAGCTCTCTTCACTAAATAATCAGCAATTTTAACTGTCTTCCCTTGCTCTACAACTGCATCATCTTCGATTTCAAAGGAGCTCATCACATGAATGTTGTCACCAACACGGTCATTGATAAAAATAGCAAAAAACACCAAACTCATAATAAAACCTGAAATGATCAATAGATAGAATATGATGAAATACGAAACAAAGCGGAGTGTTAATTTTCCAGCAGGCTTCATGAAGAAATGTCCCCAACAAGCTTATAGCCAATGCCTCTGACAGTGATAATGCATGTCGGTTTTCCAGGATTTTTTTCTATTTTTTCTCGTAGCTTTCTAATATGTACCATCACTGTATTATCATCAAATAAACAATCACCCCATACACGTTCGTATATTTGCTCTTTTGATAACACTTGCCCTGCATTGTCACATAAATATTTTAATAAATGAAACAAGCGACCACTGATTATTTCCTTTACACCGTCTACCTCAATTTCTGCTGCATCAATGTCAAATGTAAAACGGCTGCAAGTAAATATGTGATTTTCTGATACGCCTTTTTTCTTCATATAACGGACTAGCTGCACCTTTACTCGTGCTACAAGCTCTAAGGGGTTAAATGGTTTTGTAATATAATCATCTGCACCATTCATAAAACCACGAAGCTTATCTGCATCACTACTTTTTGCGGTTAAATAAAAAATAGGAGCGTCCGTTTTTTCTCGAATACTATTCGCAATATCCAGCCCACTTCCATCTGGTAGCATGATATCTAATAGATAAAAGTCAAATGTTTTAGTATTCATTTCATCTTTCGCTTCTTCAATTGTATTACATAAGGTAATATTGTTAATTCCTTCTTTTCTTAAAATGATTTCAATCATTTCAGCAATGGCACGTTCATCCTCTAACACTAAAATTGATGCTTCCTGCATTTCCTCACCTACTTTTAAGATTACTTTAAGGTAGTCATTATTTCACCATAAGCTTCCCTATTTATTATATGTATAAGATAACCAATTAAGGAGATAAAACGCAATGACAACTAATCGTGTTACTTTCATTGATACAATGCGTGGATTTAGTTTATTTGGCATCTTAATGGCAAATTTGCTAATCTTCCAATTCGGGATGTACGGCAAAGATGAATTAAAAAATCTTTCTACCTTAGATAACGGGGCTTTATATTTTGTAAAAGTTGTGATTGAAGGCTCGTTTATGCCCATCTTCACTATTTTATTCGGCTTCTCACTTATTAAATTAATTGAATCCATCCGCAGAAAAAAGAATAAAAGCCGTTGGTCTATTTTGCGTCGTGCAACAGGATTAATTGCCCTTGGCTTATTACATTCTATTTTATTGTGGGAAGGCGATATTCTATTTTCTTATGGCTGTATGATGTTATTTTTAATCCCATTTATTAATCGTAAACCAAAAACTTTATTTATTTGGGCTGGTATCCTATTTGTACTAACTACGGCGTTAACATACGGCTCTATGGAAACGTCTAAAAAAGAACAAAAAGAAATAGACACATACATCGAGCAAGCGGATGATGTTTACGCTAACGGCAGCTACTTAGAAATTTTTGATTTTAGAGCTAATGCCGAAGTACCAGGAATGGAGGATTCTTCATTTATTTTCATTATATTAATTTTTGCACCTATGTTCTACGCACCACTATTCCTGTTTGGGATGGCGCTTGCTAAGAAGCAGGCCTTCGTGGAGATGAACAAGGAAATGAAATGGTATAAGCTAGGTGCTCTCCTTGTACCCATAGGGCTCGTATGTAAAAGTGTAAGTTTTATAGAAAGTAAAAGTGCATTTTCTTCTATCTTATTAATGGGTGGCTCCCAGTTATTAGCGATTGGCTATGTTTGCCTCGCAGCATACATTTATAACACCCGTCCAGTTCAACTACTAGCTCCTGCATTTGAGAGCGTTGGCAAACTATCACTAACCAATTATTTACTACAAACCATCATTTGTACAACTGTTTTTTATGGCTATGGCCTTGGCTTATATGGCAAATTAGGGGTCTTTGGCGGAATCCTTTTCGGAATCGTTGTTTATAGCCTGCAATGTGTTTTCAGCCTTGCCTATTTAAAGAAATTTAAACGTGGTCCGTTTGAAACAATCTTACGAATATGGACAAATTGGTCTTGGACTGGTCAAGTAAAGTAAACCCCTCAAACAAGCAAATTAGAAAGGAATATTTTTTATGAATAGTGACACAAAAGAAGACTTTACAGACTCATGGTGGTTTTTAGGCATTTGTGCAGCTGTAGCAGTAATTTTAACACTATTTGCCTTTTCATAGACAATATCGATTTCATTTGCCTCCTTGCTGTATACTAGGATTACAACTATACAGCCTAGGGGGTATTTCGTTGTTACATCGGATTATGATTACTGGCTATAAACCACATGAGCTTGGTATCTTTAATGATAAACATCCCGGTATTGTCATCATAAAAAAAGCATTGGAAGCTCAACTACGTACACTGCTTGATGAAGGTCTCGAATGGGTGATTATCAGCGGCCAGCAGGGCGTAGAAACTTGGAGTGCTGAAGTTGTTTTAATGTTAAAAAAAGAATTTCCATTTTTAAAATACGCTGTGATTACACCTTTTTTAGAGCAAGAGAAAAATTGGCAAGATCATAAAAAAGAAAAGTATCAAGCTTTAATTGCCCAAGCTGATTTTGTCACAAGCGTGACCAAAAAACCATATGAAGCTCCTTGGCAATTTATTGAGAAGGACAAATTTATTATCCAAAATACAGATGGACTTTTATTAATTTATGATGAAGAAAATGAGGGTTCACCCAAATATATCAAACGGCTTGCAGAAAAATATATGGAGTCCCATGATTATAATCTTTTATCAGTAACTGCCTATGACTTACAATTAATAGCTGAAGAAATTCAACAGCAAAACTGGTAGAAAAATATTGATATAATTTTCTGACAATTATATACTAGAAGTAATAAAAGCTGATTGTTCTTATGGTTTTTACCTATAATTTGAAAGGAGCTGTCATCATTTGAATAAACATATTGAAATGATTCTTGAAGCTTCTCCCGTAAATGTGTCACATGATACGTATCGTAGAGAATGTCGGTATACACGGGGAATTCATATTGAAGAACAAGAATTTCTTGCTATTTTAAATACAATGAATCATGATTCACGCTTATATTTTGATTTCCATAATCCACGTAAAGAGATTAAAAAGGGAACCTATTTGAATGGACACTCCGGTTTAGCCTACAATATTTATGATTACTATAAACAAAATTATAAGATTGAGATATCTGAATTAATCAACGGTAAAGATTTTTATGTAAAAATCGTATAAAGCTGAAGCCCCGTTAAAGTTTTACCTTTAACGGGGCTTCTTTGACCTTATAGGTCTGCTACTTGAGCACCTAATTCTTTATTATTATACATTTCTGTATCTAATTCTTTAGTAATACGCGCTGTTGTAACACCAGCAGTCATTGAACCACTTACATTTAACGCTGTACGACCCATATCAATTAAAGGCTCAACAGAGATTAATACACCTGCTAAAGCAATTGGTAAATCAAGTGCTGATAATACAAGGATAGCTGCAAATGTTGCACCACCACCAACACCTGCTACACCAAATGAGCTAACTGCTACTACTGCAATAACTGTAATAATGAACACAGGGTCAAGTGGATTAATGCCGACTGTCGGTGCAATCATAATGGCTAACATCGCAGGATATACACCTGCACAACCATTTTGACCGATTGATAATCCAAATGAGCCTGAGAAGTTTGCAATCCCCTCAGATACCCCAAGACGACCTGTTTGCGTTTTAATATTCATCGGTAAAGTACCAGCACTAGAACGAGATGTAAAGGCGAATAATAATGTTTCTGCCGATTTTTTCAAATACGTAAATGGATTTAAACCACTTAATGTAATGATTAATAAGTGTACGATTAGAACAATAAATAGAGCTGCATAAGAAGCAATAACAAACTTACCTAAATTATAGATAGCTCCAAAATCAGATGTTGCTACCGTACGAGCCATAATCGCTAGAATTCCATATGGCGTTAAGCGTAATACAATTGTTACAACACCCATAACAAGGGCATAGATGGCATCCAATCCTTTTTTAATTGTAGCTGCTGTTCCCTCATCCTTACGTGCCACACGTAAATAAGCAAAACCAAGGAATGCTGAGAAAATTACAACCGCAATCGTTGAAGTAGAACGAGCACCCGTTAAATCAAGGAACGGATTTGCTGGGAATAACTCAATAATTTGTGTTGGTAAATCAGGAGCTGCTAAGCCCGTTGTTTTTTCTTCAAGGTATTGACCACGTGCAGTTTCTGCGTCACCTTGTAAAATTTGTGTTGCATCTAAATCAAAGACTGTTGCAGAAAGAATACCTACAGCTGCTGAAACGGCTGTTGTACCGATTAAAATGGCTAAAATAAGTGCTGCCATTTTTCCGAAATTTTTACCAATCTTCATTTTAGTAAATGCAATTAAAATGGAGATAAATACTAATGGCATTGCTACCATTTGGAGCAGTTTCACATACCCAGTACCGATAATATTGTACCAAGATGTTGTTTTGGCTAATACTTCAGAATCGAGACCATAAATAAAATGAAGTCCAAGACCAAGTACAATCCCTAAGCCTAAACCGGCAAAAACACGATTAGAAAACTTAACGTGCTTTTTATTCATAACATATAAAATTCCAACGAACACAAGTAACACTGCTACGTTAAGAATGATTTGTAAATTCGACAATGGAATGCCTCCTAAGATGTTTTATAATAATGTAATCGAATTATATACCCATAATCCCTATAATTCAAGTATGTTTTATTAAGATTAATAAATTCCTATAACAAAAAGCTTTCTTGCTAAGAATTATACCCCGAAAAATGGCGTAACAATCATCCTTTGGCAAAGGATTAATCATGGAAAAGTCATAAAGAATGTTTGTAAATGTATAGCTAGTTTAATCAATGCCACTACATTTGGTGACAAATGAGTAACTGCCCCTATACTGTTAGTTTTTAACAGTGCAGGGGCAGCCTTTTAAGCATTATTTCTAATTACAAATCTTGGTTCGTAGTCACTAATGATGTCAAACACACCGTCATTATAGCAGTAGATATGATGTTCTACGGTAGGAATTTCTTTGCTTCCAATCCACGGGAGTTGATCAAACCATTCTATATAATCTGAATTGCTCATTTTATAAAACCATTCTGCTGAAGAATTTTTAGATTGTTCTTGGGTCATGGCTTCAGTGACCATGTCTACTAAATCAGATCGTGGGATTTCTCCAGTATAGCGAAAAGACCAAACATAATCTTGAATAGGAGACATCTTATCATAGATAATATCAACTTCTGTATTGTTTCGATCTATTAATGTTAAGCAGAGCCCTCGATCTGTATAATTCAACGTGGCATTAATGATTTGGGCTCTTTCTAAGCAAGTGACGGGTTGCCAAATGTGCAGTCTTCTTGAATCCATCTAAACCTCCTGTAACCAAAATATATATCAATTTTATTTAAATTTTCATATATTTTACATATCAATTCCATAATTCTAGCATAGTTTGCTAATGAACAAAATATTTTTGTTGTTTATTAATGAGGTAACAACTACCCGCTATTTTTTTACACTGCTTTTTTACATGTGTTACCGCATTGGATAATTGTTCGACAGAGTCAAAATACTGATATTCATTCGTAATTATGGCAATGGATAAGGATGTACATGTTAAAGGCTCCAGTTCTCCAGATCTATTAGCCACTTGAACATATGCTAGATCCTCTAACTCGTAAAAACTAAGTATGTTGGCATCAAAGTCATCAATAATTTTTTGACACATCTTTTCTACCTCGTAATAAGGTAGAATGGCTACAAAATCATCTCCACCAATATGTCCTAAAAAATCCTCTACGCCGCAGATATGTCTTTTTAGTATTTCTGTTAAATACCGTAAAATTTTATCGCCTTTATTAAAGCCATAAGTGTCATTGTAGGTTTTAAAGTGATCTAAATCAAAATAGATTAAACTATATTGCGATAGCTGAAGTGCTTCCTCTAACTTTTCATCGATTAATTTATTGCCTGGAAGACTACTTAATGGATTCAGGAAGCTTGCAATGGCTACTTGTGTATCAACAAGCTTTAACAATAACTCTCGAATACTAACCATACCATAATAAAGATTGTTTTTCGTGACGATGACATCATCATATAAATCCTCAGGAGGTCTAGCCATAGCTAATGTACTAACCTCTGTGATCGGTGTATTACGATCAACGATTAAAGGGTTTTTCTTTATCATCAGCTGATTTTGACGTTCCATTAATAAATGATAGCCATACCGAGTACCGATTTTTTGATAGAAATGTGTGCGTGTAATATGTCCAATTGGTTTTTCATCACGCACAACAACAACGCTACGCAACGATGGATTACTTGTAAAAAGTACATCTACTTCTTTATTTTTCACAAATTCATCAATACATGGAACTTTCTCAATGACTTCCCCTATCTTCATGGTCACCCACCCTTATTTTCCCCATATATATTTCCTTTGCAGGCTTTCCTATCGCATAGCCCTGTGCATAATGAATGCCAATACGATGGAGATAATCAAGCTCCTCTTGTCGTTCAATCCCTTCAGCGATGATTTTAGTATTGGCTTGTTCAGCATATTTCATTAACAATGTGACGAGTTGCTGTTGTTCACTATTTTGGTCTATGAATTGAATTAACGAACGGTCTAGCTTAATAAATTCTGGCTTTAAATAGATGAGCGTTTTTAAACTATTATAGCCTGATCCTACATCATCTACGGCAATACGATAGCCCTGTGATCGATAATGTGATAATACACGTTCAAACTCCACAAAATCTATTACTGCACTCCGCTCAGTTAATTCAAAAACCACTTGCTGAGGTTTAATTCCAAGCTCCTTCAATAATTGTAGCGTTTCACCACTGTGATATTTTTTATCTAATAAAACATTGGGATGTATATTAAGGAACACTAAAAAGTTTTTATTCACCAAGTCTTTGTGTAAACGTTCCTTAAAACGTTGCAAGGAAAGATTTCTACAAAAACATTCAAATAAAAAAACACAATCTGTTTGCCCTACAAACTCATAAAACTGATCCACACTGTTAAATAATGTGGAGGGTAATGGTCGATTTAAGGCTTCAAATCCTATTGTTTGCTGTGACTGTAAATCTACAATAGGTTGAAAGTATGTATGTAAATCGTTATTTTGAATAATTTGTTTCAATGCCTTTAAACGTTTCATATATAACGAACTACTTTGATGCTGACCATATAAATATTTAAAAAAAGAAACTATATTACTTGTTTTTATACTTTGTCCCACTACAGACTCCATCCCTGCACCTCTTCAATTGGTTATTATGGTTCATTGTACGCTTTGATTGTAAACAGACTGTGAATCGAATGTAAAAAGAGCAAGTTCCAGCAATAGGTTTTAACAAAACTCTTTTCTAGTTAATATTTCACAATATTAAAACTATTACAAATAATTTATTTGATATAAAATGATATTAGTGTATGATTGTAATAATAGGTTTATATTACCTATTATATTTTTTTGTGTTTTTACTGTATTGGTCTTAATAGGGAAACCTATTTAGATAAAAATTATTCAAGGGAGGATCCTGTTAATGAGCTTGTCTATTCAACAATTATTGGAGAACAAAGGAATTACACCGAAACCTGAACACCTTGAACTATTAAAAACACGCTGGGAAGGTATGCAGTCACTTCGCAGCAATTTAGAAGGTATTGCGATTGATGATGCAGACATCGCTGTACGTAGTATTCCTGGAGGTGATCACATTGACAACTGATTTACATTTAAAATCTGTTGAAGAGTTGGCACCTTTACTTGCATCAAAGTCGCTATCTCCCGTGGAACTAACGAAAGCTATTTTAGATTTTGCTGAGGAAAGTCAGCCTAAAATTAATTCCTATATGGCTTTTTATCGGGAAGAAGCCTTAGCAAGGGCAAAAGAAGTTGAACAGGAGATTCTCCAAGGTCATTATAAGGGTATGTATCATGGGATACCTATGGCCTTAAAGGACAACTTGTATTTTAAAGATAAAATAACAACGATGTCCTCAAAAATTCATAAGGACTTCGTTTCTGATTATGATGCGACAGTGGTTGAAAAGCTACGTGATGCTGGTGTTATTTTCACTGGGAAATTAAGTATGCATGAATATGCATGGGGAATTACCAATAACAACCCTCATTACGGCCCTGTTCGTAACCCATGGGACTTAGATAAAATTCCTGGTGGTTCAAGTGGAGGCTCTGGTGCGGCTGTTGCAGCTGGAGCAAGTGTTGCTTCACTAGGGACAGATACAGCAGGCTCTATTCGAATTCCATCTTCTGCTTGCGGCATTGTAGGTTTAAAACCTACACACGGTCGTGTAAGTAAATACGGCTGCTACCCGCTAGCATGGAGCTTAGACCATATTGGTCCGATGACAAAGACAGTTAAGGATGCAGCGGGCTTGCTCGAAGTCATTGCTGGTTTTGATCATCGAGACCCTACTTGCGTGAATGTTCCAGTAGACAACTATGAGAAGCAGCTTACTGGCAATATCAAAGATCTAGTGATTGGTATCAATGAAGAATATTTCTTTAATAATGTTGATGCTGATGTAGAGAAGGCTGTTAGAGCAAGTATTCAAAGCTTAGTGGATTCAGGCGCTAAAGTAGAAGTGGTGCGTATTCCTTCCCTACATTATGCAGAATGGGCAGAGCTTGTGACGTCTCTTTCAGAGGCAGCAGCTATACACCATTCAGATTTACAAAAGAGACCACAAGATTTTGGTGACGATATTCGTCTGCTATTTGAGCTTGGTGAGTTACCTTCTGCAGTCGATTACTTGCAGGCTCAGCAGGTACGTCGTCAAATCAAGCAGGAGTTTACAGAGATTTTTAATAAGGTAGATGTGCTCATTTCCCCTACCCTACCTGTTGTAGCCAGTACAATTGGGGATGATTTTGCAGAGTTAAACGGTCAAAAAGTAGATTTAATTGATAATATTATCCGCTTTACAGGCCCTAGTAACTTAACAGGCTTACCTGCCCTCTCGGTTCCTTGTGGCTTTAAAGGAAACTTACCAATAGGTCTACAAATTATTGGCCCAGCCTTTAAAGAAGGACGCATTTTAAATGTAGGCTACGCTGTTGAGCAAGCAAATCCACAGAGAAATAGAAAACCAAATATTTTTGCTAATATCTAAACGATAAGCACTAGAAATCTGCTCACTTCACGGTATACCACTGAATGAGCAGATTTTTTTATGGGGGAAACCTGTTAGCATTCATACTAATGGTTTTTTATGAACAAGTAATTTTATAATAGAAGCTAGAAGCTTACTACTGGAAAGGCAATGATCCACTCATGAATGTAGAGAAATTTTTACAATTACCTATTACCAAAGACTTCACTGTTATAGCGGGTCACAACGGCTTAAATAAAGCTGTTCAAAATGTAGAAATATTAGACTTTGAATTTTCACCTGACATCCACCATGTCAGAGATACTATCTTTACACCCAACAGTGTTGTGTTAAGTAGTTTATTATTTGCTAAGCAAAAGCCTGAGTATTTATTCAATGCTGTTAAAAATCTAATTGAGCTTGGGGCTAGTGCTTTAGCTTATAAGCCTGTTATTTTTAAGGAATTACCTGAAGAAGTTTTGTCGTATGCAGAGCAGCATAATTTCCCTATATTGCGCTTTGGTGGGGATGAGTTTTTTGAAAAAATCATTTTAGAAACGATGGCTTATGCTAAGACACAGGATTATTCCTATTTTATAGAAACGATTTTACGAAGGTTAGTGGAGGAAGATGTAACACAGGAGCAAATCAAATCCATTTTACAACAGCTCAATAAGCCCTTTGAAAAATATGTATTTATAGCAAATCTACGAGCTGGTGACACAATCCATCCGAACTGGATGCAGCCCTTTTACTCGTTGGAGCCACTATTAAAATCGGGTATGATTTGTTCTTATAAAAAAAGTCTATTTATCATCATGACACATCCATCTCAGCAATTCCAATTTGAAAGGGTTTTACATGAATGGCTAACATTATACGCCATACCCACTGATACAATCACTTTCGGCTATAGCAGTTGTAATGATGCCCAGACAGGATTCCCATTGGCATTACGCGAAGCCTTTTTTGCCAGTATTTTCGCTGAAATCGATATTCTCCCTAGCTGTCATTATAAGAATCTCGCGTCTGATTGTTTATTAATCGAGTTATACCGTAAAGATGCAGCATTCGCTATGGACTATGTTAGCTCCTTTTTAGCCCCTCTATTTGATGATAAGGCTGATCCAGATTTAATGGAGACTGCCATAACTTATATCATTAAAAAAGGAAATATTAAGGAAGTTGCTGTAGCACAATTCTGTCATCCAAATACAATTCGCTATCGTATGGCTAAAATACGTCAGCTAGTAGCCCCCATAGATAATGATTATGTTTTTTATGAACGCCTAGCTGCAGCCGTTAAATTGTACTTATTACATAGCAAAATGACCAGTGACTAATCGCTTTGGAATAAGTACAAAAAAACGCCTGAATATTTAGAAATAAAATCAAATTCTTTTCTTCTCTCTTATGCTATTCTATTGAAGTTAGGAGGAAGAACACATGAAAACTTACATAGCTGATGGCATGTTATTAGTTACTGCAATCGTGTGGGGTAGTGGATTTGTTGTAACGGCCATTGCTCTAGAATATTTAACAGCATATCAAGTAATGGCTGGCAGATTTTTATTAGCTTCAATCATATTAAGCGTTTTATTTGGCGCCCGCTTAAAAAAGGCTTCGAGATCAGTAATTTGGAAGGGAGCTTTATTAGGTACGATTTTGTATATAGCGTTTGCCCTTCAAACAGTCGGACTGCAATATACAACACCATCTAAAAATGCCTTTTTAACCGCAGTTAATGTCATTATTGTTCCTTTAATAGCATATGCCGTTTATAAACGGCGTATCGATGGCTACGAAATCATTGGTTCGATAATGGCAATTGTAGGCATTGGCTTTTTATCATTACAAGGCTCATTGACAATGAATATAGGTGATGCCCTATCATTAGCTTGTGCTGTTGCTTTTGCCTTTGATATCTTTTGTACAAACCTTTTTGTTCAAAAAGAAGATGCCATTGCTCTAACTATTATTCAGTTTCTCACAGCATCCTTCATAGGTGTTCTAGTTGTCATTAGTCAGGGTGAAATTCCTACGTCACTTGAAAAAGAGGCAATTTACTCTCTTGTTTACTTAGGGATTTTTTCTACAACAATAGCTTATCTTTTCCAAAATGTGGCCAATCAATATACAACTGCCACAAAGGCTGCGATTATACTATCAACGGAATCTTTTTTCGGCATGGTTTTATCCGTTATCTTCTTGCATGAAATGCTAACAAGCCGTATGGTCGTTGGTGCTGTCCTTATTTTACTAGCTATACTAATTGCCGAAGTGAAACCCGCACATCCAAAAAAGAAGCTAATGAAAGCACTCGATAATCAGACCCCAAAATAGTTTCAGTTTATACTGGAACTTTTTTTATGTTTATTAAACTCGACTAGTAATAATGCTTGTCGTAATCCCCACAACTAGCACTGTAATTATAGATAATAGCAAGGTCGAGGTGGATAGGAGAAAGCCACCTATAACAATCACGATGGAATCAATAAAAAATATTAATATCCCAACATTGATACCCGTTTTATCACAGATAAATTGTGCTATCAAGTCAGTCCCCCCTGTGCTTGTCTGAAATCGCAGCATTAGACCAATACCAAAGCCTACAAGTATTCCTCCAAGAATGGCACTATAGAGCGCATCAATTTGCACAAGATTGCGGACAGGCTTTAAAAAATCGATAATGAAGGAAGACGTTAGTAAGCCATGTATACTATTGTAAAAATAGGTTTTATATTTAAACCACGCAATAATAAAAATTGGAATACTAATGATAATAATCATTAAACCAATTTGGAGCTTATATAAATAATGTAATATTAGCGCTAACCCTACTACTCCCCCATCTAAAATTTCATAGGGCGTTAAAAATAAGTTTATTCCTAACGACAATGAAATACTTCCTATTATAATAACTAGACTTTTTGTAAAGAAATACATACAACCCCCCTCCGTGTCTATGCATGTCTTATAGTATGAAAATAGGTTATTGAACATGTTATGAAATAACCTTAGATGATTAGCCATTTTTATCGAGTGCATTTGCTAAATTTCTTCGAAACTTATTCAATTTATTTCCGTATATACAGATAAATTTTAAATTAACAAAGGGGATTATGATATGGAGCATGCATTATTGGAACAAGTTAAACATACTAGAACTTTTTTAAGACAAGAACAATTGGAAACAATCTTTGAAGAGTTTGATGGTCAACGAATGCGCTTAACAGAGGTACAGCGCTTGGAGAAATACCGTAAAATGCTTGAAAGTCCTTTTCGCTTTTTCCGTGGGAGTGCCTATCTCTTTTATTTTGATATGACAAAATCCGCTTCAATCTTCCATACTCCTGATAGAAAACCGACTTGGATTCAAGGTGACATGCATATGGATAACTTCGGTGCTTTTCAAAATGAAGCAGGCTCCATTGTTTTTGATGTCAATGATTTCGATGAGGGCTATGTCGGTTCTTATTTATACGATATTATTCGTATGAGTATTAGTATTGCACTTTATTTAGAAGAACAAGACTTACATAAAACAACTCAAGAAAAGGCTATTCAACATTTTCTTAATAGTTATATCAATCAACTAAAACGATTTGAGCGTAAACAGGATGATCCTCTAACACTCATTTTCACAAAAGATAATACAAAGGGACCCGCAAAGAGGTTATTGAAAAAGCTTGAAAAACGCCAAAGATCTTACTTTTTACAAGATATTACGTATCTCAATGAAGATGGCGAACGTGCTTTCTTATGGAGTGAAGAAATTCAACCAGTCACTGCTGAGGAATACAGTGCCATTTCAAACGCACTTTCTACTTATAAAATTAGGGACATAGCTTATAAGTATGGCTCTGGGACAGCTTCTATCGGTTTAAAACGTTACTATATTTTAGTGGAAGATGAAAAGGGTGCATCAGGGGTTGAAAATTTAGTGTTAGAAATGAAAGAAGTACGCACAGCCATTCCTGCCTACTTTCTTCCCTATCAGGATCTGTTTTGGGCTCATTATGAGCACCAAGGAGCACGAGTAGTTGGAACTCAAAAAGCCATGCACCACTTAGAGGATCCACATTTAGCCTTTATTACAATGAATGGTCAGGAATTTTATATTCGAGAACGTTCTCCTTATAAAAAGAAGATTAAGCCTAAAAACTATAAGGATGTAGAGGATTACTTTACAACAACATCACTTATGGGGAAAATCGCCGCTAAAATACATGCACGAGCTGACATCGATTATTCTCATGTTTTTACCTATCACAGCGAGGAGGAGATTTTAAAAGCGATCGGTAAAGAACGAAATGTATTTATAGAACATACAATTTTACAAGCAATGAGTTACAAAGAAACCGTCTATACAGATTATGACTTATTCAAAAACTGGGTTGAAACAAAAATGTAAAAAGGGACCTTCGCTTTTAGCGAAGGTCCTCTCATATTGACTATTATTTTTGCTTGGCCTTCATACGAGCAAGTAAAAAGCCGCCCTTAAATGATTTAGGCTCATACGAGATAATAAACGCATTCGGCTCAAATTGCTCTACTATTTGAAAGAGCTCTCCTTCACGATTCCTCTTCGTTAAGATCTCATATTTATAGCGGTTACTATCTCGCCCTTCTCCTATATAAATCGTGACTGCAAACCCTTCGTGGCGAAGAAATTTCACAAGCTCTTCATTTTTATTTTGCGTATTAATGGTTGTATAAACATAGCCTATCGCTAGCTTTCGTTCTATTTTTGCTCCTAAAAATATACCTAATCCAAACCCAACTGCATAGACAACCATAGATAACATACTTTGCTTCCCACTAAAAACGAGTGAAAGGCCAAATACATACACCAACATCTCCAGCATCCCAAATATCGCAGCAAGGAACGTGATATTCTTTACTAAAAATATAGTTCGTAATGTTAAAAAAGGTACATATACTAATTGTAGAATTAAAATTAAAACAATACTTTGCATTTATGCTAGACCTTTCTGAGAGTAGTTTTTATATAAGTATATGTTGAAAGAGAGAGTTACATGCGATTTCAACAACTCTATTTTACATTCCCTTTTAGTCTAATGTTAAACATTCAAGATGACTGTCTAAAGTTATTTTAACGGAACAAATTTTAATCTAAAATCATAATCAATAGTTTAATCTATTACGACAAAAAAATGCCACCTCCTTAAATCTATATCAATAGATAAAAGTAGATGACACTATTCTTTTCATCAAAATATGTAAAATATTTAGATGAATGTTATTTAATTATCTTTTTAAACTTCCCCATGCATCGGGTCTTTTTTATGCTTCGGCCCAATCATGTTGAATAAAATATTTAGGATAATCGCTGTGACTGAACCACAAACAATACCATTTGACGTTAAGATTGAAACGCTTGTTGGCAGTGCATCAAAAATGCCAGGAACAACGGATACACCGACACCTAAACTTACTGCAATCGCTGCAATCATTGCGTTTTCTGCTGATTCATTCATAACAGGTACAAGCATGCCCATACCTTGTGTAATCACCATACCGAACATCGCAAGCATTGCCGCACCTAGTACAGATGTTGGAATAATCGTTGTTAATGCTGCGATTTTTGGTAGGAAGCCTAATGCTACAAGTAGACCACCTGTGATGTAAATGACTTTACGGTCCTTAACGCCTGACATACGAGTTAGTCCCACGTTTTGTGAGAACAGGTAATACCGAGGCTCCTATTCATTCGTTATATAATTAACTATATTACATTTTATTAATCCCACATATTAGATAGTCGCCTATTAATAACTATCTTCTTTTTTCCAATATACACTACTATCAACACGCTCTGCAATAAAACTTATTCGGTTTTTTCCAATCTCTCAATTTCAGACGTTAGATATTCCTTTATTATTTTAGGTTTATTATCTCGATAAAAAATAGAAACCGCTAAATCGCAAGCGTCATCTTGTATTCTCTCTTTACTGGTACGTGCATGTACAAATTCAATTACGGCTACCTCTAGGTTATTTAATCTACGTTCCCCATTCCGTAACTTCTCGCTAAAGTCTACACGATCCTGCATTTTACTAAGAATTATGCGAATTTGACCATCCGTTAGATTTAACTCCTCCATAATCTCTCCGATAGTAAACGAATCTTTTTCCCACATTTTTAATCATCTCGCTTTCACTTCGCTATTCTAGCGTAAATTTAAACAGCTAGGTATCCGCAAAATTACCTCAACTATATAAAGAGAATTGAAGGAAAGTCGTCCGATATTATTCGGTAGCACTTTGAGATATTGTTATATTACGGAGAAATCGCTATGACGCAAAACTGACGCAAGTTAAATCAGATTAAAATATTCCTAAAATAGTAATAAATAACATATATAACCTATGCAATAGGCAGCATTCAGACGATTCCACACGCACTACTATCCGACACAACTATTTTCGCTACGTCTGACAGCGCAAAAAGTCGGCTTGTTTTTAAAATAGTATCTGTAATTATCGGACAGCAGAAAGCGCCTGTAGGAAATATGCGGCTTGGGGAATTTTCGATTTATTCGACGCTAAATTGACGCAATGAATACAGACTGAATAAATATTCGTTTATAACTTCCCATAAGCTTAATTATGTAAACTAAAAATAGCTACGAAACGTTGATACAACTGACTTTTTCAACTTCTTCATAAAAACAATATATACACAACCTTATACATTGTTGATATACCGCAATTCTTGCGACTATCTCTGTTTATACATGCGTTACAATACTGCATAAAATGCTGTATAAAATATCGGATAAATTGTCAGATAACGATTTGTTTTCAAGGTAGCGCGTCCGCCAGCGCCTTCTACCCGATGTTTCCTCGTATTTCGGAATCAAACGGAAGCCTCAACGCTCCTTTAACGCAAAAAAAGACGGCAGTCAGCCGAAGCCAACCACCGCCATTTAACACTTTAACGCTCTAAAACGTTGATATATCGCTATTTATAAGCGTGCTTTAATACTCGCCAACTTAGCTGCAACTGCATCTGGATCGGCTGTCGGCGCTTTAATCTCAAGTTCCGCCTTGTCAACGAGCATACCCATCGTTTGCATGTATAGTTTCATCATCGAGGCATTACCCGCCTCACATTCGTTAATAAGCGCCTGCATAACCCGTGTACGATTATCAGCTAAATACGTATCCGTTACCGCTGACTTATAATCTAACATCGCAGGCAACTGTCTCCATTTACGCAATGTTCGATCAGATACGCCAATCTCATTTGCAATGTCAACATAAGAACGACGCTTACCCTTCGGTAATAGATCGTTTTCATAAATTAATTCGGCAGCCTTCGCCTGATCGGCCGTCAGTTCTTTTAAAATACCTTCTAGTTTACTTGCCATTTAACTAACTCCTCTCGTTTATCAGCGTAGTATTGATCAAAATTTCCGTCATAGTCACCTTTATAAGCATCCTCGAAATAAACGGAATAAGGTGTTTCTTCAATGATACTTACAAGCATATCCGCTAAATTTGCGAAGTGCATTCTACTATTACCATTTGTAGCGATCCGTAATAAAGCAGCAATCAGTGTACACGTAGAACCTAGTATTAAATCCTTTGCTTCTCTCGCAACCTTTAGCATACCTAACCAATCGTTAACACGTTCTTGTTCACCCAACGGTACAATTTCCTTTGCCGTTAGTAATAATTCTGCGTAATCTGCTAAAAACGCCTTTATGTCTGCTAAATTACGTTTATATGCCTGTTCTGCCCAAACGTCACTAACAGGTGGGAACGGTATTTTACAATAACCTCGCTCCATATTTGCCGCATCAATCTCACTTTGTAAACGCTCAATGTCCGCTTTTATTTCTTCCATAGTTGATGATCGTTTCATTTCATCTACTTCCTTTCTTTAATATAAAAAAGACAAGCACATTTAAGCGCCTGCCTTCTTCGTCATTCATCCGATAACGATAATACATATAGTTGTTGCTGATGTTCTGCTTCGAAAACTAACACACGAACGCCTACTTTCAGCTTATTCTCGTATTCAATAGTCGCGACTTGACCGTTTATCCTCACCGTTTCAGTGTAAGGCAATAATTGCGGATTGCACACGAGAAAAGGATCAGGCGTATCAATTGTGTCACCGTCCAGGAGAATACTAATTGGATTCTCACTCGTAACGGTTGCTATCTTTAGAGTACCGCCAGGATTATATCCCACGGCCTGCATTATCCCAACCAACCGCGTACCACCACTACCTTCTATAGGAACCTTTGGTTTAATAAGCAACTTGCATCGCCTGCTTTTCTATTAATTTTGCTAACCCTAACGCAATCTTGTCGATGTCTGCATTTTCTCGAACTTCCATCTTTTCAACATTAAACGTAGGAGTAATGTTAACAACGCTAGGTGTACTTTTCTCACTACTAGGGACATTTGTTGTGCTGTACGATTTGTAGGTTGCCTTATTTACCACGCCTCGCTCTACCTGTTCGTACTTTATATGATCAAAACTCGAACCCGATGTTCTTCCACTTAAAAGCGAGCGGTATTGATCCGCCTCTTGCGCCGTTAATACCATCTCATTACGGTGAAGTCGAGCTAGATAGCCGTCGAATGGTACGCGCGCCAGTCCGTTGTAATGCGACCCGTCCGGCTTATTGTTTCCGCCAGGAACTAAGTTCTTAGCCCATTTCACAGCGCCAGAACCGATTTTACCGATCCAATCGGGCATTTTGATGTTGCCTAAAATCGACGCAAACTCTTTAAGATAGCCTGCCGCTGTGCTAATCCAGTTACCCACAGTCTGGAATACCGGAGTCAATGCTTTTACGATTTCCGTAGCTGCTCCGAACGCTTGCGTAAATGCGCCTGCCAGAAATGCGACGAATGGCCCGACGATTGTGTCCCAAGCTAGTCGTAATACTGCGAAAGTTGCTCCGATAACAGAACCGAAAAGCTCTAACACAGGACCTACGACTGTCCAAAGCATCTGAAACGACTTCATAACGAAGTTAATCGCAGGCGCTAATACGTTATTCCATGCTAACATCGCAATATCAGCTACGATTTTTAATGCGTTGCCCAAAGCGCCAAGTATCGGCTGCGCTGTGGTCCAAACGGATTGAATAATAGGCACTACGTAGCCAACGATATTAGAAAAGACGCTCGTAATC
>NZ_JANWTB010000042.1:0-588 GCF_024919535.1 Lysinibacillus sp. A4 | reverse complement strand
ATTCGTAAGAACATGCGTAAAGCAGGCGAAGCAATCTTCGAAATTGGTAAGCATCTAAAACACGTCAAAGAGAACGTCATTGAGTCGGGCAAATGGACGGAATGGCTACAGTCGATGGATATTGATCCACGCCAGGCACAGCGATTCATCCAGGTGTATACGGAATTAAACGAGCATGCGTCAGCGCTGTCGGGTCAGTCGCTTACTAAATTGCTAACATTAGCGCAGATTTCAAGCACAGTTGGCGATATAACGGAAGTAATTGAGAAGCCGCATGTGTTGCCGAACGGACAAGAAAAGACAATAGATGAGATGACTTCTCGCGAATTAGCTGACCTAAAGAGACGTCTAGCGAAAAGTGAGTCCGATGTTACCGAATTGCTAGAACAGACATATATCCTCGAAGAACAGGTCGAAGCTGCTCAAAAGAGTGAGCGAATTGCAATTAGTCAATTGGAGGAGATGCAAAATGAAGATTATTCAGGAGAAATTGACGGTGCTTATTCTCATTTATCTATGGAACGTGATGAATTATTAGGTCAACTTCATGAAGCAAATGCGCGTATCCGAACATTAGAGAAATCAGAT